>CANOTH010000025.1 GCA_947570505.1 uncultured Candidatus Saccharibacteria bacterium
CCACATATATAGTTTGGTTTAGTTTGTCGGGCATATATATAGCCCGAACCAAACCGAACTCAATATCATTTTCCACTACGGTGCCAAATGTGTGTAAAAAATATGCGATTTGGCACTCTCGTACACCTCATATACAGTCTATAAAGAGATGGATAATCACGATTGCCCCTATCCAAATCTGCCATCACGTTTCCAAAAGTGGTGCAAAAAAGTAGATTTGGAAGTGTGATGCATTTGTCTTAGATGTGATTTATAGGTTGGTAATGCGTCACGCTTCCAAATCTCATAAAAAAAACAGAGATTTGGTAATGCGATGTCGGAAATATTTCATATCTTTGCAGTATAAAAACATCTTATATGCTGATAGGAAGAGAGAAAGAGATACAGGAACTTAGACAGGCCTACGATTCAGCAGAATCCAAGTTTGTCGCCATATTCGGACGCCGAAGAATAGGAAAGACATATCTTGTTAGAGAGGTTTTTCATGATAAATTTGCGTTTTCTTACTCCGGAATGGCTAAAGCCACAACGAAGGAACAGTTACAACGATTTTACCTGTCTCTGAAAGATCACGGCTATAAGAGTAGTGTAAAGCCAAACAATTGGATCGAGGCTTTCTATATGCTTGAACAGTTTCTTAAGGAACTGCCGGAAGGGAAAAAGGTTGTATTCTTGGATGAATTGCCTTGGATGGATGCTCCTAAATCAAGTTTTATGTCTGCCTTTGAGAACTTCTGGAATGGTTGGGCATCCGCGAGAAAAGACATACTCCTTATAGTTTGTGGTTCAGCGACCTCTTGGATGGTAAAGAAGATACTGAGAAATAGAGGTGGCTTGCATAATAGATTGAACAATCAAATTCACCTACAGCCTTTCAATCTGCATGAGTGTGAGTTATACGCCAAAAGCATAAATCTATCAATAGAACGGCAAGAAATTATGGAGGCTTATATGATTTTGGGAGGCATACCATTCTATTGGTCGCTACTCAACAAATCGTTAAGTCTGCCACAGAATTTAGACGCATTGTTCTTTGGGAAGACTCCTAAATTGGGGAATGAGTTTAATGAGCTATATTCATCATTATTCAAACAGCCCGAACCATATCTAGATATCATAACTGCGTTAGCAAAAAAGAAAATCGGAATGACACGTGATGAAATCATCGTAAACGCTAATATTGCAACCAGTGGGCTGCTTACAAAGTATCTGGAAGATTTGGAAAATTGCGGATTTATCCGACGTTATCAGGCTATTGGTTCTAAGACAAAGAATGCCCTCTATCAGCTTATTGATAATTTCACGATCTTCTATTTCAAATTTATGGAAGGCAAGAAGAATACTGATGCGAATTACTGGTCTAAAGTACAGATGGCACCTATCTTTAACACATGGAGCGGACTCGCTTTTGAGCGTTTATGCCTTTTGCACTCAGAGCAGATAAAGAAGGCTCTTGGGATAAGCGGAGTTATCACTAACGAATACTCATGGCGCACCGCTGCCACTGACGAACATCCCGGAGCGCAGATAGACTTGCTGATAGACCGCAGTGACAAGGCAATAAATCTTTGTGAAATAAAATATTCCGATGGTCCATATACCATTGACAAGAAATATATGGAAAATCTACGCAACAAGGCAACTTTATTTCGTCAGTTGACAAAGACTCGCAAAGGAATCGCCTTGACAATGATAACAAGTTCCGGACTTGTGAAGAACTCATATTCAATGAACAGCATCCATTCGCAAATCACAGCCGATGACTTGTTTGTGGACGCATAAACCTAGAAGTAGCCGATAGATCAGCAGAACAATCAGGAGAGAAAGACTGAGATAGCAGTTTTTTATTTTATCCAGTCATGATAGGTTCTGTTCATCGGGCATATATAATTCCCGAACCGAACCAAACCAAACTATATTGGCAAAGAGGTGTCTATTTTTTACCGAAATTTGATTTTATAATAACTTTGCCAATTTTTCGTTCAAGGCCCGCTTTTGATGTGGGAATTCCAGTCTGCCGCGCAAACTGTTGTTTGGCTTGCGTTATGCCGAGAGCTCTTTTCCATGAAAATGATAATCCGGGAATATTCATAATTGGTGGGAGAATAGATGGCGCACCGGGATTGCCCCGATGCGCTATCGGGATTTCAGTTTTATTTTTTGAACAATCGGTAGATTTCCCTAACCCACATGACGAGGGATGAAGCAGTTACGATTATGACGAGGTCGATAGCACCTGAAGGATTAAAACTCCAGTCAAGGGTGTGGAGCATCGGCTCAACATTGAAGAACTCGTATGCAATCTCTGTGATGAACAGCTGGCCGATAACTATGATGCCAACAATAGTCCAGAAGCCTTGACTCATTTTCAGCCTGAACACGCTTTCGCCAGTCTCAAAACTGCGGGCATTGAACATATACCAGAAGTGTGTCCAGACGAATATCGAGAACAGAAGGGTTGCTTCGTATGGAGTCATTTCAGACACTGCACCGATTGCAGTGTGGAACATCTGCGGAATAGAAGTAACCTCGGCATGGTTGAACAGCCAATAGAATCCAAGGGTGATGGCAAAGAAGATAATGCCTACACTGCAAAGCTCCCAGAGCATCGGTTTTGAGAGAATGGAGGCTTCACGCTTACGAGGCTTTTCGTCCATTACTCTCTGAGAAGGAGGCAGAGAGGCAAGTGCCATTGCACCGAAGGTATCCATGATGAGGTTTACCCAAAGCATCTGTGTAACGGTAAGCGGGGATTCGGTTCCCATGAACGAGCCGAACAGCACAAGGAAGCAGGCAGCGACGTTGACTGTGAGCTGGAACAGGAGGAATCGCTGGATGTTCTTGTAGAGTGAACGGCCCCACATCACGGCTCTACCGATTGATGAGAATGAATTGTCGATGATAGTGATGTCGGATGCTTCTTTGGCAACAGATGTGCCGTCTCCCATCGAAAGGCCCACATGGGCGGTTTTGAGCGCAGGAGCGTCGTTTGTACCGTCACCTGTTACGGCTACGACTTCGTTGTTGGCCTGAAGTGCTTCTACAAGGCGCTTTTTATCCATCGGGCGCGCACGGGCAATGATTTTAAGTTCGCCGACGCGTTCTTTGAGTTGCTTGTCTGAAAGATCGGCAAATTCAGGGCCTGTTATTATATTGCGGTCAGTGTCGGTGGCATCATTCCACAAGCCGATCTGACGGCCAATTTCTTTCGCTGTTCCAGGGGTGTCACCGGTTACAATCTTAACCTTTATTCCTGCATCTATCACTTCATTTACAGCATCAGGGACATCAACACGAACCGGGTCGGAGATAGCGACGATACCCAGAAATGTCAGTTTATTGGCTACTACCTTTCCGTCGGCAATAGTCGCATCCTTGTCTCCCAGTTCCTGATATGCAAAGCCGAGAGTACGCATTGCCTGATTCTGATATTCAAGCAGCTGTGCGTCTATTTCAGCCTTTGTCACACCACAGGTGTTCTTGCACATTGCGAATACAATTTCGGGAGCACCTTTGACGTATAGTATGTTCTTACCGGTTGCCGATTTCACCACGGTAGCCATATACTTACGCTCTGTAGTGAACGGAAGCTCTTCAAGTCGGGTCGCACCGTTGCGGAGGTCAAGATAATTTGCACCGCGCTCTTTGAGCCAGAGCAGCAACGCACCTTCTGTAGGATTGCCGAGTACCTGAGGCTGTTCTCCCGAGAGGTCAAGCTGGGCTGTTGAGTTTACAGCAATGCCTTCATGAAGCACTTCGTTGGAAGGCTCGCCGAAGAAATTGGTCTTGTAAACCTGCATCTGGTTCTGTGTCAGAGTACCGGTTTTGTCGGTGCAAATCACAGTGGTGGCGCCCATTGTCTCACAGGCGTGCATCTTGCGGACAAGATTGTTGGTCTTGAGCATACGGCTCATCGAGTATGCTAAAGAGAGAGTTACTGCCATTGGCAGACCTTCAGGAACCGCAACGACTATAAGCGTAACTGCTACCATCAGCGTCTTCAGCGTATGGGCAAGAAGTAGCGACCATGTGGCACTGTCGGCACCGGGATTGAGCATAGAGAACGCTCCAATCACCATCGCAAAGAAGATAATGAAGAATCCTGCGATTGTGAGAATACACTTGGCTTTTGACCAGTCTTCAAATTTCTTGATGACAAGCCAGAAGAAAAGTGCCACAGGTATTATCAGAGTCCACGCTTGCCATGCTCCCCATCCGAGGAAGTGAATCAACTGACCAACGATTATGAGACCGGCAAAAACGTAGCTAACATTTGTAATCCAGTCAGCGAGACCGTCAAGCTGCTCATTGAGGGGTGTTTTAACGGAATCATCAATCTGAGCTTCCTCAAAAACCTTACCCATTTCAGTCGCGTCGCCCACCTTCAGCACACGCATGACACCATGACCTTCCATGACCTTTGTGCCACGCATTACATGGTTTGATGGATAAGTCGCATCCTTGTCAAAATGTGCTTTGTCGGTGGTCTTAGCGCAGAGTGGCTCTCCCGTAAGAGTCGATTCATCGACACTCAGAGTAACGGCATCAAGCAATTCTCCGTCGGCAGGTATCTCATCACCGGTGTTGAGAATCACGATGTCGCCGACAACCACATCCTTGCGGGGAATAGTGGTCATCGTGCCATTTCGCATTACTTCTACCAGCTCATCGTCATTTACCTGATTGAGAATCTTAAAGGCTTTGTTGGCCTTTTGCTCAAAGATGAAGGCAAGTGTCGTAGCAAGACCGATGGCGACAAAAATGCCAATTGGCTCAAAGAACACTTTCCAGTCCTGACCAAGTCCGAAAAACTCATAAAATGAGATTCCGATGGACAAAACACCTGCGACCAGCAGGATAATAATCAGTGGATCGGAGAATTTATCCAGAAATTCTTTCCACCAAGGGTCTTGTTCGGGAGGTGTCAGAATGTTGACACCATTCTTTTTGCGGCTCTCCAACACTTCCGCGTCGGTCAAGCCATTATAAGTATGATTATTTGGCATATAATATCGAAGTATTGTTTAAGAAATAGGGTGAAGAAGCCAAGTAAACTCAACCTCTTCACCCCAAAGGATACATCAGGCTGCGTTAGAATGCGCCTTCCCGTTTAAGTTCATTAACACGCTGTTGAATAGCGTCGTATCGGTTTCCAAGCCTATTCTTACGCTCTTGTCCAATGCCGTACTCGCCACGAATAACTTTCAGAGCTTCAGCTTCAACGTCATTGGAAACGACAGATGAAGCATTGTTAGTGGCAACATTGTTCGTGGTTTGTGTGGCAGCAGGGGTGGTTTCTTGAGTATTTACAACAGCCTCTGATGGATTAGAACTTTCGTCATTATTGGCGTTTTCTTCTACAGCATCTCCTCCGGAAGGAATTTCTGCTTCATTGGACACTTCCTCAGTATTTTCAGTGGGTGTTGTTACCTCCTCAATAGTTTCTTCCTCAACTATAGGTGAGGATTCTGTTGATTTACCGGGAAGCAACCACCAAATCAGAAGAATGATAACAATTATAGCCAGTATTACCCAAAGCCACTTGCCATTCTTTTTCTCTTCTGGTTCGGGGGTCGGGTTAACTGAATTAACCGAATCTGTTGGTTGTGGTTGTGCTACAGAAGCAACAACCGGTCCATCGTCATCCTTAGTGAGGTCGAACTTACGTTTTCCTCCCTTTGAAATGTCGAAGCCGTGATCAGTTCCTTTATTTAATTGGAACTTGCTTTTGTCTTGTTTTGCCATAATGAATGAATTTTATTCTTCTGTATACATATCAACAAGAGTCTGCAAACCTCCGTTATAACCATTACCGACTGCTTCAAATTCCCATTCGCCTTCATTGTTGATTATAAAACGAGCGGCAACGAGGGCATCTTCAGATTTATAATCTTTGCTGAGTTCATAGAAACATAGAGCCTCGCCGGATTCTTCATCGATAACAGTAATCTTGGCGTTTTCAACCTCGCCAAATGTCTCGACATTATCATCATTAGGGATGTATACGGTTGCGGAGATTGCAACTTCTTGCACTTCAGGAGCTATCTTGTTAAGACAGATATTGATAGTTTCAATACCTCCTTCCATCTCGTCTTTTGCTCCGAGGACTGCTCCGTCGGCACTCATAGGACGAGTAGAATCAAGATAGTTTTTCTTATTGCCAAATTTGGCGCGATCGAACTTTTCAGTACGATTTACAGAGTTGTAGAATACGAAACCCTCGTCATTAACAATGATTCCGTCAAGATTCAGAAGCCATGCTTGCGTGTCTAAATCCCCTTTTTCCCATGTCAGCTCGACACGGATATTGTCGAGACCAAGACTTTTCGATATGGCAAATCTATCGCCACCATCGAGTTTTTTGAGGTTGAATTTACCCATAGCTTACTTTATTGGTACATGTCAACGAGGGTTTGAAGACCACCATCGTAGCCCTTACCTATAGCCTCAAACTCCCAGTCTCCATCTTCGTTAAGAACGAGAGCACCGGCAACTACAGCTGTCTCAGATGAGAAGTGCTCTTTGAGATTGTAGGAACACAGTTCTTCGCCAGTTTCTTCGTTTGTGATAACGATTTGAGGATCGCGAACATTCTTGAATGTTGTTTTACCTTCCTCATCGTAAATGGTTACGCAGAAGACTATTTCTGTGATTTCGGGGCGTACCTTTGAAAGGTCAACGTGCATGGTTTCGCCTGCTTCCTCACCGCCATCATCTTCTCCATCACCAAGGTCATCAGCGGAACCCACTACTGAGCCATCGAAGCTGACAGGGACAGTGTTGTCACGCCAGTTTTTCTTGCTGCCGAATTTTGTGCGGTCGTAAGCTTCGGAACGGTTGTTGGACTTGTAATAAACAAAGTCAGCATCTTCGGTTATTACACCATCATCGTTAAGGAGGAACGCGGATGCATCAAGGTCTGCACCTGATTTCCAATTCAGGTCAACCTGAATTGCTGAAAGCTCATCACCTTTGCCGAGTGAGAACTTTTCACCTTTTGAAAGGTCGAATTTTTTTGCCATTGTTGTTGATATTATATGATTATATTTTTCGGTAGTCTGCAAGCAGTTTTTTATATTCAGAAGAATTGAGACCAGCTTTTTCGCATAAATCTATATATTCTTCAATCTCTTTGATGATACGGGAAATTTGTTCGCGATTTTTTGATTTTCTATATTCTTCGATAGCGGCTTTCCTTAATTCCACGCCTTTTTGAGAACGTATTATGTCAGAAAGTATACAAGCCATAACGTTGTTGTTTTGGCTCCTATACCAATCGCGAGCTTCCTTGAGTTTACCTTGTGCTATTAAAGAATCTCCATCGTTATTCTTTTCTCTGGCGGATTCTTTATATTGCTTGGTCTGATTGTGAATTCTTCCACCAATAACGCGCCAGTCACCATTTCCGTTAGCCGCAGAAGCAACCCAAACCCATTTGCCGTTAGGGTGAATGTCACCATCGTTATGCCTGGATTTAGCTCGCTTAGGTTCATCAGCGGCAATCAATGAAAGTTCGTTTTGAACGGAGCTAATAAGACGGTCTGTTCCTGATTCCTTTTGCAAAGAATTGAGAAAACTTTGAAGAATGGAACGAGCATCAGATAAATTTCCCGACCTGACTTTTCCTTTCGCTGTAGCTTTAATCTCTCGCCATTGCCGTTCAAATGATTTAATTGAATTATGGTTGACAATTGGTGCTTGAGTGATATTATATTTCGCAATTTCAGTAGAAATTTCTGCGATTACATTATCAACTCCTGATATGGCTTGACATTCAGAAAGAAAGTCCTTAAGCATCTGTAGTGCCATGTCTGGCTGTCCACCACGCTGCTTTCCATTGGCCTCGGCCTTAACCAGTCTCCATTTCTTTGAAATTCCCTTTATTTTAATTTGATTGCCGCTTTCCCGCGGAGGATTAACATCAACGGGAGATTCAACAATAATTGTCTCAGGTTCAAACATAGGAACTACTTCAGAGATAATGAGGTTCATCGTGTTATCTCGAAGTTTTTTATCTGTCTTAATAGTTTTTGAAAATCCGGAGCTAAGATTTTGTTCAAAATATGAATTACCGGCAACAATTCCACGCAGCAAAAGAAGAACCCTTGAACGATTTATAATTCCATTCTCTTTAAGGAATTGCTCTAAAGTGTCCTTTATGGATACTCCGTCAGAATTTTGAATATAGTCGATTGTATTCCTATTAAGGCTATAATGGTATTGCTGCCCGTCGGAAAGTAAGATAGTATCATTGACCAATGGCAACGATGAGCTTAGAAAGTCGGTTGCTGCTTTACTTATAGCATCCTCTTCATTTGACTTTTGAAGCCATGGATTCTGACCTATAACCCTTTCCCAAATCATCTTTTCGACATACTTCTTGCGAGGATCAATCCCTAAACTTTCAAAGCTCTTAATGATGGGAGCAGTATCATTATTTACACCGAATATAGAAAACGTTAAATCAGGTCCCTCTGCCCATGCGACAACTACCTTGTCGCAGACATATTCGTTAGATAAGGATTCATTAATATATCTATTTATATAACGATCATAATCAACGACTCTGACTCGATTATATCCGCTGTCCTTGAATAGACCTTGTAGTAAGGCTCTTTCATTGGGCTTTATGTCTGACTCACATACAAGTGTGAGAGGCATTTTGGCTCTGTTATCGCTCAATGAGCCGAATCTATTGAATAGAATATGACGGAAAAAATCTCGGAAAATAGATTCTGAGGCATCAAGCAGTAGATTTCTAATGGGACGAGTCTGACCGCCAATAGTATAGGAGCTGTCTTCAACTAATCGTTCAAAATAATTATCGAAAGCGTTGGTAGTTCCCGAATGGGCTGCACGGACAGCATCATCTCCAATTACAATACCTGTATCGGAGCAATAGAAAGCCAAAGGTGCCGGCCAATTCCCATTAGGAAGCGATACAAGTTTGTTCTCACCATCGCGTTGCCAATACTCAAAGGATATGCGATGGTGAGATATTGATATGATTATTTTATAACTATCCCCTTTCATTATAAGAGTTTCAACAACGTATTGTCATAGAATTTCATACCCTCAAGGATAATGATAGGAGCAACGAAGCTGAAAGGTTTACCGCCCTCCTGTGCTTCTCGTCTTGCCGAACGGAATTCCGGCATATTCTGTACATAACCCGAAATGTTCATATCGCGACAGGCGGCCTCAAGCTCGGCTGGATTAACCGACCAATTAAAGAGTTGGCGAGCGGCTTGATAGAAGAAGCTACAAAATTCAGTGAATTTATCGGCTTGAGATTTAGTGTTATCGGCACGAAGACGTACACCAATTTGGCCAAGCATCGCAGGAGTAATGGAGTTGGTAAACTCTATTGGTCGTGGTATCATATCGTTACCTATAAGCTCGAATCCAGACTCTCCGATAATCTCGGAGGGTTGTTGATTGCGAGGTCGCTGTAGAATGGTATCTCCCTTGGCTAAACCTTTCGATACTTCATATTTGATATTAGTATCGTGAAGTTGAGGTAGTTCAATAAGTTGCCATCCAGCGAGGGTTTCCATCAGATGTGTTTTGCCATAACCCATCACAAACATTTGTCCATAATATTGCTTGGCTGCTCCGGCATTAATGGTATTAAGCCACTGGAAAAGTCGAGATCCCTTACCGGCAAAAGTAACACGAACATTTGGTTTGCGACGAGCCGGCCATTCGGTCTCCGGAGTCTTATTCAGATCATCAATAAGTTTGTGTGCGACTTGCCCGGCATAGAACATCAAAAGCCCCGTTACATACATGTTAACACACATGAGCTGTGGACAATCAGCTGCAATGCGCTGATATAGATGTTCCAGTTGATTATCGCTAAGACGATTAACGATTTGATCGAAGAAGTATGGCGCTGTATGCTCATTGTATGTGTCATTGCCGAAATTAAGTCCAACCATTTGGATTTTGTATTCGGCACAAATGGAGCTTAAAACCTTCTTGAACTGAGGAAATTTTGCAACAGATTGTGACACACGTTGAGCGGCAAAACGCAATGAGTTTTGCTTTATCATAGTGACTCCATTCTTAAGGTAGAATAAAGCCGATATATCGGTGGTACTACCACCGACATCAAAGCATAAATTTAAGACGTTGGTTTCTGTGCCATATTTCACCGAAATGAAATTGGCAACTGCTTCAGCTTCTGATAGGCTCGGATTTGAATTTGCATTCGTCATCGTGTATAGAGGCTCCGGATCATACGACACCTCTTTGTCTGGATTATCCGGCATAAAATCCTCAGACGAGATCTCTTCGGCAGGAGCTTTGTTTTCTTGTGCACCAAATCCAGCATTATCACCGAAAGAGTTGCTTCTGCCAAAATCTCCGCCGAAACTGCCTCCGAAGCCTGAGGAACCATTACTTCCAAAACCGCCCTCGAAGGAAGAATCTTGACTGCCGAAGCCGCCTCCGAAACCGCCACCAAAACCACTTTCAGAACCGGTTGATGTCTGCCCAACTGTACCAAACGCCCCGGTACCAATATCGGTCCCTAACGAACGGGTATCAGTATAGCAGCTAACATTTAACTCGTATCTTTCGCCGTTTTCTTTTAAAACCGGTGAAATCGTTTTTAGCGTCTCCCAAATACTCTGATATGAATACAGAAGTTGTCCCGCCATTGCAGATGGATAAGACCATTTTATGCTATTAGGTACTAAACCCTGTGCAAACAGCGTAGCATAAACTTGAAGCATAAGAGTCCGCAGGAATGCACTCTTATGTGCTTTGTCATCATCTGTGTCCTCCCATTTCATATTATGAATTTGGGTAACTTCTCCAACACCATTAGGATAGAACAAAGTGATTTTATTCTTTTCGGAATTAGAGAACGGAAGATTATCAGCAAAGCTTGGGAAACCGCCTACGACTTCACGCTCGTTCCTCATTTTGAGTGTTTCGCCAGTTTTAAGTGCAGGCAAGCGACGATTATCATGAATAGTCAACACGCTCTTGATTGCGTTTGACATAACGCTCGGACCTGCACCTTGAAAAAAGAACACTTGATTCTCACGAGGAAACAACGGCTTCCCAGGGAGTTCATTTCCCATTAGTGAAACACGCTGATTCCCAAATGAAAATCCTTGTTCCTGAGTGCTGTCGCTCGAATATGCGATTGATGTATTGGTACTTCCAAAGTCAATTCCCAAATGTACAGGATTCAACGAAGAGTGAGCACCGGGGCGCATCCAATCATGAGGTAAGTTCGCGCCTTGAGCAGAACTATAGTTTATGAGGAGATAACCACCTTCGTTGCCGGTTGGAGAAAGAAGTCTAACTCCTTTGAACGGCTTGTTTGAGCGATATATTTCGTATTTGTAAGGGTTGTCTGCAACTGCTTCATCAGAAAGAACCAATAGCTCCGACTTGACAACACTGTCGGGCGCAACAATTCTTCCGTCACGACTTAATAGAACAGGAGCTTGCTCTCTATCAACGACAATTCGGAAATAATCGCCTTGCATATAACCGACGAATGGGAAAGCACGATATGACGTACTGGTACCGTTGTGAGGCAGTTCGTTATACATAAAGTATGCATCCCATTGTGGAGAAACGAAATTTGGCCAAATTAAAATATCCTTATTTTTGATTTCTCCATCGGAAGTATATACTTTCTTGAACTGTCTACGTATGCCGGAGTCAGTAACCAAAGTAAGGATTACTTCAAGGTTATCTGTGCGCACAGACGGGTCATATGTCGCTTTAAGAGTTGATGCAATGGCACTTGATGAACCGGACATTCCAACCAAGGTGGCAACATTTTTCCCAAAAACGTTTAAGCCTTGAGCACTTAAGGGAAGTGCAAAATATGCTTTATCTTGCATCCCCTTGACATCGGCTGTCAGAACAAGAATTGGTAGATTCTTAAATTCTGTCGCACCAACATTTAAGTCAAGTTTGGCGATATGAGCATTATCTTCGAGCAAGAGATTTTTTGGATCGAACTCTACACCTCCGTTCATTTCTGTTTCCGAAATGACACCTTCAACGCCATTGAGAATATCCTTATGACAGAACAGTTTCTCGAAAGGTCCACCAAAAGCAGCACTCACAGGAGGTGTACTGCCAATAGAAAGTTCAAATCCATCTCGTGCAGCACGTTCTTCAATTTCTTGTTTCCAAGAGTTGAGTAAAGTACGTATTGAGATATAATTAACACCCTCTCCGGCAGGAAGCGACTTATAATATTCCTCTGCTTCGCCTAATCCTTGGAGGATATGACTAACATAGGCATGTAAGGTCGCTACTTGCATGGGTTTCATTGATGACTTTAAAGGATCAATGAATTTACCCGTTAAGACATCAATCCATGGGCGTTCATCTGAAGCATCACATTTGTAGCCTGTGGATGTGAATAATAACGATTCTGGTGCCGTGGCACCGACAACCGTGTTCCTATATTTTATTACGTTAATAAACGGAGTCGCTGTCTGATTGTCGGTAAGATTTTGGTCGCACCAACGATTTCTACGGCGAAGGAGCATATTTCCAAATGCACCTTTAGGCTCGTAAACATTATTTGTTTTTGCGACATCTTTACCATCGCTGTATGAGAGTTCGATTTTCCTTACACTAATATGTGCATAATCGAGTGCCATACAGGCAATAAGGCCTTTCCATTCGTCAACTAATTGACTATAATAGCCAACAAGATTATTCGGGGTTTTATCACCTCCACTTGTCGCAACATGGTCAAGCGCTGTTTTGAACAAGTCAACGCGAGCGAAAGCAGTCGGTATGCCGGACACGAGTTGACCGACATTTGTCTGTTTGCTTAATTGTGGTGTGATTATATTTTTGATGAACACAGAGGTATTGCCCAACTCCTTCCATTTATTGAGATCACCGGAAGGAATGGCTGATGTATTCACATCTATTGTAAGCGATTTTTCTGCCATAGTTATTCGTTAAAATGTTGAGCAATAGTAACCGCGTTATACATTTGTGCGAGAAACTCCTCCTTGAGAGTCGTTGCTTGAGTTTCAACTGGGAGTGAATCCTCACTTTTCAATATCGTTATCAGATTATCAAATCTACGATTTGAGGCAGAGCCGATAAATCCCTTGGTGTTCCAGTGATGGGCTTCATCTGCGAAGATGGTTCCGGGGTCAATGTTATGTAGACCGTTGATGTCTGTAATAAATGCTTCAGGAGCAAAAATAAATTTCCCGGCACCTACTGATTTGAATACTTGGTATATCCACCCGAATACGACGCTGCTCTTAACGAATTTGTATCCAAATTCCTTGAGATACTCATCTATCTCGGCACATTGCGCATCAGAAAGTTCGTTGAAATTAGGGAATTTTGCAGAGTCGAGATAGTTAAGCAACTGAGCGGTTCCACAGGTGCCTTCGTGCGCACCTTCAAATTTTGACAGGATTATGTGAGCCAAGGACAGTAAGGCTCCGAGTTTATTCTCGAATATTTCACCGCGTTCAGACCCCACAAAACTTGCTCCTGACAACTGCATATTACCATTGTCATCGACTGCAACTGTTCTATAATCGTACTCGGCTTCGCCTATTTTTTCAAGCTTTGCGCGATCTTCGTTAAAGAAGTCATATGCAGCAACTGCACACATCAACTCTGCAACATGACAATCGTTTCGCTGTTCATGCCCTCCTGTAACCACATTCCCGGCTTTACCATCTGAATAGTTTATTTTTAAACTGCTCGGCCAGCCAATGTGGTACATTCGCTTATAAGTCTTCTTTACGGTTGTATCATCATTGTAGAAACTTAAGGCTGCTTGAGAGTTTAGCGCAAAATTATTGGCGTCAGCAATGATTTTATCTAAAGTCAGTTGCTGAGATGTAGGCGTTTTGAATGTGAAGTAGTCGGTTAAAAGAGTAGACCCGAAAAGAACTTTTTTCAGGTTTAACTCATTGTTACCGCCTGTAAGGAGTTTAAGGGCTTCACTTATTGCGATAGGCATTACTGGAATAGATGAAGCACCGGTTCCCCCAAATACACTTCCGAAAACAAATACTCGTGCGGTTGCAGCGTGTTTATTGAGGAGTTCAAGATATCTGGCAAGTTCTTTCTCTTGTGTCTTTACAGTATCTCCTCCTTTTTTGGCGTTTATTGCAGCTTCAATTATACCATGATACATTAGCATTGAGCCAAGATGAGTTTGTGCTCTGTATCCATGATCAAGTTTGAATTGTTGAACAGAATCTCGTTCAAACAGGAGGTCTGAAAGATCTTGGTTATCTTGTCGCTGTTCGTCGGTAAGATTTTTAGTTGATGCGAGAGCGTGGAGGGTCTGCCTATTCGGTATAGAATAATCAGTAAAAAATCTATATAAGTTCAACTTGGCAGAGAAGAACGTATTACTGCGTTGTTCTCCACCCTGATTCGATGCGTCGTTTGTTTTAACTTTGTTGTAGAGCCCTATAAGACTCTCGACTCGATCCTTATTACCATTATTTTGGTCGGTGTCAAGAGTAAGAATCTCAATAGTATGGTTATCGAATAGTCCCGCCGCGCATAAATGCACAAAAGATTCGAGGCACCTCATTCCGGTACCACCGATAGCTATCAGGAATAGTTTATCGTTCATTTATTTCTCCTTATGCGTTTAAAACCATGTACCAACCTTAGAGTTTGGGAAAAGTTTGCTGACAACAAAACCGACGAGAATGTAAACGACAACACAAACACCGGCAGCTATTCCTGAATGCATGAAGTAATCGCTCTGTATGCTCGGAACGGCTATCCCTTTACCGATGATGAAGTTGATTATAAATCCAACGACACCAGTTGCAACACAGAGAACCCAAAACCAAATTCTGCGAGTTGTGGTACCGGGATTGTTTGGTTTAAACAGTATAAGATTTGAGATTATCACGGCGAGCAGAAAAAATGCCACCATGATTACGATTGCCCACATATAGGCAGATGTGATCGATACTTGTTCCATATGATATTTTTTATTTATTCAGAAATGGTTTTTATATAATATGTGTAAAGAATACGACCCTGAGGATTTGATGAACCAGCGGTCAATGTTTCTTTGATAGAATTAGCTAACGATGGATTCCCTGTCCAGCCAAAGAAGTTGTTTACTTCAGCTATATTTGGAGTGGCTTTAGAAATGACAATGTTGGCCCTAAATAGATTTGTAGGATTGATGCCCCCTATAAATTCGCCATTAAACTGACTATCGAAATCAACCGTTATTTCCTTCCAGCCAATAGGCAAATCTTTAACATCATGCATTGATGCTGCAAGGAACATATTAACTTCGGGCTTATCAATTCGTTCTATTTCTTCTATTTTTATTGAATCTCCTTTCGCTGAAATTGTCATCATGGTTTCTCCCATATCAAATACACGGACTTCAACATTTTCAATATTGAACCCGTTTTGAGCTCCGAAGTCAATATACAGGTCACTTAACAGGTGGTCATATTTGATATTTTCTGGAATTCCTGATTCCTGCATGCGTTTTGCATTAGCAATGGCATCAGCCCAATTTACACCAAGCGGATAATATTCTGCGTATGCGCCAAGAGATATGTCTAAGGGTGCGAACTGACCGGGAGCTCCATTTTCAGTGGCATAAGGTTTGGCGTAACTTATGTAGTCATTGGTGCCTCCATTTACCATTACAGCTGTCACAACATCGACACCCTTGTCATTATGGTAGTTGCCACCTTGTTTTAGAGATATATACTGCGTACTGGTGGGATAAGCAAAATTACGACCTCCGAGAACGTACCTCTGAGTATTCGGAGCTGTCAAACTAACTGCGTTTGCAACTAATGAATTCAACCGATTGGCATTATCATCAAATACAGCCAGGAACATATGCTTGGCTTTCCCTTTTTCCACAAAGTCCCATTTGAAAAAGGTTATGTTATTACCATTGGCAAGCCATGTAATGAAACATTCTTTTGCGTAAGCGGCTTGTTCTATAACCTGCCCCTTATATTCTTCAAAATCAGTCATAAGGAGTGCTGGTTGATTCTCAGATACTATTCTTTGCAATGTGGCTTCAATCGGAGCTTTTTGTTTATTATAGCTGCTCGGACTGAGCATATAATTATAAAGTTGTGTATGAGAATAATCCAATGGAGTTATTTTCTCATCAGCTAATCCATAAAACTTGATGGCTTGGTTTGCTGCAAGTTTGTTTATAATTGCTTGAAGTATCTCCTTACTTTCAGGCGTAGAGTATGCGTAATTCATGCCGTCTGACATATCAACATACACCGATGCGCCATCATTCAGCAAATGCACGTTCTGAGTCATATCAACGTACTTGTCAAGCTGGGAACGTTGAAATGTATATGAAGGAGTTCTTGTCAGAAACCAGACTAAGAGACCAATGAATGCTATTGCACAGATTGAGCCTCCAATGATTAAAAATCTTGAAGATGAACTATCCTTTTTCCCATTGCGTGAGCGGCGAGTTGGAGTTGTATGAGATGACCTACGGGCCATGATTGGCTTATATTTGTGCTCTATAGACATCTCCAGATTCGAGCGGGTACGAAAAAAGCGTGAGTTGTCTGTACTTGTTGCTCGTCCCACTATCGGAGGCTTCTCGCATTGCCTATTGGAGTTGGACGGCAACGCAGAAGCCCACGCTTGAATATGTGACAAGTGTATTCAGCGATAACTCCTCCCGGAGCACACTGATGAACACATTATATACATATCCACGGGCATCTACCGTTGCTTCATCCCTGACTCCAATGTGAATTTTGCGAGAATTCCCGATAGTCAAGAATCAAGCGTCGAGTAAACGCTTTATATTATGTCACTGCATCCCGCCTCTCTAAACCCCAGACCGGGGCTTCTGCGATGCGGTCTGCAATTGCAAATTTAATACAAATTTTTAATATAACAAAGAAATATGCTGAGAAACATAAAGGTAGAGAATGCCACCGGCAACTGCGTGAGCTGCCGATGGCATTGAATTGGGATTATTGTCACATGTGGAAGCCGCCGTTGAGGTGCTTGCCTCGGCGTTTGGCGCGCCATGCGTCGAGGGCTTGCTTAGGAGTAAGCTCCGGATGTATTGCCTTGAACTCAGGGAATGTCTCGGCATCGCCTCCGGATACTGAACAGCCTCCATCATCGGGGGCAGGCGGTTGCTGAGTATGACTGAGCGATGAGGCAAAGGAAGAAGTCGCAGACTGCTTAGGCTCGTCTGGATTTGATGAAAATACTTTGGGGACTTTGACTTCCGGTACGAATTTCAAATAGACGGTAGAGTATTCTCCCTTACATC
>CANOTH010000026.1 GCA_947570505.1 uncultured Candidatus Saccharibacteria bacterium
GCCAGCATTTCTGAGAGTCCCAACACTTAGATCTTGACCGCCGCTACGGACGAAGTAAAGAGTTTTTCTTTTTTCTAACCAGTATACCAAACAGCGGACGGGGAAACCGGTCCAACGAGTGCCTGGATTGAAAGATGGACGTACGGAAGTGGCATGATAATCTAAAATGTAACTATCGGCGGAAGTGTTATTGTTATAAGTAAAGCTAATGCTTGACCAATTGCTGCCAATGTAGTGTGAATCTCTTAGTGAACCATATTGCAAAGTTACAGTTCCGCTACGGACGAAAATGTAACCAGTATACCAAACAGCGGACGGGGAAACCGCTCCAACGAGTATTTTTTCGTGAGGGAAAGGTATCTGAATTATAAAATTCAAAATCGTAAACCCAAGCTCCCCAAGTGCCAGTTTTGTAAATTTCGGTAGAATTTGACCAGCTAAAGCCTTGTGTACCTTGATGCCTAATAGAACCGTAGTCTAAATTGACGAATCCGCTACGGACGTTAATTAAACCAAAACTAGCTTAAACTTATCTCTGTTATTCATAGGTTGAACTTGTAATGGCATTACAAGTTGCCAGTTTTATGGATTAAAGCGAGAGGAAGCATAATTTTGCTCGGATTGATAACGAATCTTGGGTTTGATTTTACTTTTCTTGCAGAAAAGTAAAATCACCATACATAAGGCATGATGATTTTACTTCCTGGCGGAAGCGAGAGGATTCGAACCTCCGAAGCCGTTGCCGACTTACACGCGTTCCAGGCGTGCTCCTTCAACCACTCGGACACACTTCCGTCTGTTTTTGATTATAACATGTGATGCGGTTTTATGAAATTATTTTTCGATACTATTAAAATCACCAGGAGCAAAAACATACTTGACGATTATCTTCATAATGGCATAGGTTTCTCCGAGGGTTGCGGGTATAATAATGCCGAGGAGTGGTTGAATATTTTGAATTTGGTCATGTTTAATCATGGCTTTGACAAAAATGAAGAGCAAGAAATGTTGAGCTATTAGCAATATCATGAAGAAGCCAGAGATAATCCAGCGAAACCAGTAACGTTGCTGTTGTTCTTTGATTTTTTCGTTGAATAGCTTTTGTTGCTGACTGTTACTTTTAGAATTAGAAGTGGTCGGGGTAAATTCGTCTTGAGGTCCTGGGCTAGAATCACCGAGTATATCGTCTAATTCTTCTGGTGTAAGTGGGATAAGTTCTGGCTGCGATGGGTGAATTTTGCTCATACTATTAGATAAAATCCAGATAACGTAGGCGATTTAGCATGGCTGAATAGGAAACCGAAAAAATGTCAGCAAGCTGCTGGATGCTTTCAGCGATTGGCCAATAGAAGCGAATGACGGATTCAGGCATAAGTAACTCCGCGGCGAAAAGATCGGCTTCACTTTCAAGGGTATTTTTAGCTGTTTTGCTTTCGCGGTAGAGGACGTCTGCTGCGTTATTGTGAAGAAAGTAGTGACCAAGTTCGTGGGCTAAAGTAAAGATTTTGCGAGTTTGTGGGTCAGTTGCGTTTACGAAAATAGTTTTGTTGGGGCGATCAAATGCACCAGCGATATCCGGTTTTTTAAATGACGTATTGTAGGCTTTGATATCAAATTTCTCCAGGATTGGTGTTAAGTTTACTGGTACTTGGGGCAAACCATTGTCGTCTTTGGCGATATATTCATAGATTTCGGCAATTTTGTTCTGAATGTGGGATGGAGTCTTGTTCATATTTTTAGCTTATCAAATTTTTTGGAAAAAATCCATCATGTGACTATGTTTTTTGATAGCAACTAGCTATACCAAACAGCGGACGGGGAAACCATGCCAACGAGTGTAGTTATTCGACGGGCCAACACCTGAAGGAGCGAAGCCGAGGTTGTAAGCATCAGCAGAGGTCGGTGACGAGTAAGAGATAGCAGTACGCGACCAACCGAAGCCATTCCTACCGAAGTACCTCAATGCGCCACTATCAAGACCAAGCCACCCGCTACGGACGAAGTTTTAGGAAAAGCTTTAGTATTGTGTAGTTTTGTGCTAAAATGGTTTTAAGAAGTGTGGGCAGAAGATTGGAAAATGTAAGGAGGTGCCCAATGGTAAAAAATAAAAAATCTGAACAAAAGAGTTGTAAGTATATTTTTGTGACTGGTGGGGTGCTGTCAGGTGTTGGTAAGGGGATTACGGCGGCTTCAATCGGAGCGATTTTGAAAGCTAAAGGTTACAAAGTCTCAATTCAGAAGTGTGATCCATACCTAAATGTGGATGCGGGGCTATTGAATCCAGTAGAACATGGAGAGTGTTTTGTCACTCATGATGGCAAGGAAACGGATTTGGATTTGGGGCATTATGAACGGTTTTTGGATTTTGAGACCAGTCGATTTTCCAGTGTGCTGTCGGGAGCCTTATATCAAGAGTTGATTGATAAGGAACGTAGTGGCGGTTTTCATGGTAAGACTGTACAGATGGTACCGCATTTTACGAATTTGGTCCAAGAGAAGATTGAGAAAGCTAGTGAAGGTTCGGATATTCACATTGTCGAAATCGGCGGTACGGTAGGTGATTATGAGGGTCTAAGTTTTATTGAAGCGATTAGATTGTTTGCGAATCGAGTGGGGCGAGAGAATTGTCTGTATGTGCATGTGGTCTATGTGCCTTGGATTAATACTTCAAAAGAGCTGAAGACGAAGCCAGCTCAGAATGCTTTGAAGGATTTGCGTGGGTTTGGGATTATTCCGGATGTAGTAGTTTGTCGTACAGAACGTCCAGCGCCGCGCGCGATTTGCGAGAAGATCGCGGCTTTTTCGGGGATTGCGAGCGATGCAGTGTTGAATTTGCCGGATATCGAGAGTGTATATGATGTGCCGTTTAACGTTTTGAAGTCGGGGGTGCTGGAGATTTTGAATAGGTTTGTGGGCGACAGCAAAGAGCCGGATATGAGTAAGTGGAAGGAATTCTCACGGTTAAGGGGTAAGAATTGGGCAAAGACGGTGAAGGTTGGTTTAGTGGCGAAATACGTGGGAAATGAAGATGCCTATATCTGCGTGACCGAAGCTCTGAAGGCGGCAGCAGCTTGGAACAAGGTTAATTTGGAATTGGTGTGGTTGAATGCCGAGGAAGTGACTGATAAAGATTTTGCTAAAGTAGATGGCTTGGTGGTGCCAGGCGGATTTGGAGCGAGGGGGGCTGAGGGAAAGATTAAGGCTGCATTTTATGCATTGGAGCATAATTTACCTTATTTGGGACTTTGTTTGGGGATGCAGATGGCTTGTGTAGCGGCGGCAAGACGAGGTGGTATTAAAAGTGCGGGGAGCGAAGAGTTTGGGGCAGGGGAGGGTGAGAATGTGGTTTATATTATGGAAGGTCAGTGTGGCAAAGAATCTACTGGTGGGACAATGCGCCTAGGTGATTATCCGGCGAAGCTCGTGAAGGGTAGTAAGGTTGCAGGGGTGTATGGGTCTGAAGATGTGATTGAACGTCATAGGCACCGTTATGAAGTGAATCAGAAGTTTTTGGATGAAATAGAGAAAGGCGGACTGGTAATTTCCGGAACATCGCCCGATGGTATGCTGGTGGAATTTGTGGAGAGTCCTAAGAATAAGTTTTTCGTGGCTACGCAGGCGCATCCGGAGTTTAGGTCGCGTCCGCTGAATGTACATCCGTTATTTATGGAGTTTATCAAGAGTCTAAAGTAGGATAGCTAGAGTGGAAAACAAAGAAAAAAATGTTGGTGGTGAGGGTGGCGCTGAGTGGGAGATGTTAGCTCAGATGCCGGAGTTTAAAGAGTCTACTCTAGAAACTACACCGGTGAATGATGTGGATCTAGAAAGACCGGGGACGGCAATATTACGTAATATGGGCGAACACTGGGGAGACTTAGGAGCGACGGAGGGTGTTTTTGGCCCAAATACCACTATGCACCCCATAGAATATCAGACGATTGCTGAGAATATGAGTTGGGAGGAGTTTGCGGCTTTTAGCGATGTAGCTTACGAGTTAGGGCATAAGTCTGAGGACGAATATCGGAAGATGCTATTACATAAGGGTTCGGATTTGCAACGTCAGGGGCTGTTTGATTGGCGCTCGTTAGCCTTGGCAGTAAGGCGGTACAATGTTGCTAAGCATTTGCCGGAGATTGGAGAGGGGAAGAATTTTTATTTTTCTACGAATTTTAATAATTTTGTGAGACCTCTGCGTTCTGGTCATATGATGGGTTATGCTATGAATAGTGGTAATGAAGGTAATCTACGAAGTCAAGGATTAGATACGGAATTATTGCACCTATCGTATGATGTAGATGGGGATGATGGGTTAGAATTGGGCATGGATCGTGAGCGGGCCCAAAGTTCAGATATGATTACAATTGTGTTTGATTCGGGAATTGTTCAGGATGATAACTTTGATTTGGCTACAAGATATCCAACTTTGAGAGAGGTGGAATTGAACCCCGAGACTCAAGTCTTAGTGGCGAAGGATCGATCAATTTATAATAAGGTTTTGCGCGAGCAAAGAGACGAAGAAAGAGGTAATGTAGTAACGATGCCTTTGGTGACGCAGGCAGAATGGTATAGGGAACATGGTCGACAAATAGTAGACAATTCTGAGCAGCAATCCGCAGTGGGTAAGTTGATTGACGATGCGATTATGAAAGTTAATAAAGCTGAAGTGAAAGAGTTCGTTGGCTCGTTTTTGAGTGAGGTTGATTCTAATAAGTTAGAAGAAATTGTGCAGGAACATAAGCACGATTATAAAGCAGCGGCAGAAATGGCTGTGGAATATTTCGCACAAATCTTAGGGGTAGAGGCACTTAGATTAGATTTTTCGAAGGAGAAGAGTGATACTTTGGGTAGACACATGGCTGTTGGCACGATTGTTTTGAACGAGCATGTGACGCGTAAGAAGCCATTACAGTTAGTGAATGTAGTAGCTCACGAAATGTTTCACGAATGGCAACGTCAATTACAGCGCAAGTATGAGCGGGGTGAATTGTCTAATAATCCTAAGCTAGCACGAAGAGCAGAATTGTATGGATTTTGTCAGGATAATTATGATACCACGTTTGCTTCAGATTGGGCTTATCGTCGGCAGTTGTTGGAGAAGGAGGCTTTTGAATTTGGTGATGGTGTAGAGAAGATTCTAAAGCGGAAGCGGAGTTTAAATAGGCGAGAGCGGTTGAAGAATTGGTTGAAGCGGCCATAATGGTATTAGTGTGATATACTGGTGGTAAGCTAAATGGAGATTTTATGAAAAAGACGAGTACGTGGTTGTGGGGGATTGTCTTGATTATTATAGGGGTGGTTTTAGGAATTAATGCTCTGGGTGTTGCCCATATTAATATCTTTTTTCCGGGTTGGTGGACTCTCTTTATTATCGTGCCGTGCTTCATTGGATTGTTTGGTAACGATAATGACAAGACGGGAGACTTGATCGGTCTGTGTATTGGTGCGATTCTCTTGATGGCTTGTCTAGGATTTTATAGCTTTAGGATTGTTTGGCAGTTGGCTTTACCGGTGATTCTAGTATTGGTTGGACTTTCGATGTTGTTTAAGGATGTACTGAAGAAACAAGTGATGAAGGGTGCGGAGAAGCTGAGTGATGCCGATGAAGATACACATTGGGCGACTTTTAGTGGACAGAAGCTGGATTATGATGGTGAGACTTTTGAGAAGGCTGATTTAGAGGCGGTGTTTGGTGGTTTGGACTGTGATTTGAGGCGGGCGAAAATTAAGGATGGAGCAATGATTAAGGCTTCGGCGATTTTTGGTGGAGTGAATATCAAGTTGCCGGATGATGTGAAGGTCAAGGTGGTGTCGACTTCGATTTTTGGTGGAGTATCGGATAAATACAGTGATAAGGCGGTTGAGGACGCAAAGAAAACGGTATTTGTTGATGCAACCTGCCTGTTTGGTGGAGTGGAGATCAAATAGATGAATAGTGTGCAGAAGATCATTAAATATTTGGCTATAGCTTTTGCTGTGTTCTTGATCGGTGTGGTGTTCTCGGCGGTTGTGGGTGCTGGTGTGATAGTGGGCAGGATATTTACTGATACAGACCAGGTGAGTAATGCTGATTGGTCTGATGTCACTAGTGTGGGCGATTTTAGTGCGTATGAGAATTTTTCTGGATTGAAGCTGGAATTGAAGGCTACGAGCTTACGCATAGAGCGGGGGGAGAAGTTTGAGATTTTGACTGATGATACAGAAGTAAAGGTCCATCAGGGTGGGGATATTTTGTATGTTACGGAAGAGCGAGATTGGTTTGATTGGTTTGATGGTGGTCAGCTAAAGATTAGGTTGCCAGAGGGGAAGAAGTTGACGGAGTTTATACTGGATGCTGGGGCTGGCAAAGTGGAGATTGATGGATTACACGCAGAGAAGTTGGATTTGAGCCTGGGTGCTGGTCGTGTTGAGCTACAGAATGTGGTAGTGATAAGTGAGGCTAAGATTGATGGGGGAGCAGGTTATTTGAGTTTGAGCGGGTCAAGTCTGAAAGACTTGGATCTGGATATGGGGGCAGGTAAAGTGGAGATTGAGGCTGAGCTTCTAGGGCGGTCTGAGATTGATGCTGGAGTAGGACATTTAGTGTTGAATTTATATGGCCGGGAGACTGATTATAAGTTGAGGGTAGATAAAGGTTTAGGCGCTGTGAAATTCAATGGTAGCGAGATGTCTGACGGCAGTGCGCATGGTGATGGTAAGAATGAGATTAAGATTGATGGTGGGGTGGGGGCGATTGATATAACGACGAGGGATAGGTAAGGGGTTCTCGTCCACTGTTTCCTAACACTATTTGCAATAATACTTAAATCTAAAACTCCTGCAAGTGTAGACACGGTGTTCTCGCGTCCCGTCGTTACGGGCGCGAGCCACCTCTCCCTCACTCGTGGCGCTGCGGATGGTCTACACTTGCAGGAGTTTTAGCTTCACTGTTTCTTGCAACTAGCTATACCAAACAGCGGACGGGGAGACCTTGCGAACGAGTGCTTGGGCCATTCGACGGATAGACATTTGAACTAGTGAAGTGAAGGGGATAAGTACCGGATATACTCGACCAATTAAAACCATCAATACCGAAGCGCCCTAAACCGCTAATATTAAGATGAACCCACCCGCTACGGACGAAGTAGCTGAATTTGTGAAGTCGGCATCGTTTTTAGTTTAACTAATGATTGTGATGAGTTGTTTATGCTTAAGATGGGTTTTTGAAGATTTACATTTGTATGGAAGCGATATATACTTGAGAAGTACAGTAACGCATGACCTTTATGAGAGAATAACGTTGATGGCAAATATGGTTATTGTACGACAATTCAGAATTCTCAGAATACTGGTTTACGCGAGTTAGAGCATGGGCATACTAAAGTGACAAGTGTGTTGTTTTAGAAATTAATAAGGCATATACATGGATATAGTACAACTTAGAAATATCAAGAAGCAATACGGCGAAAAGGTTATTTTTCAAGGCATAAACTTGAATATTCCTGCCGGTTTTTTTACGGTACTGCGTGGTGAAAGCGGAGCGGGAAAATCTACCTTGTTAAATATCATTGGTGGACTAGAAGCTCCAACAAGTGGGGAAATCATTGTAGACAGTAAAGATGTGCGTCAACTTTCGCGAGAGGAGCGCACAAATTTTTATCGCCACGAAATTGGCATTATCTTTCAAGGGTCATATCTGCAGCCGCAGTTTACACTACTTGAGAACATTACTTTGCCAGGAGTATTTGCAGGTATGCCCGAAGCGGAAAGAAAACAACGTGCCGAGCAATTAGCTGAGATGCTAGGGATTACCGAAAACTTAAATTTTTTGCCAAAGGAAGTATCGGGTGGGCAGGCCGAGCGGGCTTGTATTGCGCGGGCGCTACTGCTCAGCCCAAAGATTATTCTAGCGGACGAGCCGACGAGTAATTTGGATGAAGCGAATGCGAAGACAGTGTTAGAGATTCTGAATTATATTCGTCAGCAGATGGGTGTCACGATTATCATTGCCAGCCATAGCCGGGATGTACTGGAGTTTGCAACGCAAATTGTAGAGGTAGCAAATGGGGCGATAAAGGTGACGACACCGCAAAATCAAGTAACTCAATCGGCTATGCCAATGCAAAATCAAATAGCCCAACAATCTGTGCCAGCGCAAAATGTTGCAGCTAGTCAAGGAGTGGTAAGTGACAATCAAGGAAATCTTTAGACTTTCACACCGTGAGTTAGTAGCTTACCGTACAAGAAGTCGTGCTACTGTTATTACGATTGGGGTATTATTTGGTTTTTTACTAGCAATATTGTTTATTATGCAGGGACTGGAGAATATTGCTTTGAAGTATGCGGGTAACAAGACGGATAATGTTGTTTATTTAGCTAGTAGCTATGAGAATCGCAATCTCGTGCTGGAACGCATTAGTGAATTTGATGGGGAGATTACTACTCTGACGAATGAACAAAAGGCTGAGATTGGCGAAGAAATACCAGATTCGTTCGTATTGGCAAAATTTGATAATTTAGAGAATGCCTATCGTTACTATAGTAAAACTGATGCAAAAGAATTACATTATAATGCTGATGACTATGAGATCGTAGAGCTTTTTAGCAATCAAGTTCGTGCATATAGATATTTTCGGGAGAAAAATCGGAGTTTTGTGCGTCCAGCGAGTATTGTGTTAATGATAGTATCGGCTTTTATTCTAGCCTTTACTATGGCGCACCTGATTGCTAGTAGCACTAAGACTTTTGTATTGTATCGCTCAATTGGAGCTTCAAGAGTGCAGCTCTTAATTATATATTTCGTTTATCTCATGGAATTATGTGTGCGGGCAGCGATTTTTGCAATCTGTTTAGGTCTTGTGCTCGCGGCAATTATGACAGGAGTAGGGTGGAATTATCTCCTAGAGCAACTAATCGAAGTTTATCCCAATGTACCTGAATTTCCGCCGATTTTGTTAGGGGTTAACTGGCAGTGTTTTGAAGTTATCGTGTGTATGTTCCTCGCGGCGCCAGTATCATTTTTACTGTGTCTAGACCAATTCTCGAATAAGAAAATTGCACAAAAACTTAAAGGAGATTAAGATGAGAACTAAAGATGCGTTGAAGATTAGTACAAAGAATGTCAAAGTATATTTCAAACGCAGTTTGATGTTGATGGCAACAATGGGGATAACTTTTGGGCTGGCATTGACGATTAATCTATGGTTCCAAGGACTGGAGAATTCTTATAAAAAATTGGCGAGTAGTGCGACTGATGACAAGGTAGTGATTGAAGCGACTAATAGTATGGCGGGGATGGTGGTGGATGAGGAGCGGCCGCAAGCCACGCGGCAAGAAATGGTTTCGGATATTGAGGCGCATGGCGGGAAGATTTTAGGCGATGCGCAGAAATTTGGGGCATTTGGAAGTGTGGTATTGCCAGTAGACATTGTGAAGAATGCTATAGAAATTGACTTATCAAAATCACCTACAGATGCGGCACCAGTACTGATATCGACTTTTCTCGGCGAACAATTACTGAACAAAAAGTTCCCAGCAGAATATACTAGTGCTGTTAAAAAACAAAAAGATTATGAAGAATATCGTAATGAGATAATTGGTAAAACTTTTATTGATGATTATGGTGCGAAGTATTATGTGGTTGGGTTAGCTTCAGGGAATTTCCAGGTGGGCAGTTTGGCTTTTAGCCAACTGGAGCGGAGGAACAATGATTTGCTTAACCCAGTACTTGAGTTGGTTCCAACACCTGAAGGAAGACCGATTGTTATAGACAACGGTAGGATGGAAAGTTGGCAGGTAGGAGAAGACATCGTGAGTGATGTTATAATTCCAACTACTGATAGCGATACCATTGTTGCGGTTTTTGACAATGGTGTGGATGCCTATGATTACTTTCGGCATGGTAAGGGCAGATTTATGAATACGGAATTTGCGAATCGAGCTTATTCTGTAGATGTGGTTGCTGGTGTATCGCCTGAGACTGAGTATATAATGTGTGTGATGCAGCTGATAATTAATGTTATTTCTGTAGTGTTAGGAGTGATTGCGATGATTGTAGTTGTATTCACTAGTATTCGGCTGGTGGATCAGGATAAGCAAAATATTGCTTTGTACTATAGCCTAGGTGCGACTGCGAGACAAGTACGCATCATTTATCTTTGTTATTTTCTTGAGTTAATGGTTGGAGCGGCGGTTTTGGCCTTTGGATTAGCTAGTATGATCGTGCTATTGTTTACTGGATTAAATCATGATTTATTAAGCATTCAGGCTATGCTAGGGTTTAACCAAGCGACATATGAGCCCATATGGTGGTATGGGGTGAATATTACTGTTTTTGTTATAATTATTGCTATGTTGTTGATGGCGCCACTTTGTGTGCTAATAAATCGCAAAAGATTATCTGCGGCGACATTGGAAGGTTGATGAGAGGAGATTAGTGGGCTATATTGCCTAGCGGTAGAAAAAATGATAAAATATGGTTCATGGAAGAGATTAAGAAGCAGCTGCAGCAGGCGATCAAGAAGGTTCTTGGACAGGAGATCGAGCCTGAGCTGACTGTGCCGCCGGCGGAAACTGGGGCGGATTATGCGACAAATGTGGCGATGCGTTTGGCGAAGGTTCTACATAAGGCGCCGATGTTGATTGCTGAGGAGCTGAAGGTGGAGCTGGAGAGTAGTTTGTCTGGTGTGAAGATTGAGGTGGCGGCTCCGGGTTTTCTAAATTTTATATCACCAGATGAATATTTTTCTGATAAAATTACGGAAATTGCTCAAAATGAGTCTAAATTTGCTGGTTTTATATCATGTAATGAATACTCTGATAAAATGGTGGTGGCGGAGTTTTCTGACCCTAATCCTTTTAAGGTGCTTCATGTGGGACATTTTTATACTTCGGTAGTGGGCGATGCGATTTCGAATCTTTTGGAGCATGCTCAGGCTAGAGTAGTGAGAGTGAATTTTGGTGGCGATGTGGGTCTGCACGTGGGTAAGACTTTGTGGGCGCTACTTGTAAATTTAAGTGGTCATAGTTTGACGATTGAAGATATCGCTAAGTGTTACGTAGAGGGGACGCGAGCCTATGAGGAGGACGAAGAGGCGAAGGCGGAGATCGTAAGGCTGAACAAAATTATTTATGCAATTGCGGAGCTAGGTGAAGAACGCAGCCATGAGCGCTTGGAAGTTGAGAGTTTGGCGGAAGATTTTGAGGTGGCGACGGCGGAGATGGGGCAAATTGTGGAGCTGTACTGGCAGGGGCGGCGATTGAGCTATGAGTACTTTAAGCAGTTTTATGCTAGTATTGGGGTAAAATTCGACAAGTATTATCCAGAGTCGACGGTGGCTGATAAGGGGGTAGAAGAAGTGCGGGCTCATCTAGGTGCGGTGTATGAAGAGAGTGATGGCGCGATTGTCTACCGTGGAGAAAAGGTAGGTTTGCATACCCGGGTGTTTATTAACCGTGAGGGAGTACCTACTTATGAGGCTAAAGATGTGGGATTATTGTTCACGAAGTGGGCAGATTGGCATTTTGACGAATCGGTGGTGATTACTGGAAATGAACAAACTGATTATATGAAGGTAGTGCTGGCGAGTGTGAAGGAGTATGCTCCGGAGCTAGTGGAGCGGACGAGCCATTTGACTCATGGCTTAGTAAAGTTGCCAGGGAATGTGAAGATGTCTTCACGAAAGGGAAACTTCTTGAAGGCGGTAGACGTGCTAGAGATGGTACGTGATGAATTAGGCGGCGAGAAGGCTGATTCACGAGTGGTGCTGGCGGCGATTAAATATGCCTTCTTGAAATATAAGATGGGCGGGGATATTGTCTTTGATCCTAAAGAGTCCGTAGCGGTGAATGGTAATTCTGGTGTGTATTTACTGTATTCAGCGGTGCGAGCGAAGAAAATTTTGCAAAAAGTTGGTACGGTGGTGGTCGATGATGAAACGGATGAGAATAAGATTGCACAAGAGACTGTAGCGGAAAAGGGTTTGAGTAAAAAAGTTATTCAATACCAAGAGGTTTTGCAGAATGCCGTAATTGAGAAAGCTCCGTATAAGATTTGCAATTATTTGTATGAGTTGGCGCAAGAGTTTTCGCGGTTTTATGAAAAGGTGCGAGTGGCGGGGAATGCTCGTGAAGGAGAACTAAAAAATTTGGTAAAAGTGTATTTGGGGGTGATGGAGCATGGTTTGGGGTTGATGGGGATTGAAGTGCCGGAAGAGATGTAGGGCCTCTGTCCACTGTTTTTTAACACTATTTGCAATAATACTTAAATCTAAAACTCCTGCAAGTATAGACACGGTGTTCTCGCGTCCCGTCGTTACGGGCGCGAGCCACCTCTCCCTCACTCGTGGCGCTGCGGATGGTCTACACTTGCAGGAGTTTTAGCTTCACTGTTTCTTGCAACTAGCTATACCAAACAGCGGACGGGGAAACCGCGCCAACGATTGAGCGGGCCGCGGGACGGATCAACGTCGGAAGGATTAAAGTATAGTGAGTAGGCAAGAGCCGAGGTAGCAGAACGATAAGCCACCGCCGAGCGCGACCAACCCCAGCCAGACTCACCATAGCCCCGCAAAGCACCGTTGGCTAAGCGGACATCCCCGCTACGGACGCAAATCAATATGGATAGGCTATCTGGTATGTTATAATTATTCTTATGAAGCAGGCGAAGTTATTGTGGGTAGATTTGGAGATGACTGGTTTGGATCCAGAGCAGGATCGGATTTTGGAAGTGGCGGCGATTGCGACGAATTGGGATTTGGAGCCAATAGCGGAGATGACGGCAGTAGTGAAGGTGTCTGAAGAATTAATGAAGATGCGGATGGTAGGTGAATTTTGGGAGAAGAATGCGGAGAGTAGGGATGGTTTGATGGCGCAGAATGCACAGGGAATGGCGGCTGAGGTAGTAGAGCAGAGTTTGTTGGATTTTGTGGAGCATAATTTTGCTGATGAGGTGATTTTGGCTGGTAATTCGATTCATCAAGACCGCAAGTTTATTGATCGAGAGTGGCCACGGTTGGCTAAGAAGTTACATTATCGGATGTTGGATGTGAGTGCGTGGAAAGTTGTGTTTGAAGGCAAGTGGCATCAGAAATTTACCAAGCGGGAGGCTCATCGGGCACTTGATGACATTCAGGGCTCGATTGAAGAGCTGAAGTGGTATTTAAGTTTTATAAAGAAGTGAGGCGAAATGCTGGAAATAGAAAAAATTACGGGGATTGGCGAATATGGTAAAGAAGTGCGCAAGCATGGTGATGAAGAAGATTTAATCTATCGAGTGCCATCGGGGAAGGCTTTCCTGGTGGTGCGTCCAAAGACAATTGAAGTGCGCTGCGATGAGAAATTGGGTCGGGTGCTGCGTGAGCGCTACGAAAGTGTGATGGAGAGCCGCTATTTTGGTAGAGGAGGTATTGAGCTGGTGCCGAGTGGGCAGTTAACTGATGAGGAAATAGCTGATCTGGTGCGTTTGAGTTATAATTTGACTGTGGAGAAAGAGGCTGAAGAGTGAGACGGTTATCAAAACATTTGCAGTGGATTGTCTTGGCGGATCTGATTTTGTTTGTCACTTCAGTGCTAGCGGTAGCAATTAATAGTTTGAAGTATGGATTTCATATTGATTATACGATTAGTCGCTATGTAGGTTTAGAAACTTGGAGCGCAATTGTGTTTGGCTTGGGCAATGTAATGGTGGCTTATTTAAGCTTCCGGTTTTTGATGTGGATACAGGTGAGAGGCAAAGTGCCGAAGTGGTTAATGCTTATACTTGCGGGGATTTTTGTGGTAGGGTTATTAGGTTTATCGGCATGTCCGATGGGATATTTTGATGAGCCAGGATCGCCGTATGGCTCAAGTGTGCCTAGTTTTATTCATAATCGTTGTTCAAGAATAATGTTTTTTAGCATGCTTGTACTGGCGGCTGTATTTGCGGCTAAGTTGAAGCTGAGCAAAAAAATGCAGATTGCTCTAGCAGCATATATAATATATGGTTTGTTTTGCGTGTTAGCATTTTTGGGACATGTAGGTTGGTTTGGCCAGGGAATTTTGGTGTTTGAGTCGAGCTATATTTTCGGATTTTTTGGAGTTTGTTTAGGTTGTGGTAAGGAAATGGGTAATAAGAAAGTTAAAAAGGAGGAAAATGGCAGAACCGAAGGCGCAAAACAATAAGCATAATCAAGAGCCAGGTCGCCCAGTGACTTTAGTGAAAAAACTGACCGATAGTCAGTTTGTGCGGGAGTTTAAGGATTTTATTAATCGAGGTAGTGTAGTAGAGCTAGCAATTGGTGTGGCGGTGGGTGGAGCTTTTACTTCAATTGCTAAGTCTCTAGTGGATGATATTGTTATGCCGATTACGAGCTTACTTTTGGGTGGATTAGATTTCTCAAGATTGGCGATTGACGTACCGAATATTTTTGGGGCAGATACGACGGCGCATATTGCGTATGGAAATTTCATTCAAAATGTAGTGAATTTTCTGATTATCGCTTTTACGGTTTTTGTGATTGTGAAGTTTATGAATCGGATGAATGCAGACAGCCGTGCGCAGAACGAAAAAGCGGAAAGAAAAGCTAAAGAGGCACAGAAATAGCCTTTAAGCTGGCTATGAACTAGGGTTATTATAGCTCTCTAGATTACCCTGGATTGCTAGAAGGCTATTATGTAGGGGCTCAATGATTTTGGTGAGTTCAGGATCGTTGCTAGAGCGCTCTAGTAGTTGTGAAGTCAGAGAAACCAACAGGGAAACCTGTAAGGTGATTTGGGTCTCGTAGACTCGATCAAGAATACCATTAAGTTTGGCATTATTGAGGGAAAGATTTAGCTCTTGTTGCAAAGCGAGTTCTTCGTCAATAATTTTTTGATCAGAAACTGGTGCATCTTTATCCTCATCGTCTCCGATGAGGTAGGCACTAAGCTGGTTAGTGCCATTGATTAGGATACTAGACAGCGATGAACCTATAGCTCGCAAGCGAGATGATTTGAGGTTAGGAGTATAAGTTTGGAGGGTAGAATTGAGGTTAGCACTACGAGTATAGATTTGTTCAGCGAGATTGCGGGAACGGCTGCCTAAATTGCCTAAAAGTGCTCCGATAGCCATGAGTAAAAAGAATAAGACCAAACCGCCGATAATTAGCTTAATGATGAGACTGTTGGCACCCTTACCACGGTCATGCCGCTTGGTAGGGCGGTTAGATTGGGAGATTTGGTTCAGATAGGCAAGATTATCCATAACCTAATTATAGCATAAAAGATGTGCTATACTAGGATTATGGATGACGCGAAGGAAGAAATTCGAGCGCGGCTCCCTGTGGAGGATGTAGTTGGGCAATACATAGAACTGAAACGGGCAGGACGTAGCCTGAAAGGACGATCACCTTGGGGTGTGGATAAAACCCCATCTTTTATGGTGTCGCCGGAGAAAGGAATTTGGCACGATTTTTCTTCTAATAAGGGTGGAGATATTTTTGCTTTTATTATGGAAGTAGAGGGGGTATCGTTTCGGGAGGCTTTGGAAAAGTTGGCCGCTCAGGCGGGTGTAGAACTGGCGAAATATGGTGGTGGGGACAAGAAGGTGGCTGAGCGCAAGCGGCGGGCCAAGGAGGCTTTAGAGTTGGCTTGTCGGTTTTACCAATTTTGTTTGACGAAGAACGAAAAAGTTCAGAATTATGCTTATCATAAACGGAATATGACGCAAGGTACGGTGCAGGAATTCCGGATTGGCTATGCTCCGAATCAGGGGAAGCTTCTAGTACAGTTTTTGAAGAAAAGGGGCTATAAGGCAGCAGAGATGGAGGCTGCGGGTTTATTGAACCGGTGGGGTGGAGACTTGTTCAAGGCGCGAATGATGGTGCCGTTTATTGATACTGGGGGTGTGATTGGTTTTACGGCGCGGATTTTGGGCAAGGGCGAGCCAAAATATTTGAATACTCCTGAGACGTTGCTGTTTAATAAAGGGAGGTTCGTGTTTGGCCTGGCGCAGGCTAAGGAGTTTATCCGGCAGAATGGTTATATCGTGATTGTAGAGGGGAATATGGATGTGATTTCTTCTCACCAAGCTGGGGTGCGGGGGGCGGTAGCTACGAGTGGTACAGCTATGACAGAGAACCATCTGAAGATGCTGTCACGGCTGAGTGGGGATGTGCGTTTGGCTTATGATGGTGATGCGGCGGGGGTGAAGGCGACGGAGCGGGCGATTATGATGGCGGGTGATTTGGGGGTAAACCTCAGTGTAATTTCTGATTATCATGGGGCGAAGGATCCGGATGAGTTAATCCAGAAGGATCCTAAGTTGTGGCAGCAGGCGGTGCAGAATTATCGGCCGGCTGTGGATTGGTTATTGGATAAGTATGAGGAAAATTTGGATTTGACGACTGGGGCGGGGAAGCGCGAGTATTCGGATATAGCAATGAAGTTGTTGCGCTATGTGAGTGATGCTGTGGAGCGCAAACATTATGAGAAACTGGTGGCACGTCGGCTGGATTGTGATGTGGAGGACTTGCATGCTAAGAAGATCCCTGATGAGTCGGTGCAGCGCTTAAAGAAGGCGAACTTTGAGGCAAAATCGGATGTGCTTCAGGGAGTGAAAGATAATTTGCAAGCGATTGTGCTATATGGAAAGGTTACTGGTGTGAAGGGAGTGGAGTTGCCAGCTGAAGACGACCAGATGAGACGCGATGAACTGGAGATGGTGTTTGAGATGCGTTATAAGGATTGGGATATTGCAACGTTGGAGCGAGAAGCGCAAGCTTTGTTGGTACGATATAAGGCAGAAATGAATAAACAAGAAGTAGAGACTTTGAATGCGGAGCTTGAGAAGTTAGGGGATAGCGAGGAAGATCAGCGCCGACAAGAGGAGATTTTGAGGAAGATTATGGCGCTGAAGCGGTAAAATTGTCTACTGTCTCCTAATAATACCTAATGTTTTTCTGTCCCTACTTTCTTAAGTCCGGGTGGAGCCTCTTGCAAGCGAATCTATCATTCGTTTTTATTACTAACTA
>CANOTH010000027.1 GCA_947570505.1 uncultured Candidatus Saccharibacteria bacterium
TTAAGTCGTAACAAGGCATCGGTACGAGAACGTGTCGATGGATTACCTCCTTTCTAGGGAGTTTGATGCGGATGCAGAAGTGAGCGAAGGTTTTGCCTGAGCGAACGTTGCGAGTGAATGGCATAAGCCAGGAGCGAAGCCTGTATCTAGCTAGGTCGGTCGTGATTGTGGTAGTGAGCTTAGACCATAATTTTAGCCCGCAAGGGACACGACGAAGCTTTTATGATTGTCGATGAATTGCACAACTAAGTTGTTAAGGAAAACCGCCCGAGAGGGTGGTTTTTTGTTATAATGTTGGTATGGATAATACCAACAATGTCAATGACATCAATATGGCTACGAATGCCGCGAATGGGGCAAGCACGCAGAGTGCGCAGAGTGCGCAGAGTATACAGGATGTGCAAGCCAGACAGAATAACGAGACAATGACCATTACTGCGATGAGTTATGCTTTCGCTACGGACAATAGAGGTTAAGATTGCCTTGTGCTAAAGAATCACTTATACTGGTAATGGAGAGTTCTTTAATGATGCCAAGAAATGGGGGTGTTAATATGGCGAAAAAGGTACAACAGAGTTGGCCTCACACTGAGGATGAATTATGGGTGATCCTTTTGGATTATTGTCAGGAATTGGGTAGGGTGCCAAGTCGACGTAATTTACAGAAGTATAATCTGGTCAAGGCGGACGAGTTATTAGCAGTTTTGGGGAAAGGTCAGGGCTGGCCTAAGATCGAGATGGAACTTAAACGGCGCTTTGAGGTGGCTTTTGGTAAAACTGAGTCGGTGCAGCTTGCGGGAGATCCTGAGAATGAAAGAGATGTCGTCACAGATGTAGAGCAAGTTGAGGGCAACTTTGATGCTCAAGGCCTGCCGAAGTTAGAGGTCGTAAAACGTGGACGAAAGCCAAAATATAATGAAGAAGAGCTTTTAATATTGCTCAGATTAGCCTATGCGTCTTGTGATGCTCAAATGCCGAAGCGGGTAGACATTAATCGTTTGCATCAGACTAATCCCGAAACTTGTCCAACTTATAGCACTTTTGTCAAATATCTTGGCGACTTGGATACTTGGGAGGCCAAGATGAAGTCGACATAGCTATGTCGACGAAATCCCCGTCATGGTACGGGGATTTTTGCATGTTGAAATGGGGTTTGTGCTATAATGAAGTTGATGGATCCAAACACAGATACGCGAAATCTACAAGATGAGTATAAGGGCTTGACTAATGAGCAGGTTTTTGATGCTCTAGACGAGCATCGCAACCCTTTGGAGGTTGCGATTGAGAATGTAGAACATGATTTTAATGCAGGGACGATCGTGCGGAGTGCGAATAATTTTAATGTCCGACGGCTACATATAATTGGGCGCCGTAAATATAATCGTCGCGGAGCGATGTGTACCGATAAATATCTAGAGGTAGTGTATTGGTCAGATTTGCAGAGTTTCATGGATGATCAGAGGTCGCGTGGTCAAGAATTGGTGGCAATCGAAAATCACACTGAACGCACGGAGCCGTTAGCAGAAAAGAAGTTTCAGTTTAATACAACTTTGTTGTTTGGTAGTGAAGGTAACGGCTTGACCCAGGAGGCTCTGGAACAGGTCGATGATGTGCGAGAAATTGAAAGTTTTGGCTCCACACGGTCGGTAAATGTAGGGGTGGCGGCTGGTATTGCGATGTATGAATGGGCGAGACAATGTGTTTTAGGAAAAGGGGAATCATAAAATGTCAAAAAGATCAAAAAAGTCAAAGAAGAATCAAAAAGCGAAGAATGCGTTAGCTAAAAAGAGCTTTCAAAGTACTAATAAAGTTCAAAGTGTTATTGAGTCTCAAAGTAAAGAGAGTGCACAAAGTAAAAAGCCAGTTCAAAGTCATGAGAGTTCTCAAAGTAAATCTATTTTTCAAAGTAAATCAAAGTCCCAACGTAGGGCAAATTCTCAAGGCAAAACGAAATCTGATCCATGGGAAAAAGATTTTCTCAAAGAGGTAGAGCAGGCTGAGCGCGCAGCTGAAGTGGCGGAGTTTGATGAAGCTGATTTACTAGTAGCATTACCTGAGGAACATGCTCCGGAAGTAGTGGCAGAGGTAGAAGGTGGGGGTACAATTGTGGAGCTGGGTAATAAAAATCTCACCGATGAAGAGATGGGACGAGAAGATGTGGTAGAAGAGGCTAGCGATTTGAAAAAGGCGGAAGAAGTAGTGGAGCCTGAGCTCGAAGAACAACCAGAGGATGATTATAATGCAGCTGCGGATTTGGCTTCGGATGATGATTTGAAGCTACTGGCCGAGACAGGGGTCGTGCAGCGGAAGCCATCATTGCTACATCGGATTAATGTTAGGCTGCCGTGGTTGAAAGTGATTTTGCTGGTGGCTTCGATTGCTATTTTAGCGGTAGTAGTGGGGCGATTGGTAGAGAGCTTGATTGTGGGTAAGGGGGCTTCAGGTGGTGATACTCCGGTGGCGGTCTTGGGTGATCAGGATAGCAAAAGTGAGGAGCTGCAACCTTCTGAAGAAATAGGGGAGACTGTGGAGTCAGAGCCGGCAGAGAAGGCTATTCCAGAGGCGATTATCCCGGAAGGAGGGACCAAGCTGGTAGCTTTGACTTTTGATGATGGACCTTCGGGAGCGACGACTTGGCGCTTGTTAGACATTCTAGCTGAGAAGCAGGTGAGGGTGACTTTTTTTGTTTTGGGCAATATGGTGCTAAATGCTCCAGATTTGTTGAGGGCGGAGCTGGCGGCGGGGCATGAGGTGGGGAGCCATACGGTGACCCATGCGAATTTGGCTAAATCCGCTCCTGCTAGCATACAGTGGGAAGTGCAGCGCATGAATGAAATTTTTCAGGAAGTGACAGGGGCTGGTGGGCCGATTTTGCTTAGGCCACCTTATGGAGCAGTGAATGACACGGTACGGGCGCAAGTGGGGCAGCCAATGATTCTTTGGACGGTTGATACTGAGGACTGGCGCTATCGTAACCCAGCAGAAGTGCGCCGGCGAGCTCTAGCGGGGGTGTTTGACGGGGCGATAATTTTGATGCATGATATTCATGCTACGACTATAGATGCGGTGGCGGGGATTATTGATGATCTTAAGGCGGCGGGTTATACGATTGTCACAGTGTCACAGTTGGCCGCAGCCAGGGGGGCGACTTTGCAAAACGGCTGGACTTATGGCAGTTTTCGGCCTTAGTTAAACGGAGGGAATTTGCAGGAAAAGGTGCTTGATTTTTGGCTGAAGATAGAGTAAAATGGGGGTGTTGGGGATATAGCTCAGCTGGTTAGAGCGCTAAACTGATAATTTAGAGGTCTGTGGTTCAAGTCCACATATCCCCACCAGTCGGCTCGTTATAATGGGTCACTTTGGTTTTTCGGGATTTCACTCGTCTAAGAGACGCGTTTCAATCCCTTAAATTCCAAATTGCCTCCATTCTGACTTTGCCTTGAAGCTTATAATATGGGGTAATAGCTCAGCTGATTAGAGCGCCGCCTTTGCAAGGCGGAGGTCCAGGGTTTGAATCCCTGTTACTCCACCAATAAAATACATCATACCTTGGTATGATGTATTTTATTGGCCTGGAGCAGAGAATTAAATCAAATTGGGTTTGTTATCAAGCGAAGCGAGATTTCCATCCCTGTTACTCCACCATAGAAAATACACCACATATGTGGTGTATTTTCTATGGATCTGTTATTGAGCGAAATGCTAGGTTCTTAGTATACCAAACAGCGGACGGGGAAACCGTGTGCACGATTGAAGTTATCTGATGGGTTAAAATCTGCTGGAGTAAAGCTAAGGCGATAGGCTGTAGCGATGTAATTTATCTGATAGCTACTGGTTGTAGTTGACCAGTTGGAACCATGCCTGCCAAATACTCTTAGAAAGTTGTAGTTTAGATCAATACCGCCGCTACGGACGAAGATATGGGCAACTTGTAATGCCTTTACAAGTTCAAACCCAACACAACAGAGGTGAAAACTAATGCTCATTCAACTTTATTCGTCCGTAGCGGATATATTCGTTTAGATCACGATTCTTTGAGGAACTTTAGCCTCACTGGCTACGGCTGGTCTAATACTGCCACTACCTATTATGGTGCTGGTACTTGGGATGCTAATGCTTACACCCTCGCATTTGATGCCGGTACCGTCTACCCGTCAAACGGCCCGAACAATCGTTGGCAAGCTTTCCCCGTCCGCTGTTTGGTAATACTAGTTTGGTTTTAATAAAAAATAGGACTAATCGTATAGATAGCCCTATCAGATTTTGAGTAACCTCGCAGAATTTCACTCAAATTATTTCTATGATATATCATCAGATGCATAAAGTCAATAGCGGTTTTCCACATTCTGGGGAAAAGCCAGTGGGGGTCTGTTCGGGCGACAACTATTGCTAAAACAGATTTTTTAGGGAAAACAAGCAGGGAATTATGGTAATGGTAACAGGGGTGGATCTATGATTATGACACATTTTTAGCAAAAACCTATTGACAAAACGGAAGCGGTATGATACAATGGTCGTAACATCCAATAATCGTGATGTGAAAACATGAGGATTTTCCATACGATCATAAAAGGGTGGTGTTTAGAAAAGTAATTTGGTGGGCAAAAAGGAGATAATTATTATGTCAGGTACAAAAGCTGGCGGCCTCAAAGCTGCCCAAACTAACCGGCAAAAATATGGCAAGGAGTTTTACTCTCAGATCGGCCGCAAAGGTGGTCAGAACGGTCACACTGGCGGATTCGCTGCCAATCCAGCTTTAGCTCGCATCGCGGGTGCCAAAGGCGGACGGATTTCTCGTCGTGGTCCAGCGAAAAAAGCTGCTTAATTTATACAATCGACTACAGACTAGCTCGTCAAGGATTTGGCGGGCTAGTTTTGCTTATGCTAGCTAGTTAATGGTAGCTGCGCTATAATAATGGCATGTCGGAGGTGAGTGAGGACTTGCATAAATTAATTGTGCAGCTAAAGATGGATTATCCAAAAATTCGGTTTCGGCTGGGTAAAAAATTTGCTTTTCGGCCGCCGCGAACAATTTTTTTTGCGGAAGGGCAAGAGTTGGAGCTTTTGCATGAGTTGGGTCATGCGCGGCTTGAACACGATTTTTATACCACGGACATAGAGCGCCTGCGGATGGAACGGGCGGCTTGGGAGGAGGCGCGGAGATTGTGTGATCAATATGCTGTAGAATATGATCAAGAATTTGTTGAGATGGCTTTGGATTCGTATCGTGATTGGTTACATCGGCGCTCTCAGTGCTCAAAATGTGGTCTGACGAGGTACCAGACTCGGGATGGTAAATATCATTGTCCGAGCTGCGATCTCTAGACAGAGAGGGAGAAGTTTGATATAATGGGAACAGATTTTGGGTTCGTTCAGAAGGTTAGCGGGGTGACTGGGCTAGTTTTCTGAACGAACCTGAAGAAAGGATTATATATAATATTATGGCAAAAGCCAATTTAACAATGGACGAGTTGCTAGCGGAAGCGGACGGAGTGAAGCGCGCAGCGACCGGTGAAACCGTAACTGGTAATGTCTTATCAATTCGTAAGCACGAGATTTTGATTGATTTGGGTGCTCGTGGTGTGGGAGTAGTGCCAAGGCGCGAGGTGGCTTTCGCACGCAACTTGAATGTTGGTGACGAAGTGACTGCTTCCGTGATCGAGTCGGAAATGGGTGATGGTAGCATCCTGCTTTCTCTGCGCAAGGCAGCGAAGGAGAAGGGCTGGGATGAGATTCAGGGTCGTCTGGACGGCGCTGAGGTCATTGAGGTGACTCCATTTGATGCTAATCGTGGTGGTTTGCTAGCAGAGTACGAGGGTATCCGAGGTTTCTTGCCGGTGAGCCAGCTTTCAGCAGAACATTATCCACGGGTTGGTTCTTCGGATAAGGACGAGATCTTGCAGCGGTTGAATTCACTAGTTGGTCAACCAATGAAGGTGCGGATTTTGGATGCTAATCGTAAAGACAATAAGCTGATTTTCTCTGAGAAGGAAGCGGTCAAAGACGGTCTAGCCGAGAGGTTTGCTGAGTTACACGTGGGCGATGTCGTGAAGGGTGTCGTGACTGGTGTGGTAGATTTCGGTGCCTTTGTGAATGTCGATGGTGTCGAAGGGTTGATTCATATTTCTGAGATTTCTTGGGAGCGAGTCAATAACCCGTCCGATTATGTCAAGGTGGGTGATACCGTAGAGGCGAAAATTATTGCAATTGATAAGGAACGGTTGTCGCTGTCAATGAAGCAGTTGTCGGAGGATCCATGGCTATCTGAGGTAGAGAATTGGAAGCGCGGTGACGAAGTCGAGGGTACAATTACTCGGATTACTCCGTTTGGGGCTTTTGTGCAGATTTCGAGTGCTGTAGAGGCCTTAGTGCACGTGTCAGAGCTAGGTAATGGCAATGATGCTGACCCAGAGAAGGTCTTTACTTTGAACGAACGTAAGAAGTTCCGAATTCTTGATATTGACCGTGAAGGTCGCAAGATTAGCTTGACTGTTGCGTAGGCTAGGAGTCGAGTTGCAAGAAAACTCCCCTCTTGAAAGGGGAGTTTTCTGATGGGGCTAGTTTTTGTACTAGTCGGATAAATTATTGTTTCTTTTTGCGCCCTCTAGTACCGGCTGGTAGAATGCTGGTTTCGTAAATCACACGTGAGAACTCTTCGATGATGGTTTGACGATCGAGTTTGTCAGGTTTAGTGATGCGTACAAAGGGCAGGTGGGCGCTGCGAAAGAATTTTTCCATTTCCCGTGGGTCACTACCAATGCTATTGTCAGTGGGTTTGCGCCCATCATCAAGTTTGATGGCACAGATGGGGCGCAGAGTGCGTTTGTTGCAAAAAACGAAGTCAACAGTTTTGTTCTCGATGTAGCTATAGGCTTCGTTGCGGTCTTGGTGACCGACTTTATGACTAAGTAAAGCATCTAATGAAACTTGGGGTATGATATAAAATTTTTGGCCAAAAATGTCGTTGAGCAGTTGGAAACAGTGCTTCTCGGGTCCGGTCATGAGTTGTTTGCGAGGGCGATAACGGAAGCGGTCTGCGGCATCAAGGCGACGATTGTGGGCAGAAAAAACCACAATGGCCGATATGATGAAGAAGGCCAATGTTGCTCCGGCGGCGACTGTAATAAAAATTTTATCCATACAAAAATAAACCTTGATCCACAAGTAATGCTATCATTGTAGCACAGGTTTGATATTTTGTCAACTGGGGATGCCTTTCCTCAATCTTCAAGTGCAACATAACCTCTATGAACGATGGTGTATAATATATATATGAAGATTTTGGATACAGTAATAAAGAAAAGCGATTTGCAGAATGCAACGCAGGTTTTTGATGGCCCAATGGTGAAAGGGGTGGTAGATATTGAAAAAGGCATTTTGGCGATAGATGCCGAGATGCATGCGGATTTGGAACAATTATTATTAAGTGAAGGTAGTGAGCAGGATGATTTATGGGGGATTAACCTGTGGTACGAGGATGATGGAGAGGATTTTGTCGAGTTTGACTCGATGATTAATGTGCGACCCAGGCAGGGCAATATGACTCGAGGGGTTGATGATGTGGAAAAGCAGGGAAAGATTTTGGAGATTGTGAGAAAATGGGTGCAGTAAAGATCCAACATCAAGAGTTGGCTGAGGGGCGCTGGGCGAAGTTGCCGCTGGCTTTACAAATGGGAAATATTGGCAGCGAGGTGTCGCGTTCGTTGAAGTGGTACAAAAAAAACGAAAAACGGTTTCAGGTATCGTTTGAGCGGGCTTTGGAGTTGTTTGATTTGTCAATTCAGGGTTTGCCGCGGAGCGAAAAAGGGAAACTGCGGGAATTGTGCCGAGCCCGGGAGGAGTTTTGTGATTATTTTCTTGGGGGCAATAGCTGGCAGACCGATCCCCAGAGGATGATGCGATATTATGATCAGTTTGTAGGGCTGGTGCGGAAGCTTTGAAATTTAGCGGTGATTAACCCTCGTTGAAGATGGCAATGGCCAAGTTTCCATTTCATTATCAAATAAGTTCCAATAATTGGAGTATATCCATTTTTGTGCATAGACATTATCACCTTTTTTCATCGGTGATAGGATGCCTAGTTTTTCCATCCGATCAATAGCATTATAACTACCCTTATCTGTATATTTAGTCCATTTCTTAATATCACCAATGCCAACAATAGGCATTTTGTAAAGTCCTAACAATATTTTCATGCTAGCTTCAGATGCAACACGATTAAGCTGCTGAATTTTCATCATATCTTGTTCGCGCAACTTCGTGATAGCGGCGCAGGTTTTGATCGCAGAGTTGGCAGTTTCTATTACTCCATCCAAGAAAAACTCAACCCATTCACAGATTTCGCCATTATGATAACCATTTAGCCTTTCGTAATAATAAGACTGATGTTTTTTGAAAAATGTGGAAAGATACAAAATTGGCATCTCCAATAATTTTTTGTCCCACAGAAACATTGTAATAAGCATACGTCCAGTTCTGCCATTACCGTCATTAAATGGGTGAATGGTTTCAAATTGTGCATGAATGAGAGCTGCTTTGACCAATGGCAAATATGAATCATCGGCATTAATAAATTTTTCCAAATCCGACAAAGCCTCCTTCATTTCTGGAATTGGAGGGGGCACAAATTTGGCATTCGCTGGACTAGTGCCAGAAATCCAGTTCTGACTTGTGCGAAACTCTCCGGGATATGATAGTTGTGTGGAGCGCGCACCTAGCATCAGTCTTTCATGTAACTCTCTAACAAAACGCATGTTAAAAACAAACCCTGGCATCCTCTCTATGCCATAATCCAATGCGTTAATATAATGCAAAATATCATCTACGTCTTGGGGTAAGTCATTTCCTGGCTCAACATTTTCGCTTTCTACCGAATCTGCCAACGAAGCATTAGTACCTTCTATTTGACTAGAAGAAGACGCATCTTTACGGATAAACATACGTAAAAACAGGTTTTTATCTGGTAAAAGTTCAGTAATACCATCCAATTTACCTAATAGTCGAATTGCCTCAGTATGTTTTCGGATAATTCGATCGCTTAATTCTAAGTATTCCTTGGGTGGGAAATGATGCGGGATAAAAGCCTTGTATCCTCCAGGTTGAGTTATATATCTGCCAATAATTAAATCGTTCATATTTCTCCTGCGATATGAACGATTTTAGCATTTTTGTTCATATCTTATTTTGATTATATTCTTAACCTCTCCAATTGTCAATAGTTAATATGAACGATTTTAATAATTTCGTTCATATTTAATTAAAGATATGAACAATCTCAGAAAAATAAAATAGCCCTAAGGGGTATTTATTTTTTCTGGCTCCCGGGGCCAGTCAACGCGATTCTTGTAGAATCGCTACCCGCTGGGTGTCGGCTCAAAAGAAAACATTTAAATGTTTTCTTTACTCGTCTCCTACAGCGGACGAACCTTCGGTTCTTGCCTGCCCCCCCCTAAAAAGAGAATTTCCTCAAACAGAAGTTTGAGGAAATTCTCTGGCTCCCGGGGCCGGGCTCGAACCGGCAACCTCGAAGTTAACAGCTTCTTGCTCCACCATTGAGCTACCCGGGATTACTGTGTGTATTATAACACAGATTTTGGAAAGCGGGAAGAATTTTATGAATTTTGGCTAAAAAAGATAAATTGTGGTAAAATGGAGAGAATTGTAATAATTATTAAGTTTTTGCTATAAAGGTTGAACAAAAATATTGAACAAAACTAGGCAACCGATGATTTAGGGCAAAAATGTAATTCTGGCGCATAGAGGCGACAAGAAAGGAGCTGGCATGGAAGGTGATGAAGCAGAGAAGGTGATTCGGATTGCTGGTTCGATTACGGTAGACGAATTGGCACAGGCTCTAGGTCTTGCAGTGACGACTTTGATTGGCGAGTTGTTTAAGAACGGGATTGTGGCTACGATTAATCAACGTTTGGATTTTGAGACGGCTGAGATTATGATTCAAGAACTCGGCATGACCAATGTGCGTCTAGAGCGTAAGAATACCACTTCAAAGATTACTGACCGTGTGACTCGTGAATTATCTAAAGACGCAGTGCCGCGTCCGCCGATTGTGGCGGTGATGGGACATGTGGATCATGGCAAGACGACTTTGCTGGATACTTTGTTGCACAAGAAGACCGTGGAGAGTGAGGCGGGTGGTATTACACAGCACATTTCGGCTTATCAGCTTGAATATGATGGTCGTAAAATTACCTTTTTGGATACACCAGGTCATGAGGCTTTTGCAGCAATTCGTCAACACGGGGCGATGCTGACGGACATTGTGGTGATTGTGGTGGCGGCCGATGATGGGGTGAAGCCGCAGACGGTAGAGGCGATTAAGTTTGCTCAGGGGGCGAATGCGAAGATTATTGTCGCAATTAATAAGATTGATCGTGAAGGTGCCGATGTCCCGCGGACGATGGCGGATTTGTCGGCGCATGGATTGCAGCCAGAAGAGTGGGGTGGCGACGTGATGATGTTGCCAGTGAGTGCTAAGACGGGCGAAGGTTTGGAAAAGTTGCTTGAAGCGATTTTGCTCGTGGCGGATGTAGAAGAGCTGAAAGCGGATATTGATATTCCGGCGGAGGGCTTGGTGATTGAGAGTCATATGGAGACAGGGAAGGGGAGTGTGGTGAACCTCTTGGTGACTGGTGGGGAATTGAAAGTGGGCGAGTTCGTGACAGCTGGTGGCAGTTATGGTAAGGTGCGTACGATGCTGGATTTCAAGGGCAAGCCTAGGGGCAAAGCTGGGCCTTCGACTCCGGTGACGATTACGGGTTTCAAAGAACTGCCGAATTTTGGTGATCGCTTCTTAGAGCGAAAAGATGAGAAGGCGGCGCGCAAGGCGGCTTTGCTCTATGCCCAGGGAGCTGCGGATGAGGCGGCGAGTGCTAATGTGACTAGCACGGATTTGTTACGGATGATGAATGTGGAGGATAATTCCAAGATTTTCAATGTCATTATCAAAGGTGATGTGCTAGGTTCGGTGACTAGTGTAGTAGATTCGTTGAAGATGATTGATACCAAGGGTGAGGTGACTTTGAATATCGTTGCGACGGGTGTGGGTGATGTGACAGAAAATGATGTTTATATGGCGGCCGGCGATGGTAATACCGTGGTGTACGGCTTTAATGTGAATGTACCAACTAACATTGCAAAGTTGGCGGCGCGGGATGGAGTGGCGATTCGCAATTATCGGGTGATTTACGAACTGTTGGACGATGCGCGTGATAGCATGGAAAAGTTGCTGGGTGAGGAAATTGTAGAAACGGAAGTGGGGGAGATGAAGGTCATGGGAGTCTTCCGGGTGACGAAGACCGAGTTGATTGCTGGGGGGCAAATGTTGAAGGGTAAGTTAGTGCCAAGAGTGTTAGCTCGAGTAAGGCATGGTAAAGAGTTGCTAGGCGAGGCTGAAGTAGAGAGTGTTCAAAAGGAGCGAATTGAAGCTAAGGAGCTGATCGAGAATGAGATTGGTGGTCTCGCGATGAAGACGGAGAAAAAGCTGAATTTGGCTATTGGCGATCGCTTAGAATTCTTTACACGAGAGAAGCGCCAGCGGAAGCTGGGCGAATAGGGGTAGAGTTACGGTTAACCGTATATTTGCAAAAATACGGTTAACCGTGTAGAATAGGGGTATGAAGATAACTTTTTCCAATGTTGATCAGCTAAAAAGTTTAAATTATTTTTTGTCAACTAATGACTTGTCGGATAGTTCTAGACTAGAGATTATGACTACATCAAACTGGATGAATATCCACCCAGTTTGTCTTTCTTTTGCGGCAGCCTTGGCAGTAGAAGTGGGTCAAGATAATACAAGTATTGAAACTGATGTCCCTCGGGCAGCAATGTATCTTGATCGGATGGGGTTATATCGTTTTTCTAGAAGCGAATGTCCAGTAGAATATACCCAACATGAGGAGGCGGGAAGGTTTATTCCAGTTACTCAAATTAGAACCGACAGAGAACAGTCGGATTTTATTGCGGATTTGCATCCGATTTTGCATTTGACGCCAGAAAAGTCGGAAACAATTAAGTATGTGTTGGGTGAGTTGATTCGGAACGTAATTGAACACTCAATGTCGCCTAATGGTGCGTTTGTGACCGTGCAGTATGTGGCAGCTAAGGATAAACTGAGCATTGGCATTTGCGACACTGGTATAGGGTTAAGAGCGAGTTTGGAACGTTATCATATGCCTGTAGATGATATGGATGCGATTCGTTTAGCTTTGATGCCGGGTGTAAGTGGTACGACTGCGCGTGATGGTGGTACTGGGGATAATGCTGGGGCAGGACTTTATATTGTGAAATCAATTACGAAGATAACTCGTAACTATTTTGTGATCTACAGCGGTGATTCGGCCTACAAAATGCATAAGTATGATAAGAGGGTGAAATTTGGTCCACGGTTGAACGATAATCCTTTTGTGGATAAACATACGACCTATGATGGTTTACCTAGTTTTGGGGGAACTTTGGTTGGTCTGGATATCACTTTAACGGATACAAAACAATTTAGTGAGATTTTGGAAAAAATTAAAATTTCTTATAGCCAGGCAATTCGGAATCGCAAAAAACGCAAATATAAGGAGGTAAGATTTGAATGAAAATTGCAATGATGCAAGAGGCAGGGCAGTTTGGTGAAAACAAGGACATAGCTAGACGACTGAGGATTAAGGAAATTATGCCAGCTTTGTTGGATGGTGATGAGGTAATCTTGGATTTTGGAGGCATGACGGGTGCGACACAGTCTTTTATTCATGCTCTAATTGTGGCACCGATACGCGAATTTGGCGATGTGTTTTTTGACAAAGTGAGGTTTAAGAATTGCTCACCAACGGTAATGCAGGTTGTCAAAATAGTTTCTGAATATACCCAAGAAAGCCTGGATGAAATAGATTAGACAAAGTGTTTATGCTACGGTTAACCGTATAGTTGCAAAAATACGGTTAACCGTATAGTCTTGGGGTGCACTTTGTCATAGGGGTATGATAGAGTAAAGGGGTGAGCATAAGCCAGATATTCGTATGGAGAAATTACTTTGGGAAACCGTCCCTATTTTTTGCGTCTGTGTTAAAAAATAAACATAAACCATATTGACATACCGCACATGCTTTGCGATAATAAGTGGTATAAGGTCAAAAAAGGAACCAAACCAATGAAGTTAAACAAAACTAAGAAACTGAAACGCAGCTACTTTGGGCTAGTTGCGTGTATCGGTGTTTTCTTGTTGCTAGCAGTAGCAACAGTTTGCCCAATTCAGAGCAGTGGTGCGAATGCTGCTGAGACAGAGACTGGCACTATTACCGGTTATGCCAGTGTCTATAACCACCCAGTGATTTCGGTCGGTATTGATGCCGCCGCCGAGGTAGATATTACTCCTAAGTCAACGGGTTCGTTTGAGAGTTCTGCCCCTGTAGGAGTGCATGTCAATACCAATAACTCTAGTGGTTATGCTATGTTTATCAAATCTGGTGGTGCCACCGCAGACTTAGTTGGTAAGACACCAGGTAATGATGGCAAGATTGCCCCTGTTAGTACGAACCCTGGTGTGTCAGTGTCTGAAGGTGATTTCGGCGATAACACTTGGGGTTATAACATCGTGAAGTCTGGTGATCCGGTGTCGACTTATCGTGGTATGCCAACCAGTGCTTATCAGGTTCAAACTGGTAAAGAGAACGGTAAGGACAATTATGATTTAGTGATTGGTGCTAAGATTAATACAGATTTGCAGGCTGATGAGTATGCGAACTCGATTATGATCTCTGTGGTTGCTAATCCAATCGAGCTCACCAATATGAAGCAGGTAAGCTTTATGCAGGATCTGACCAAGAGTCTGTGTGATGCTTCGGCAGTGAACGATACTACTCAGATGACTGATGTACGCGATGGTAATGTTTACTGGGTGACCAAGCTGGCTGATGGCAACTGTTGGATGACTCAGAACCTTGCCCTTGATATTGACGCAACTAAGGGTCTTGACGCAAGTAATACTGCGATTCCAGAGAACTGGAATGCTAGTTCAGCTCGTTGTCAAGGTTTGCCAGAGGGAACTTACTGTAAGCCAAAAACTACTGAGACTGAGGTACCAACCAAGCCAGACGGTAGTATTCCTCAGACTGACACTCGTAGCTGGAACCTCGGTAAGTATGTGTTGGTTGATCCAGAAAATGGTGATGTTTGTACAGCTGCCGGTGGCGTAGACCAGTATGACTCTGTGCTTGCAGGTGGTAGCTTGAGCGAATGTGCTAAGGTCGGTTTCATTGATGTCTCTGGTCCAGAGTGGAAGCCAACTTTCAAGGCACAGCAGGGTCACTGGAAATATGATGAAAGTATTGGCTACCAAGGTGTAGATAACGGTATTACAGCTTCTGTGAATCCAGTTTCTGGTGGTGTTGATGCTCTGATTGCCGTTAGTACTGATACGCATGAGTATGATCCACACTATCTGATTGGTAATTACTATCAGTTTAACACCGCAACTGCTGGTTATGGTGGTGTCGAAAAGAATGGTGCTGGTGAATGGGTAGGGGTACAAAACACCAACGTAGAGTATAGTATATGTCCTAAGGGATGGAAGTTACCACTGAGCGGTAATAATGCGGATATTGAGGCACTGAATAATAATGGTAAGAGCGGTTCGTTTTACTATATGCTCGAGAAGTACGGGTTGCAGAGTTCTGTTGCTAGTGGTAGCTATAATATAGCTAGAGAGCCTCTTTACTTCGTCCGTAGCGGGTATATTCATCTTAGTAGTGCAAATCGTCTGCCCGTAGAAATGGGAAGCCGTGGTCGTAATTGGGTTGCTAGTGCCTTTACCTATAGTAATGCTGCTTGGTCAGTCGCTTACAATTTCGATTTTCGTGCCTCAGGTGTTAACCCATCCGGCGGCCCGAATAATCGTTACTTCGGTTTCCCCGTCCGCTGTTTGGTATACTAGTTGGATGATGAGTATTATGTTTGAGTA
>CANOTH010000028.1 GCA_947570505.1 uncultured Candidatus Saccharibacteria bacterium
TTTGCGTATGACTTCTGAAATTTTATATGAATTAAACGGACCAGTGGAGGACCCAGATGCAGAAGAATAGAAAACATTTCTTTGATAGAATTAGGATCGCTTTGATTGCTATTGCTTCAGTTCTAGTGATTAGTGGCATCTCATATTGCACTATGTCGATAGTGTCCGCCAAAAAAGGCGGTGGCGGAGGTACCAGCGGGCCTGGCGGATCTGTAGGTGGGGGCGGATGTAAAATGTCTGGATCTGGTACCTGGGTGGATACCTGTTTTGGTGGAATGTGGAAATACTACCCCACGACAGAAAACTATATCCATGTCGATGGTACTAAGTCCGGCAATGTACCAGGAGGCGATATCATTGGTTGTGGTACCTACGGAGGATACTATAGATTAGCTCTTGAACGTTTCCATCTTGATAGCTATTCGGGGACTGGTGTTCAGGTAGGGTTAGTGAGAGTAGATCAGTTTACCTTGGGATCATCTGGCGGCAAAGTTGCTTATCGTTTGGGAGATAATCACTGGGCCGAAATTAGGCAAAAGTTTGAAATTGCTAAGAAGAAATACAACCTGCCTACTGCATGGGAAGAAACTGGGTATTTTTGTTACGATCCGGGTTGGGAAGTATGTGATCCTGCCGAAGAGATTTGCGATCCACCGACCCCGCCTTCGTCAAGTGGCCCTGTGGGTGATGCACATTTTTTTGCCACATCTTATGTAGAGGTAGTAAATGAGGAAAGCGGTTTACCAAGACCCAAAAGCGCAAATGCTGGTGCCTACAAGGTTTCTTCCGAGCCCGAGGATCATAATGCCCGCATATCCTTTAGTACAGATAATAGTTCTGTAGTCTTGAATTTTTGGCACAAGATAGACTATATGACTACCGGTGCTGCTATCAGTCTACCAGGCGACCTCAGTGGATTAGTAGACTATCCAGCATTCTTTCCCGACGTAAATAAAGCTGATTACAATTATGATTGGGTAAACGGCCAGAAAGTTTATAAAACAGATGGTCCGTATTTTGATGCTGATGCATATTTGAAGGCTGTAGACGAGAAGCTAAAGGAACTCGCAAAAAATGCGGATGGCAATATCGATTGGAGTAAATACAATGAGCTAATAAATGCTATCAAACTGAATCTCGCGAAGGGTAAAACTTATCAAGATGATGATGATTATTTCGTAGTAGATGTTAGTACAAGCTGGGATATTAGTGATGGCAGTGGTACCAGCTATGTAGCAAAACTTGGGTCTAATAACCCCACTACAACCGGCACGTATACTCGCAGCCAGTCGCAAGAACCAAAGAAGTCTGACGTTTCCGGAGACCTTGCTCGGACACAAGTGACAGTCGATTTAGAGCCAGGTGATACAAAATTAGTTTGTCAACGTATTCATTATACAAAGAAGAATTTTGTTTACCAAGCTGAAGAAAAAACTCGAGAGGAAACCCGTTCGGATGGTACGAAATATCGCGTACATGACCACTGGGACTGGTCGATTAAAGAAAGCTCCGGCGAGGGTTACTCTGAGGCCTGTGCAGAGATTCACCGAGCAGAGGACTCTGGAGACGGTTTTAGCCTAAAGAGTGGGGGCAAGATTAACACCGAGCATCCCTATGCTGGCGAGAATACCTCTATTGCGTGGGCAGCCGCTGGTGAATCCAAGCCTATGCTCCGCATGATGGGGCAAGATGCGACAGTCTATTTGACCAATGAGTCCGTCGGACAACATACTGGTGGCAATAAACGTAGCACTACTGCACCTTGTGGTTATTATAATGGGCAATACGGTATCAATAATATATATTATTGTCATTCGTATGATTCTAAGGCCGCAGTGTATCCTGATTACATAAAGGGACCCGATCAGATATATAGTAAATCCCAAGTCTTTGTAGTGCCAGATCATACTGCTTCTAAGCTATGCGCTACGTTTGGTTTTAATTATGGTAGATATTATAATTTTAGTACTAACTATACTGGACCTTATCCAAATGATAGCTGGCGCAGTGCTGGTAGCTATTGGCGAGTCTACGACTCTTCTTGTCGCACCATTGCCAAGAAACCTACTACAGCGATTTGGAATGGGAGTTTAATGACACCTGGCGGGCTGAAGACATCTACAGCTCCGCGACATGATACGCAAGAAATGAACGATAAGAGTGTGGGCGGCAGCGATAAGCTCATACCTACTAGCAGTGGTGGCAGTAGAACTCTTTACGGCTCTTGGAGTGAACATCTAGATGTCGTGGGAGGAAAAGATGAAGGGCATGGATCTGGGTCAACTTTGTATACAGGTAGCAACAACTTAAAAATCTTTCCTGATAATGTGAATTTAACAATTTCTAATGCTGGAACCGAAGCTGAACTGGGTGGTTCGGGAATTGGCGGTAACAGTGCTTATCGTACGAAGCTGAATACGTTCTTAAAATCACGAGCTAATACTGACGATATTAATAACTTAGGGGTCGTAACTGGTAATACGATTACAGTGTCAGGTATAACATCTGCCGGATCCGGCAACCAGCAACCTAAGATTATGTATGTAGATCATGATCTGACGATTGACAAAAACATTGTTTACCATAGTGGGACTTACGATAGTATCTATAAAATGCCACAGGTGATCATCTTCGTAGATGGGAATCTAAACATTACTAGTAATGTCGAAAGAATAGATGCGTGGTTGATTATTAATAAAACAAATGACTCAAATGGGTATATAAATACGTGCATTGATAAGTCATCAATTTATAATGGAAAGCAGACCCCAGAAAGCGATAAACATAATGCTGCGGCAACCGTTTATGGTATTGGCGGTGTTCAGACTTGTTCTAAGCAGCTCGTCTTCAATGGGCCAGTGATTGCACATGGCTTGAAGCTCAATCGAACGTTTGGGGCGGACCCGTTGACATCAAAGGATAAAGGCGAAACTTACAATGCTATGTTCAATACTAATGGCAGTAACAAGTCTACCAAAGAAGCTCCCGCCGAAATCTTTAACCTCCGTGCTGATGCTTATCTCTGGGCTTATGCTCAAGCTGGTAGATATGATTCTAGTTATACGGAAAGTTATAGTAGAGAGTTACCACCAAGGTATTAGGAAGTAAATGTAACCTTTTTCGTCAAAGCCTTCGTCCGTAGCGGGAATGTCGCCTTGCATTACGGTGCTTTGCGTGGCTATGGTGAATCAGGTTGGGGTTGGTCGCGCTCGGCAGTGACTTATACTTCTGCTACTTTGGCTAGTATCTATCCGCTATACTTTAGTGCCTCAGCCATTAATCCATCAAACGGCCCGTATACTCGTTGGTATAGTTTCCCCGTCCGCTGCTTGGTATACATAGTTAAAAAAGAAAAACTCTTTACTTCGTCCGTAGCGGGAATGTCAACTTGAACAACGGTGCTTTGCGGGGCTATGGTGAGTCTGGCTGGGGTTGGTCGCGTTCGGCGGTGGTTTATGGTTCTGCTACCTGGGCTACTGCCTACCCACTATACCTTAATCCTTCCGTCGTTAATCCATCCCGCGGCCCGTACACTCGTTGGGCCGGTATCCCCGTCCGCTGTTTGGTATACTAGTTTGACATGTTAAAATTAGGTGGTAAGCACACTAGCTTATGTGACCCAAAGGGACCATTTTGAGGTTAAGACTCCAGCTCCCGGCGGCTCTCTGTTTTTATCAAGATCGTGAAGTCGCCCTCCATCTGTTCCAAAGAGAACTACAGAGGCTAGCATGAAAGATAATTAAAGTTTTCTGTCATATAAGTGCTCGGTGCGTGTTCGGACTTCGTCCGTAGCGGGGCTGTTAATTTGGAACGTAATTTTTTGAGAAAAAGTGGTGACTCTGGGTATTTTTGGTCAAGTGTAGCTTTTACCTATGTTTCTCCCACATTTGCTAGATCATATCATGTATATTTTGATTCCGGGTCGCATCCAACTGGATATGGCTATCGTTTCATCGGTGTCCCCGTCCGCTGTTTGGTATACTAGTTGGATGATGAGTATTATGTTTGAGTAGGAGAAGACAGGCAGGGGGAAAGGGAGAAGAAGGGGGAGTGAAAGAGGGGGACACAAAACAAGAGACCCTAACTCCAGCCTGGACTGCCTGGATTCTCCGTTGCTCAAACTGTTCCGTCAACCCTTTTTCCAACAACTTTGTTAGAAACCTGTTAAAGAAAACTAACCATGCACCTTTTGATAGGCTGTTGGCGTCATGTAATCAATTGATCCGTGAATACGAATGTTATTGTACCAATGGATATAATCAAACAGTTCCAGCTGTAGATTCTCCAAAGACGCAAATTTATTTTGGTAAACAAACTCGGTTTTGAGGATGTGATTGGTGGATTCGTTGACGGCATTATCGAGTGGTGTACCTTTAGCTGATAATGAACGCTTGATGTTGAATGTATTAATTACATCCTCAATTAATTGATTCTTGAACTCATTTCCACGATCAGTATGGAAAATATTGATGGCGGAGAGTGGATAGGAAACGCACGAGAAGGCAGATTTGACTAGCTTGGCATTCTTGTGCCTTCCGACTGACCAGCCAATGATCTCTCGGTTCCAAAGGTCAATCAGGAGGTAAATGTAATGCCATTTGCCAGCCACACTAACATAGGTTTGGTAATCGTCATTTCTGGGCAGAAGGATATTATGTCAGTACGGTAGGACTTAACGATGCCACTGTCAGAAAATATATTCAGGAACAAGAGAGACATGACATTGCCCTTGATCGTCTAAGTACCAAAGAATACGAAGACCCCTTCAAGGGGTAGCAAAGTAATCATAGCAATTATTTAGGTTTGGATAAAGTCAAAACCAGCGCCTTGAGACGCAGTTGGTATTAGCCCCTTATAGGGGCGAGCAAACCACTCCTTGGAGGGGTGGTTTTGATTTATTAAAAATATATTCTGTAGTATGGTGATGCCCGAGAGAGGAGTACGACAACTTTTATATATTACTATTTTTTATCCTTTCTTTTAAATCTTTTGATACTGACTCAAATGGTTTAGTGATATTAGATGGTAATTTATCAATGTCAAAAAATTTTAACTCATAACTTTCAGAGTCACTTACTATTTCGCCATTGTAAATGTTTGTTTCAAATATAATATTAACGAAATAAACTTCATCTTTATTAGGATAAATATGGTGTTGCTCTTCTCCTGAAAATATATTGAATATCTTTAAATTTTCTTTTTTAATATTCAAATTTGTTTCTTCTTTTATTTCTCTAATAATGGTTTCATATATAGTCTCTCCTAAATCCATAGAGCCTCCTGGATTCCCCCACAAACCATCATCAGATCTTTTTTGAAGTAGGACTTGACCTTTGTCGTTAAATATCAAACAACCACAAGCACATATCATTAGTGGCGCATGACCTACATATTTTCTCATCATTTTTATATATTCCATAAATTTTCTCCATCTAATGTATATTGATTTTGTCAATGTACAAGTGCGTTCTATATTTCTACTCGAAAGTTCGAGTTTTCTATCAATCTGGTGCCCGAGACTGGACTTGAACCAGCACGTCTTGCGACATATGCTCCTAAGGCATACGTGTATACCAATTTCACCACTCGGGCAATACTCTGATTATAGCACATATTCACTATTTTTCTAAATTTCTCCTGTTATTTCGTACAAAGCCCGTCATTTACTCTTGCATTCTATACTCATATATGCTATAATTGCACGGTACATTACATTATATGCGGATATCGTGTCCGCATCGCAGTTTAAGAAAGGAGAGTGTGATTCTTGATTAAAGAATTAATAGCGGTAGTGAGTCTTGACACTGGCAATAGCGGTAAAGGTGGTATTATCCATAAGCTCGCCAAAACCAATAATGCTAGTGTGGTTTTTAAGTTTGGCGGAGCGCAAAGCTCTCATGGAGTGGTGAGAAATGATGGACAACGGTTCAATTTCGCCCATTGGGGTTGTGCTACTCTGGAGGGTATTCCCACTTATCTTACCTCACAGTTTCGGGTTTTGCCCCAGACGATGGTAGACGAAGGTCAGGCTTTACAGCTTCTCGGGATTGAGGACCCGTATCAGTTCCTCTATGTAGGCCCTCAGGTTCTCTGCGTCACCAACTTTCATCAGATCGTAGAGCAATTGCATGCTCTCGCTTGCCAAAAACAGCCTAGCACTGACTGGGCTTCCGGAGCCAAAGCAGCTTATTGTCTGAGCCAGAAAAAAGGCGACGATTATACGATTCGTTTTAGTGACTTATACAACAACGTAGTTTTGGAGAGGAAGCTCGACAAAATTATGCGTTACTATCAGTTAATGCTGATGGAGTATGACATTAATCTGGTAGCAGAGGCCGACCAGGCTCGGGCAAAAGACTTACTGAACGATTTGCACCATAACTACGATTTGGTTTGCAGAGGCTTTTTAAGGGCGGTAGATATTATTTGCAATAGTGATCTGCAGATCAAGCCATTGACCGAAGCTATTCGTGACTATGACGGTATCGCCATTGCCGAATTCTCTCAAGGAGTCTTGGCGGATGCTAAGAAGGGTCTCCAGCCGGACGAAGGCGCCTTGAGGACTTTGCCAAAGTTTGCTGAAGATGCTCTATACCAGGCTGGGTTTAATGGTAAAATTACCCGCTTAGGAGTCACTAAGGCCTATATCCTGCGTCATGGTGGCATCAGTTCGCCTACCGTACAGAGTCAGGACCCGCAGAATCTCGATGACTGCAAAATCATGGGTGACTTGGTAATACCAGATCCGGACGAAGTGGCTTTTCGGGAGCGCTGGGATAGCAATTTGCAGACTGGTCCATTAGACTTCGTTTTGCTAGAACGCGCGATCAGTCTCTGTGGTGGCCCACAAGCTTTTGATGGTCTGTGCATCACTTGGATGGATCAGATTCTAAAAGCCGGAGTTTGGCAATACTGCGATCGCTATCTGCAACCCTACCACATGGGGAGTGATGGCAAAGTTGCCGAAGGAGCAGTTGACGACGTTTTACCCTATATCTCGGCCTTGTATGATTTGAAATATACACCAGTGGGGAGTAAGGAGTTCAACCAGTCAGTGAACAACTTATTTGAAAGCAAGCTAGGTATACCAGTGAAGATGATTTCCTTCGGAGCCAAGGATAGTGACAAGATTACACTTTGAGACACCTTATCATAAGGTGTTGGAGCAGATGGCTTCATCTGCTCCATTTTTTTATGCTTTACGATACAAAGCAATGCCGGCAGCTGCATAGCTATGTTGTGAAATTAGTTCTACTCCATTAAGATTAAGTTGCAATTCTTTTGGGTAAGACAGAGCCAACACTCCACCATCTGCTAGCAATCTGACTAGTTCCTGGATCTCTTGACTTAGAAAATCATCATAAGGTGGATCAGCTAGAATAATATTAAAATAATGATTAAATTCGGGGCGCTGGGCAAAACGGGCGGCTGAGTCGCGGTAAACTTGCGCAGAGCTATCCGGCGCGACCTGGCGCAGATTCTCGCGAATCACCCGCTCCGCCCGGTGGTCACGCTCCACGAAGACCGCCTCACTGGCCCCGCGACTCAGCGCCTCAATGCCCAGCGCCCCGGACCCAGCATAAATATCCAGAACTTTGGCCCCCGTCAGCCAAGCTTGCAACATGTTAAACAGGGCTAACTTTTCTCGTGATCCCATGGGGTGAGTTCCGCTAGTACTAGAGTGGCGGGTCTGGCCGGCTGCTACAAATTGTCTCTGGCCAGACCCGCCACGTTCAGACCGATTTTTTGGTGCACGCACACCACCGCCCGGAGTATGCAGTACCCGTCCTTTATATTTTCCAGCAATTACTCGCAAAATCTGACCATTGGTCATTTTTCTGAACCCTGTTTTTGGTCGACATCATCCGAATTCTGACCAACGGTCATTTCTGCCTCCCCATAAGCCTCCGTCATCGCCGCATACCAGCAGCGCACGATCGCTCGTACCATTTGCGGAGCCAAGACATCCTTCGTCGCGAAAGCCAGCTCGGTCGTCCAGCCATCTTGACGAAACTGATTATAAACTTCTTTCGGCTTAATCGCGCCGAGCGCATCGGCAAAAATCTGCCGCACGTCCAAATTCTGCAAGTCTACTGCCGCAATCGGCGGACGCAAAGTCTTGTGTGGCAAGACTGCCACAATCAGCGCTACCCCATATTCATAAGCAATATGTTTAGACATATAGCCGCCAGCTCCCCAATACAGCCAGTTATTACGCATGGTTTCTAGCGGAGTGCGACCACGCATCACTCCTTTAATCGGCTCGCCGAAAACCTTGACGAATTCCTTATTCGACATTAATTCTTCTTTAGCATTATCAAGGGGAAAATGGTGCGCCGGGGTCAATCCGTCCACCAGCATGTGTGCCAGCCAAGCTGCCTCAAAAGCTGCTCGCACATGATTACAATCCCGCAGTGCCCGCACCAGATTATGATAGTGATCCAAGATCTGTGTCAGCAGCTGCCCGCCATCTGGCTCGTCAAACATATGGGAAAGATCATCCATCTCTGGGCTCTTGCGTTTTAGACCATCCGGCCCACGCATACCTTCAAAATAAATAATCTCTTTACTACTAGGAAAATATCGTCCCTCAGGCAAATATTGCCCCAAAGTCTGCCGGGCCGCCTGATCCAGCAGCTGATGTGTACCCATAATCTTGCCACTCAGCTTAGGATCTTTGGCCAAAGTTGTTGTAGAATACATATTAACCCTTATATTATATTACAAAACTAGCTTAGTTTAAAGTCGTGAGCTGCTGATATTTCTTAATGCGCGCCGCTAGCTCGGGATAATCCTGCAATTTCTGAGGATCTTTAGCAAATTCCCCGGCATGATAGCTGGCCTGAGTGATTAACTCTGTATCGGTCAAATTCGCCACTTGCAAATTCAGCTCACCATGCTGTTGTGAACCATAGATTTCACCCGGACCCCGAATTTTGAGGTCTACTTCGGCCAGATGAAAACCATCGGTCGATTTTTCCATTTCGCGCAGGCGCTTGGTCGGCTTACTCTCACCACTAATAAGCAAGTAACAACTAGCCGGTTGGTCACCACGACCTACCCGGCCCCTGAGCTGATGGAGCTGCGCTAAGCCGTAACCCTCGGCATCTTGAATAATAATCATATTAGCATTAGGCACATTCACCCCTACTTCCACTACCGTAGTGGAGACCAGAATCTGAATCCCACCCTTGGCAAAGGCCGTCATCACGGCATCTTTCTCGTCGGGAGTCATTTTGCCATGCAAGAGTCCCACTTTGACATCTGGGAAAAGCTTGACCAGTTTCTTAGCCTGGATTTTGACCGGAGTGGCGGTGGTAGCATTTTTTTCTTCGATTACCTGACAAATCCAATAAATCTGCTGACCTTTGGCTAGTAATTCGCGCATTTTGGGGTACAATTCTTCTGCCTGACTAGTTTCGGATAGGATTTTAGTCTCGATCGGCTGGCGCCCTGGCGGTAATTCATTCAGCAGCGAGACGTCCAGATCACCAAACATTGTCAGCTGTAGCGAACGCGGAATTGGGGTAGCCGTCATAGAGAGCAGATGTGGTGCGGTCTCGGCTGGAGATTTGAGCAACAACTTTTGCCGCTGCCCCACCCCAAAACGGTGCTGTTCATCAATGATACAGAAGGCCAGCGAATGAAAATTAGTATCGTCGGTCAGCAAAGCATGCGTACCGATCACAAAATCAATTTCTCCCCGGCGAATCGCCGCCTTGAGTTGACGTTTACCCCGTGTGGCACCAGTCAACAAGGCGATGCGAGGCATGCGTGGCACCAGTCGCGGCTGACCATTAGTATCAAAGACTGGCTGGCGGTATTTTTTACCTTCGGGAAAGGCTTTCTCTAAATCTTTAAAAAGTTTGCTCAGGCTCTCAAAATGCTGCGTAGCTAGAATGGCCGTTGGAGCCAGCAGGGCAGTTTGCCGGCCATTCAGAGTAGCTTGGGCTGCCGCTAGAGCCGCCACGATGGTCTTACCCGAGCCCACATCACCTTGCAGGAGTCGATTCATCGGCACTCCGCGCTGCATATCGCGCAAGATTTCCCACGTCGAGCGCCGCTGCGCTCCAGTCAGACCAAAGGGCAGATTTTGCACAATCTTTTTCGTAAACTCAGAAGAAAATTTTAGCGGGATGGAACGCAGGCGCTGATTCTCCTGCTTATTAAGCTTCGCCGCCAGAATTAACTCAAACAGCTCCTCATAAGCCAGATAGCGCCGACCTTTCTCAGCCTCATCGGGGTTATCTGGAAAATGCGAATTATACAGAGCATCCGCTCGAGCCCCTTCTACTAGAAAATCCGGCTTCCCCTCAGTCATTGGTAATAAATCGGGAATTTCAGCAAAATACGGTTTCAAACCCTCCATTAGCTTATGGAAAGTCTGCGGCTTAATTACACTCTTGGCTGAATAAATTGGCTGAAAACCGGAACCCGCATCTTTTTCAACATCTTGCACTAGAGCGGCCGAAGGCGACATTAACTGATAGCGGCCGTTCTTCAGCTCGTATTTGCCAGTAAAATAATACTCGCGTTGTTCGTCAAATTGTTTGGCGCGGTAAGGTTGATTAAACCACATGGTACGAATCGCCCCAGTATCATCGCGAATTACCCCGTGAGTTAAAGTCAAGCCGCGGCGGTTCGTACGAGTAACATGCAGATCACTAATTTTACCCCGAATTACTACTTTGCCGGGGTGTAAGTCAGAAATCTTGACCGTAGTCTGATAATTCTCATAAATTCGCGGCAAACAGTACAAAAGATCGCCAATCGTACAGAGATTGACCCGCCGCAGAGCTTCTGCTGTCTTGGGCCCCACACCTTTGACTCCTTCAATACTCGCCGTTAAATCCATAAGTATATTATAGCACTGAAAAATTCCCTACTACAATCAACGTGGTATAATCAAAAAATGACACCAATCCGAAAAATAGCCTTTGAAGTAATTATCCCAAATAGCATAAAACCTTTGCCCGACAAGTACGAAATGTCCGTAGCAAGAATTCTATCCAAAGAATTTCAAAGTGATATAAGATTTATCGAACGTAGCTCAATAAAAACTCCGGATATTCAAGTTGTATCTACTGGAGAATATTGGGAAATCAAAAATATCAAGGGTAACGGCAAACTGACAATTGAGGATAACTTAAGAAGAGCTTCTAAGCAGGCAAATAATGTGGTGATTGGTCTGCTTAGGTCCACAATGACACCAGAAAAGGCTAGCTCGCATATTACATGGTACCTAAAACATGCTCATGCTAACATTAAACACGTCATTTTAATCACGAAGCGCGGAAGAGCTATTGATTTTTATACTTGAGCATGCTAATATAAGGGTATCGGAAGATTCATGCGTACCCGTATCGGTTCAATACTGGATCTTCTTTTTTATTTCTAAGCAACTATTTGCCATAATGCAATTATCAAACCTCCTACGATGTAAAAGCCGCGACATTTTGTCGCGGCTTAGTTGCTGTCTAGACAGCATTTTTAAATCCGAAAGTCAATTCTAGCCAACCATAATCTGCGGGTGCCGTTCCGCCGGCTGCTCGTCTTCCAAGATATCCGGATTGGAATGATCGGAAATATACCGCGCGGCCGAACACAAATCCGCAAAGCACCACTTCAGGCGATACCGGTCGCGGCTGGCCACAGGCCCCACCTCCAAGATCGCGTGATCTAGCCTACTCAAGTCCAAACCCCAATCTGCAGGATCAGCGATGCTCTTTGCCAGCTTCTGAAACTCCGGCAACCACCGATCCCTCAGCTTATGCGCCTGAGCATCCAGCATTTTCACTAGGGCATCGTAGCTATGCTGGGTATAGCCCGAGAAACTCGTGACCAAATCAATCCCAGACCGATCCTCTTTGAAGATCATCAGTTCGATGGTATCAGCCCCCAGATTCACTACTGCGAACAAGTCTTTGGCTCGTTCTACCTGCTTCTGGATTTTCCGAAACAGCTCCTGGTTATTTTCTAAACATCTCTGTTTACTGGTCATAATTGACCCTCCTTTTTAACGTCCAATGGACAGATTTAAGAGTCCACGAAATACAGACCCCCATATCTTCATTGTATCACAGATTATGATTTTTGTCAATAGTAATTAGAGATTCTCGGACTTTTGCCTACTAGCGGTGCGCTGTCTACTCTGTTCAGTGCGCCACTCAGCAATTTTGCCATGGTGCCCCGACAATAGCACCTCTGGCACCGCCATCCCTCTAAATTCTGCCGGCTTAGTATACTGGGGATACTCTAAATTCTCCCCTTCCGAGAAACTCTCAATTTCAGCCGAGGTCGCACCGCCCAATACCCCTGGTAATAGCCGCGTAATCGAATCAATGATAATGAGAGCTGGTAGTTCCCCGCCCGTTAAAACATAATTACCAATGGAGATCTGGTGATCAACAAGGGTCAAAATGCGCTCATCATACCCTTCATAATGCGGGCACAAAATGACAAAATGTCGCTTGGCGGCCGTACTGGGCTCTCCTGGAGCATTCGTCGTCAAACCTTGGTCTGTCGGCTCTGCCGTTCCGGAATAGGCTCCCGGTGCCCCGTAGCTGCCTACAACAGCAAATTGCCGCGCTAAAGCTTGATTCCAGACCATGCCTACTGGGGTAGGTAAAATTACTTCGGCCTCAGGCGACTGCTGTTTAATACTCTCGATTGCCGCAAAAATTGGCTCACAGCGCAGCAACATACCGTCTCCACCCCCGTACGGAGTATCATCAACTGATTTGTGCGGTCCTAGGCCAAAATCCCGTAAATTCACATATTCCACTCCAATAATACCCCGATCTTGCGCCTTATAGAGCATGGAGCTATCCAAATATGGCCGCAGAGCCTCGGGAAAGAGGGTAATAATCGTAAATTTAATTAACATAAATATATTATAACACATTTTCTCGCCGTTATAATAGAAGTGGGCAGTCGAGCGACAAGGTCATTCATTGAATAGTGCTATAATGGAGTGAACGATATTGAATGAAAGGATTTTATGCCAAGAGCACAAAGCAAAAAAGATTTAGTGGAGGCCGCCAACGAACAATATGATAAGTTGGTCCAGCTGGTGGATTCATTGTCAGAGACGGAGCTCGCGACTGAATTTGATTTTTCTGACGACCCCAAGAAGACTGAGAGACATTGGCGACGCGATAAAAACTTGCGCGATATTTACGTTCATCTTTATGAGTGGCACCAACTTTTGCTCGGATGGGTCGCAAGCAACGAAGGAGGTACAGAAAAACCTTTTATTCCTGAGCCCTATTCCTGGAAAACTTATGGCGACATGAATGAGAAGTTTTGGCAAAAGCATCAGAATACCAGCCTAAAAGAAGCCAAAGAGCTGTTTGAAAAATCCCATCAAGAGGTTTTGAAATTGGCGGAGAAGTATACTAATGAACAGCTATTCGGCCGTGGAGTTTTTCCATGGGTAAATACTGATCTGGGTTCGTATTTTGTCAGTGTAATGCCAAGCCACTATGATTGGGCCATGAAAAAGCTTAAGGCTCACCGCAAGAATGTCAGCAATAAGGCAAAATAATGGTCGATAAAGTCAACGGAAAATCAAGTCCAAATAGTTCAAAGGATGGCTTTTGTGAAGAGTGGTCAATTAGTTCCGCAAAGAAATTTGATTTTAAAAAGGAATATAAGGAGTTCTATCTGCCAAAAAATCAGCCCAGCCTGATTGAGATTCCTGCGATGAATTATCTAGCAGTGCGAGGCAAGGGTGATCCGAATAATGAGCAGGGGGAATACCAAGAGACGATTGGGCTTTTGTATGCGGTTGCTTTTACAATCAAGATGAGCTACAAGGGTGAACATAAAATAGCAGGGTATTTTGAATACGTTGTTCCGCCCTTGGAGGGCTTTTGGTGGCAAGATGGGGTATGCGGTAGCATTGACTATCGGAATAAGGATGCGCTGAATTTCATCTCGGTGATTAGGCTGCCGGATTTCGTCCAACCAGCAGATTTCGACTGGGCGATCCAAGAGGCAACCAAGAAGAAACAACGTGATTTTTCTAAAGTAGAGTTCTGGAGTTATGACGAAGGTCCGTGTGTGCAGTGCATGCATCGTGGGAGCTACGATAGCGAGCCAGCAACAGTGCAGCTAATGCACGATTATATGACTGAGCAGGGCTACGGGCTAGACATCGGGATTCCGCGCTATCATCATGAGATTTATTTGAGCGACCCACGAAAATGCGCCACTGATAAGCTCAGGACGGTGATTAGGCATCCGGTTAAGAAGATTCTGGGCTCGTGTGATTAGCTAGACTTGATTTACTAGTATAGAGTCTTTTGAGCCAAAAGCTCAAAAGACAGTCTAGCTGCGTTGTCAACGCGACCTATGGTCGCTACCAGCAAGTCGTCAGTTCAATAGAAAAAGCAATAGCTTTTCCTATATTCACATTCCTCCTGCTGGACGGTCAAAGTTGTAAACAACTTTTCCTCTCACCAACTAGCTATACTCTACTTCGTAGAGTTGTATACTTGCGTAGTCTCAGTAGAAGAAATGCTAGCATTTCTTCTACACTCGCCTACTTAGTATACCAAACAGCGGACGGGGAAACCGAAGTAACGAGGGTATGGGCCGTGGGATG
>CANOTH010000029.1 GCA_947570505.1 uncultured Candidatus Saccharibacteria bacterium
TATAAGTTATAGAACTCCCTCAGAAATGTTGCAAAGGTTGTGAGGGGTGTATGTAAAAGCACTACAATTTTAACCAAAAATACTGGCTAGTAACAGACATTTTCAACCCATCTTCAATCACCACATAGCTCAGCTGCGGATAAACTCCATCCAGCACCCTCAGCCAGCTCTCCGCTGGCCAGTGTATACAAGAATTCACAGTTAGCCAAGGTCGCTCCGGCCGCGGCCGATATCTCGCTCCGCTCGCGAAGGGAATTAAACGTACTTTACGTCCGCGTTGATTATAATACCCTGGACCTACCAACCCCCGATCCGAAAACCTTGTTATCCCATCTAATAGTGGCGGCAACATTCCATTATGCATATGGCCCGCCAAGACCACGATTCTCGGATCCAGCTCCACTTGGTTTAAAAATTGTGGAGTATGCACTAACAAATAATATTCTCGGTCCTTCACCCGCGTCAATTCTGGTAAAACTCGCCTAGCATACGCCTGAAACGTCTTCGCTGAAGCCTGTTCTCGCTTCGATACCATCGTATAACACTTTTCTGGCAATGACATTCCCAAAACCCGCATCATTCCATCATCAAAAATCTCTTTCTCCTTGCCCAAAGCGGCATCTAGCAGCCTAATTCGCTGATTCCGGCGCATCAAGCTCTTAGCCCATTGCTGCCACTCTGCCGCCCGCATCACTCCACGGTGTGGACCTAAATCATAATAAGTAATATCATGATTGCCAGTGATCATCAATACAGGCGCCAATTCCGCCAAGTCCTGCAAAAATCGCTCCACTCCCGCTCGCGTTCGTCCATCCCGAAGCACCTCCAGGGAATTAATCAAATCACCCAAAACAAAAATATATTCAATCTGCTCAGCACGACAAAACTCGCACAACCGCTCCAAAATCATATCTACCTTGCACCCTACATTCTGACTACAAAAATGCAGATCCGTTAGAGCCAAAACTCGCCGCTTCCGCCCCGGAATAACCCAGCGCACCTCTTGACCATATGCCACTACAAACCCTCAACTCTAGAACGTACGAATCTTATCGAACGGATAAATCCGTATCGCCGCTGGTCCAATAATTCGACAATATGGCACTGTACCCAAACCCGATCTTGAGTCAAACGAATGCGAGCCTTCTCGATTATCGCCAGCCACAAAAATCTCTCCCTCAGGCACCACCATGTCAACCTCACCAGAACTATATTCCTTTGGCCCATTATTCTCATCCACCCTCGTCGCTTCATCTGGAGAAAATCCATTTGGATGTTCTTCGTTATAAACTGTCAAAACCCCATCCTTAACCGTCACTCGCTCACCCGGAAAAGCAATCACCCGCTTAATAATATATTGATCAGCCTTACCCACCGGAGCTTCGCAGGTCAGAGGACCCGTAGCTTCACCATTTGCAAATACGATTACCTGACCTCGCTCTGGCACATACTCACTCCCCCAGAAATGCGACCAAGTCACCGGCAAACGATTTACAATAATCCGATCATCATTATGCAAAGTATTCTCCATACTTGAGCCAACTACATTATACGACCGGAACACAAAAGCATTCAAAACCAGTGTACCAACCACAACGCAGACCACAAAAACCGCCAAGCTCAATAAATCCTTCAACAGAGGGTGTTTTTGAAAAAATTTTGGTTTTGAATCCATTCTTAAATTATAGCACACATTTAATATGTGAACAAAAATTACCAAGTTTTTTGATTATGCCTATTTTTTTGTTATAATATTCAATATGGCTGATTATATGTTTATCCGCAAGAGTCGCAATGCGCTCAGTTCGTTCCTGCACGTTATTCTTAACTTAGCTCTTTCGGTAGTTTCCATTGGCGCTACTGTAATTACCGGTAACTGTCTCATCGGTCTCGTTCTGGTAGTGATTTCCAAATGGCGAATTTTTGCCGTCAATCATCGCTATTGGCTAGTCAATATCCGCGCTAGCCTCGTTGATATTATCGTTGGTACTAGTTTTGTCCTCCTAGCTTATGCTGCAGGCACAGAGTTTTTGCCCGTACATTATGCCCTCATTCTCGGATATGCTATTTGGCTCATCTTAATCAAACCGCGTTCTTCTACTAATTTCACTATTATCCAGGCTATTGCTGCCATCCTCTTAGGGGGAACCACCGCCACAATCTTTGCTGCTATTTCCGACTCCGTCGTCCTAGTTTTAGCTAGTTTCCTACTAGGCTATGCAGCCATCCATCATGTACTAATTCAAAGCGACGATCAAGACTCCACCCTTATTTCTCTTACCGCCGGTTTGGTCTTTGCCGAAATTGGTTGGCTTTGCCACTCTTGGCTAATTATTTATACCATCGGCACGACTGGCATTTGTTTGTCTCAGACCGCCCTCATCCTTTCCGTGCTAGCTTTTACCTTCTTCAAAATCCATGCCGCCATCTTAGAAAAAGGCGACAAAATGCGTTTCGCGGATGTCGCTCTACCAATTTTATTTAGTTTACTCGTCATTATCGTTTTAGTCGTAGGTTTTAGTCAGCCACGATTCAATATTCATTAAGCCAATTTTAGGAGGTAAATTAATATGGCAAAAGATGCAGAAGAAACTCAGACTAGCAAAGCACAAACCGAAGCTTCCGCTGCAGAGCAAAACCCCACAAGCAAAGAAGCGACTATTAAGTTCACTGATAGCCGAGCTAAAAACACCCGAAAAAGCACCAAAACCGCCAAAAAGTCACAGCGCTATGCTGATGGAGCAGGCTTTAATGCTGGAATGATTGCCCTCGTATTAATTACTTTATTACTTTCAGCCGCCAGTGCGACATACTGCGTTTGGGATTACTTCAACGGTAATGGCAATGTTACGGTTAATAATTATACTGGCCCCGACGGCAACACTGCTAGCTTTGTAGAAGGCTCTATCGCCGACGTCACATCCAAAGTAGCTCCTGGAGTCGTATCCATTCTGACGGAAGTGACTACAACTGGCATGTTTGGCCAAACTGCTACCGGCACTGCTGCTGGCACAGGCATGATTGTAACCGCAGATGGCTATATTCTAACCAACAAGCACGTGGTTGACGGCGCTAAATCCGTCCAAGTCGTTCTAGATGATGGTACAACTTATAATAAAGTTGAGATCGTAGGCACAGATCCTCTCAATGATGTGGCCTTCCTGAAAATTCGCGATGTTTCCAATTTGCCCACCGTCACTCTAGGCGATTCGAAGACCCTCCATGCCGGTCAGTCAGTAATTGCAATCGGCAATGCTTTAGGGCAATTCCAAAATACCATTACTTCTGGCATCATTTCTGGCACTGGGCGCTCAATTACTGCCACTAGTAGTGATTATTCATCTAGTGAAAACTTAACTGACATGATCCAGACTGATGCCGCCATCAACTCCGGCAACTCTGGCGGCCCACTAGTTAATGCCGCTGGCCAGGTCATTGGCATCAATACTGCTACCAGTTCCGATGCTGATGGTATTGGCTTCGCCATTCCGATTTCCAGTGTCAAAGGCATGCTCAATAATATCATTAAGAATAATTCCGCCGACCGTGCCTACATCGGAGTATATTACGTCACTGTTACTCCCGATGTTGCTCAGACTTACAATTTACCGGTTTCAGCCGGTGCCTATGTCTATAGTCCGTCCCAATATTCTGCTATTGTGTCAGGTGGTCCGGCCGACAAAGCTGGTCTCAAAGACAAAGACATCATCACCAAAGTCAACGGAGTTAACGTCGGTAGTACCGGATCAGTCTCTACTCTGATTGGCGAATACATGCCAGGTGACACCATCAAACTCACCATCTTGCGCGAAGGCAAAGAGCAAACCATAGATCTTAAACTCGAAGGTTACCAAAGCATTAACTCTAAGAAATAAACTCTTCTCACATGACGAGTAAGGCTCGAGTAGCTAAAATCATTCTTATTAGCTTATTTTTGCTTACCGTGATTGGGGGTTTCATATTAGCCCAAAACCTCCGACGGCAACGTCTAACTACTCAGAATCGCCAAGCGACCGTTAATAACATTAACATATCAATTGATACTGTTATTGAGGCTCACCCTACCAAGCACGAACTTTTTGCTCCGTTTTATGAATCAGCCGAAAAGCTCATACAGACTATGACCCTAGAAGAAAAAATCGGTCAAATGTTCCTAGCGCGTTTTCCTGGCGCCACCGTCACCCAAGAGATTGCAAAATATTACCCCGGTGGATATATTCTGTTTAGTAGCGATTTCGCTGGCGAGACTAAAGCTTCAATTACCGCTAAAGTAGCCGAATATCAGAAAGCTAGCTCTATCAATCTCTTTTTGGGTGTCGACGAAGAAGGCGGTAGTGTGGTCCGCGTCAGTAATCACTCCGCCTTTCGTTCTCAACGTTTTGCCTCACCACAGCAGCTTTGGTCACAAGGTGGCCTACCTGCCATTATTCATGATGCTGAAGAAAAATCTGTCTTTCTCAAAAGCTTAGGCTTGAATATGAATCTGGCTCCCGTCGCTGACGTCAGCACTGATCCGACTTCTTTTATTTATGATCGAACTTTCGGGCAGGATGCCGCTAGGACGGCTAGCTATATCGCAGAAGTGATTCAGATTATGAAAGACGACCAAATTGTCGCAGTTCTAAAACATTTTCCTGGATACGGCGATAATTCTGACACTCATACCAGTAAGACTATAGATGACCGCACTTATGAAGAATTTCAAACCAATGATTTCTTGCCCTTTATTAGTGGCATTAAAGCCGGTGTTCCTTGCATTCTGGTTAATCATAATGTTGTCACAGCGATAGATTCTCAGCTGCCTGCCTCAGTATCGCCCAACGTACACCAAATCTTGCGCAAAGAGCTCAATTTCTCTGGATTGATTATCACTGACGACCTCGCCATGGGCGCCATTGAGTCCCAGCTCGATCATAATGAAGCTGCCGTCCAAGCCGTCTTAGCAGGGAATGATCTCATTATTTCTTCCGATTTGTCCGTCCAAGCCGAAGCCGTACTACAAGCTGTGCGCGCTGGAACCATCGCAGAATTTCAAATCGACCAAGCCGTAAAACGCATCCTAGCCTGCAAGCTCGCTTATGGCATTATTGCTTCACCTTAAATCTTAGGCCATAACCTTCAATGATATCCAACTGCCAACCATAAGCCTCTGCTAAACTCACCAAATCGTCATGCTGACAAGGATCTGCCTCAAACACCAAATATTTAATCCAAGGTACACCATGACAAAGCTTCGTCGAATCCTGCTCAGCATGATGCATTAAATTATGTGCAGCGATTTTTTCCTGCAATTGTTGCAGCAAGCGATGATATAGGGCCAAGCCGCCTTCCTCAGCAAACAAAGCATTCTGTGGCTCATATTGCAAAGCCGCCAAATCCAGCCACTCCCAATCCGGATTCACATATGGCAAATTAGCAATCAATACATCAAAATTACCATCCATCTCTGGATCAATATTCTCTAGCAAATCCGATTCTACTAGATCTATTCGACCTTCATGAATTACATCATTCAGCTCTGCAACTTCCAAAGCTTTTTTGCTAATATCCGTCGCCAGCACTTCTGCTTGCGGATATTCTAGAGCTAAAGTCACAGCAATACAGCCACTACCCGTACCAATTTCCAAAAATCTCGGCCGCCCAGGCAAATCCAAATCCTGCACCAAATAAATCAGCGCCTCCGTATCCACCCTCGGAATTAATACACTTTCATTCACCCGAAACATCCTTCCAAAGAATTCTCGTTCGCCAATAATATAGGCTAGAGGTTCGCCCGCCGCCCTCCGCTCTAACATCTGATTAATTTTCTGCAAACTCCTCTGCGGAATCTCCATCTCAGCATGCGCACACAGGAAGCTCCGATCAATCTCGGACGACAAAATGTCAGACAGACCCACTAGAGCAATAATCTCCGCATCCAACGCATCTATCTGTTTTTTAGCCTCACCCAACCAAGCATCAATATTCATACCCTTACATTATACCACACCTAGACGATTTGTAAACTTCATGATATAATTAAAAAGTAACAGTGGTGGAGATGTTTGTAGCTTAAAATCTAGAGTATTTTAGAATCGCATAAACATCTCTTTTCTCCAAAGGAGGTAATTAAATGAGTAAACAACCTTTCGTCACTAAAGCAATGATCGAGAAGATCGTTAAGACCTACCCCACACCCTTTCACATTTACAGCGAGGAGGGAATTTGCAGCACAGTTAAATCAGTCTACGATGCTTTCGACTGGAATCACGGCTTCACGGAATATTTCGCGGTTAAGGCACTGCCAAACCCTTTCATCCTGAATATCCTGCATGAATATGGCTGTGGTGTCGATTGCTCATCTCTGACCGAGCTCCAGATGGCCGCCGCTTGTGGTTTCAAAGGTCGGGAAATTATGTTCTCATCCAATGATACTCCTCTGCAGGAATTCGCCTATGCCCATCAGCTGGGTGCAATCATCAATTTAGACGATATCACCCACATCGACACCTTGAGAGAGGCTCTGGGCGGCATATTGCCTAAGTATATCTCTTGCCGGTTCAATCCCGGCGGGGTATTCAAACTGAGCAATGGTATCATGGACAACCCTGGCGAGGCCAAATATGGCATGACGGAAGACCAGATCTTTGAAGCCTTCAAAGATCTGCAAAAAGCCGGAGTCAAAGAATTCGGCTTACACACTTTTCTGGCCAGCAATACCTTGGGAGAGGATTATTATGCGGAGATCGCGCGCATTCTCTTCAATTTGTCGGTTAAATTACATCAGGAACTGGGCTGCAAGATTGGTTTCATTAATCTCTCTGGCGGTGTAGGTATCCCCTACAAACCCGATCAGGCGCCCAATAACATCTGTCTAATCGGCGAAAAGGTGCAGGAAGCTTACGAAGAGATCATGGTACCGGCCGGCCTGGATAAGGTAAATATTTGTACAGAAATGGGCCGCTTTATTACTGGACCGCATGGCCATCTGGTCACAAAAGTTATTAACCGCAAAGACACTCATAAACATTACATCGGAACGGATTCTTCAGCAACCGACCTAATCCGTCCGGCCATGTATGGCGCATATCACCACATCACGGTACTGGGCAAAGAAAGCTGGGAACTGGACCATATTTACGACGTAACTGGACCGCTCTGCGAAAACAACGATAAATTCGCCGTCAACCGGGAGTTGCCCCGGATCGAGATAGGCGATTATCTTGTTATCCACGACACTGGTGCCCATGGTCGCGCAATGGGATATAATTACAATGGACGGTTGCGCTGCGGCGAAATCCTGTTGCATCCCGATGGCAGCTTTACGGAAATCCGGCGCCGGGAAACCCCGCGTGACTACTTTGCCACTCTGGACGTCTGCCCGGAAATCCGTGATATGTATATTCACCCTCAGAGCTATCCGGGCTTCTAAGGTTGAAGACAGCATCTAAAATACTTCTAGAAGTAGAGCCCCTCATACCACTTATGAGGGGCTATTACGTATTTATCTACTCATCTCTCCTATAAACTTTTCCGCCGCAAAACTCTCATATAACGGAATATTTAATAAGCCATTATCATAAGCCAAGTCTTTCATCGACATCCTCACTGCCAACTTCGGCTGATAAGTTTCTCGATAAATTTTCAAGCTTTTTGCGCGCACATTCTCCCCCGACTTCACCTCAATCGGTACAATCTTATCTCGGAACTGCCCCACGAAATCCACCTTCGCCGTCGCATTATTCGCCCAGTAAAACAGCTCTCGTCCCGCCAACTCCTGCAACACAAACTGCTCCGCCATCAAACCATTAAACTCATCAAAAATCGCATTTTTCTGGAAAATCACCTCCGACGCAATACTCGCCAAACAACGAAACAGCCCCACATCCAAAAAATATAGCTTGAAAGCCGCCCGCTCCGCATAAGCCCTCAAGGGCAATTTATCTCCTCTTTGGATTCGATACACCCTACGTACAATCCCTGCATCCACTAGCCATTCAATCGCCAATTCATAATCACGCGCTCGCGCACCCTCTCTCACTACACCATACAAGAATTTATCGTTAGCTTTCGCAAACTGCGCCGGCAAGCTATCAAAGACCAGCCGAATCTTCGCTGCTAAGGTGCCATCTGCATGCTTGCTAAAATCTCTCATATAATCCATCAAAATCTGTCGCTGTACACTCTCCGCTCGCACTACATCATGATTCTGTACCCATTCTTTCACCACTTCTGGCATCCCACCCACAAATAAATATTCGCGCAATAAGTCAATCAATTTCGCTTTAAATATAGTATTACTCGGTTGTAATTTTATATGTTCTGTCAGATCTTCTTCACCTTTCGCCCAGAGAAATTCCTCAAAATCCATCGGCTCCAAACGCAAGGTATTTACCTTACCAACCGGGAATGATGCTTCAGGATGAATAAACACCCCGAGCAAACTCCCCGCTGCCACCACATGCTGCTCTGGTAGCTCTTCACAAAAATATTTCAAACTCGTCAATGCCCGTGGCACCCCTTGAACTTCATCCAAAAATATCAAAGTCTTACCTGGAATGATGTCCTTATGAAATAATAGTTCCAGCTGATCAACCAATCTTTGCGGCTCAATTGAACCCTCAAACAACCCCAAAACCTCTGGAGATGGATTCTGCAAATTAAGATATAAAACGTCTTCATACTGTTCTTGGCCAAAAATATCCCGCAGTAGATAAGTTTTACCCACCTGCCGCGCCCCCTCAAGAATCAACGGTTTGCGCTCAGGACTATTTTTCCACTTAATTAATTCTTGTAAAACTTTTCGTTTCATTATTCCGCCCTCTTACATAACCATTTTATCACATTTTTCTAAGGAAAACAATCCTCTTCTCACACATTTTCCTAAGGAAAATTCGAGCATTTCTGCACATTTTCCGAAGGAAAACCATAAAATATCCCAGCTGTAGCGGGGTGAGGAGGAGGTTCAAACCAAACTATCAGTTACGTACGATACATACAGTACAATACTTGCTAATGTAGAAACAATCGGAATGCCCATTCATACCACTCCTTCCAAAGAGCTCCCCCTCCTCCCCATATTATATCATACCTTATTCTTTCGGTAACCCGCGCTCCGCTTTCGTCAGCTCTTGCACCAAATCATCAATATCGCCATCCATCGCCGCCCCCACATTCGAACGTGAATAATGAATCCGGTGATCAGTAATCCGATCCTGTGGGAAATTATAAGTCCGAATCTTCTCGCTGCGATCGCCCGAGCCAATCAAGCTCTTCCGCGCATCACTCGCAGCCGCCATTTCTTCCTGTTTCTTTTTCTCCATCAAACGGCTCCGCAACACTGCCATCGCCTTTACTCGGTTCTGCTGCTGCGAACGTTCATCTTGCATCGCCACTACAATCCCCGTAGGCAAATGCGTAATCCGCACCGCCGAATCGGTCGTATTTACCCCTTGACCACCATGACCCCCCGAACGATAAATATCAATCCGGAGGTCTTCCGGCTTAATCTCTAGATCCGCTTCTGCCGCTTCCGGCAAGACCGCCACCGTCGCCGTACTAGTATGAATCCGCCCTTGCGACTCCGTCACTGGCACCCGCTGCACCCGATGCACTCCGCCTTCAAATTTCAGTTGCCCATAGGGCTGCTCGCCTGAGACTCGTATAATCACTTCCTTCATGCCACCAGCCTCATTCTCGTTCTGACTCAGCAGCTCTACCTTCAAGCCATGTCGCTCTGCATAACGCACATACATCCGGTACAGCTCACCTGCAAACAGCGAAGCTTCATCTCCACCCGCCCCCGCACGAATCTCCATAATCGCCGGCTTGTCATCATTTGGATCATGCGGTAATAATTTCTCTTCCAGCTCTGCCGTCCAAGCCTCGATCTTTAGCTCCAAACTCCGTACATCTTCCCGAGCCATCTCACCCAGCTCAGGATCATTCACTAACTCAGTTGCCTCCACCAAATTCTGCTTCGCCTGCTTAATCTGTTGATCCAGCTCCAAAATCTCATTCAGCTCAGCCAGTCGCCGTGACTTTTCCGCAAAGCTCTCCTCCGCATAAGCCTCAGGACGAGCCAAAAACTCCTCAATCTCCGCCTTTTCTGTCTTTAACTTCTCCGTATCAATTTCCATAGCTATATTATATTATATTTTTTCTAGAAATATGTTAAAATGAGCATAGCTAAACTTTAATAAATAGGTTTTAGACAGCTTCTGGTCGTCGCCTCAGAAAAAAGCAAGCTTCTTTCACTCGGCTTCTCCCGAAGTCCAACAGCGATGGTTCCTTAGCTCAGTTGGCTAGAGCGCACGATTCACATTCGTGAGGTCACAAGTTCGAGCCTTGTAGGAACCACCACATCTAGAGCCTATTTACTAAAGTTTATAAAAGGAGTCTCATGCAGCTGATCGTCGGTCTCGGTAATCCCGATCAAAAATATCGCTTTACTCGTCACAATTTTGGTTTCTTGGTGCTTGATTTATATGCCAAAATTCATCACCAAACTTGGCAAAAACCAGAGTTTAATGCTCTCTGGTTCAAACAGGGAAACACGATTTTTATTAAACCCCAAACTTACTACAATAATTCCGGTCAGGCAGTCAAGGCTTTCGCCCAGTATTACAAAATTCCACCCGAACAAATTCTGGTGGTTTGTGATGATTTTAATCTCGAATTTGGCACTATTCGCCTCCGTCACCAAGGTTCCAGCGGAGGAAACAACGGCATCAAATCCATCACCGAGTACCTACATACCAGTGAATTCGCCCGCCTGCGCCTAGGCACGAATAACCGTGAGTTGCGTCAAAAAATCGGCGATATCGACTTTGTGCTCAGCCGTTTTACTGCTACAGAAAATGCCGAGCTGCCTAGCATTTGCCAGGCAGCCATCGCTCGCATTCAAGAATTCTTGCAATAAAAATGCCCCAGCCGTACGCAGTTTGCGCAAAGCCAGGGCATGGAGGGCATTGATTAGTTAATGTAATCCCAGCTACGGCAAGCAGATCTCCTCATCGTCCTCGATTCCTTCATCATCCAGTGTCAAAGCCAGCTCATCCTCATCAGTTTCATCTGACAAAGGCAGAATGTCCGCGGAATCTTCCAGAACCGGGGTCGAACCTGAAGTCGGATTCTTCAAATTCGGCTCACCGTAATCAAAACTCGGCACCAACGGCGGAGCCTGCATAGGAACAGATTCAGACTGCCCTGATGGCGCAGGGCTGGGTATAGCTTCTGCCGGAACCGGTACAGGAGCGGCTTTATCATCGGATGATAAAGCTCGGCTAGCCGACTCTACCTCGCGTAACTGATCAAGGAAGCTAACATATGCTCCACTCATCAGATAGGCTTTCGGACCATCACCAGGCTCCAAAAGGCAGACCAAGGATATATAATCACCGGCATGCAAAATGTTTAATTCCGCCATGCCTCTGTCACCATTATCAGCCTGAAAGCCTGCCACCACTTCGGCCTCTACATAAATTGCCTCTGAGCTGAACGGCGCATATGCACTATCACGCAAGATCTTTCTGTTACCAATATTGGTGACTTTAATCTCGACCCCACCCTTTAATTGCGGAAAAAGAGCAATGTAATTCTCGCCCTTGTTTATGGCTAAATTATACACCATCCGCACCAGATGACCCTTCCGAGCACACATCGCTGCAAACAGATCGCCAGCAGTCGTATCAACAGTTACTACTACTGAGCCCATTAAAGACTCAAAATCCATGATTACCATAAATTTTCCCTCTCTTTCAAAGAACTATTTAGCTAATCTCAGTAATTAGAGATTAACCTCCTCATGCAACTGGGTGAATTTAGCTTCACCCTATACTTTCATTGTAGCACACTTTATCAAAAAAGTCAAGCTTTTTATCACATTTACCGGACAAAACCACAGCTAAATCATCTAATCATCCACTGATTAGCGCCTAGCGATTTCACTCGACCCTTCAATTCTAGCATAGTCATGGTTTGGTTAAAGGTCGAGACGGGCAAACCTTCTGCCTGAATAATCTGCTCGCCATCTTGGATTCCTTGCGCTAGCGACCTTAAAATCCCCGTCTCGACCTCATTATCACCGATCGGTAACGACACCTGGTGCGGGGGCGATGCGATTTTTGATCTCTTGCGATGCAAAAACTCTTCCGGAAACAGCAATTCCAACACATCTCTCACCTCTAAGCATGGCATCGCCCCCTGTTTAATCAGCCGATTGCAGCCCTTCGACAGGGGTCGCTGAATATCCCCCGGCACGGCTAGTAGCTCCTTACCCTGTTCTAAGGCATGTGCCGCGGTATTCAGCGACCCGCTGCGTTCCGCCGCCTCTGGTATGACTATCACATCCGCCAAACCCGCAATCAACCGATTGCGTTCCAAAAAACTCACTTTCGGATGGAACACTACCCCTGGAGCTAGCTCGCTCATCACGGCTCCACCTTGGCGCACGATTTGTTCCGCCAGCCCTACATGCGCCCGCGGATAAATCTGATCA
>CANOTH010000030.1 GCA_947570505.1 uncultured Candidatus Saccharibacteria bacterium
CGCGGGCCGAGTACCTAAGGTACTTACTTCTTCATTATTAAATAGTTTAGGAAACAGTGAATGGAAACCGTACCACATTTTCCATCATACTTCCCCACAAAAATCCACCATCAGACCGTGAAAAACACTCCAAAATCCCTTCCCTTTCACACCCAAACATGATTTATTTAGACCCTATAATACTACTTCCAAACCGCTATTTAACCTGTAGTTTCCCACCAAAAAGCCCAATATTGCATTTTTAAGACACAATATTACATCATAATTTTGCTTAATCCCACTTAAGTTTTTCACGCGGTGTCAATCCTGCGTTTTATGTTAAAATAATAGGGGTTGAGCGATAATATAACAACACATTATAAAACCAAAATCAAAAATACCTCACAAAAAGGCACTATACATACAAAAAGAAGTGTGTCGTAACAGTTGACTTTTTCAGTGACAATACAATAATCCCAAAACTAATCCTATGCGTCCAAAAACGTCACCGCCGAACCTATTCGCCCACTCGCTAAATATATTCGATACCTCCATTATAGCACGAGCATTTCCCTGCCACAAGCACTTTTTATCGTCTTTTTTTTCATCCTTATTTAAGCAAAAGTGTATTGACAACACTTACAAAATGTCTTATATTCTATTTAAGCTACTTCGAGTGGTTAGTTTTTGAGCGCATAAATCTAACCATAATAGGTCATCGAATCACCTTCATCTCTCACCAATTCAGTCGAAATAACAGGGAATCATCACCAAAAACTCCCCGCCACAATCATAGCGAGGAGTCATCCATACCACTAGCACTATAAGACAATACTATTCTATTACTGTCAATTCTTGTTTGAGCCTCTCGATCAAAGCTGTTTTTTCCGCAATCCCATCACGCGTTTGCTTTACCAACTCTGCTGGAGCCTTCTCCACATATCGCGGGTTCAACATTCGCATATTTAGAGCATCTAACTCTCGGCCAACTGCCAAAACCCGCTCCTCCAGCTTTGCCTTATACTCAGCCACTACCTCTGGAGGTACATCCAAATACAGCTCATGGTTAGCGAGAGCCAATCTCAACCCTCGCGGCTGCCCTTCACAAGAAATCACCGAACTCAGTCCAGTGAGACTGGTCACCAGCAGGGAATTATCATCCACTAGAGCATCATCGCCATACAGCAAAGCCCACTTTTTACCCTTAGACACACCCGAAAGATCCGTCAGCACTCTCCTAGTCTCCGACACTACCCCCATCAAACTCTCAAAATTCATCGCCGCCACCGGATCAAACTTTAGCCTAGTTGGCCACTTTTGCACAATCAACAGCCCTTCCGTCCAGCTCAAGCTCTGCCAAATCGCCTCAGTCACAAACGGCGCAAACGGATGCAACATCTTCAGAATCATCTCCAAAGTCATCTTAAGCAAGGGGATATTCTTGTGTAACTTCTGGCTCTCAATAAACCAATCCGCATATTTATCCCAAATCGTGCTATACAAAGTCTCCACTGCCTCCGAGAACCTATAATCCGCAAAGTCGTCTTCCACTTCTTCCTTGCACTTAGTCAGCTCACGACAAATCCAATCCTCCCCCATATTATCAGTCGAATACGGCCTTTCCGCCCCCGCTATCACTGCTCCTTCGTTTACAATCTCCGCCGCCCCCTCTGCTAGAGCCATTTCTACGGCTTCTTCGCTACCACTGTGGCTCTCATCCACCATCCCCTGAATAAACCTCGCCACATTCCACAGCTTATTGCAAAGATTTCTACCCGCCACCACCGAATTCTCGGAAAATGCCTGGTTCATACCCGCACTCCGACCCCTGAGAATACCCAGCCGAAAAGCATCCGAACCATATTTTGTCACTAGCTCAATCGGATTAATCACATTACCCTTAGACTTCGACATCTTGCGTCCATGCTCGTCTAGTACCAAACCATGCAAATATACTTCACGGAAGGGAACTTCACCCGTCACATAGACCCCCATCATAATCATCCGCGCCACCCACGCAAACAAGATATCCGCCCCCGTCTCCATCACATTGAGTGGATAATACGGATTCTCCCGCCCCTCAGTCCAGTCAGTGCACACAATTGGCCAATGTGAACTACTAAACCACGTATCAAACGTATCCTCATCCCGATAATACTTCACTCCCCCCACCTCAATCTTCTGCAAATTCGTCCGACTATCAAAGATCCACTCTGGCGCCGCATCTGTCTCCGTCTGCCGGAATGCCGGGATCGGAATCCCCCACGGAATCTGCCGACTAATATTCCAGTCCTTCAAACCCTTCAGATAATTAATCAAAACCTTCTTCTTATTCGCCGGATGAAACTTAATCTCACCCTTCTCTAAATGTTCAATCGCCCCCGCTGCCAAGCGCTTCACATCAATAAACCACTGTGCTTTCAACATCGGCTCAATCACCGTACCACACTTATAACAGTGAGCCACCGCATGGGTAATCTCTTTCTCACCTCTAAGCAAACCTTGCTCTTCTAGCTTTTCTAGCACCAAAGAACGACATTCCGCCGTCGTCAGCCCTGCAAACTCACTGCCCGCTGCCTCAGTCATCAAACCATCTTCGCCAATCACTTGTATTCGCTCTAGTCCGTGGCGCTCTCCCACCTCAAAATCATCAAAATCATGCGCCGGGGTAATTTTCACCGCCCCCGTTCCATACTCTGGATCGGCATGCTCATCCGCTACAATTGGAATCAAACGATCAGTTAGTGGCAATTTCACCAAACCACCAATCATATCCTGATAGCGCTCATCTTTCGGATTCACCGCCACCGCCGTATCACCAAAAATCGTCTCCGGCCGCGTCGTACTCACAATAATCTCTTTCGGAATCGTACTAAACTCTCGATCAGCCCAAGCTTGCTCAGAATGCGTCTTATCCGAGGAAGCAGGAGTAGCACAGCAAGCCGTACTTTGCGTACGGTGAGCACGCAACGCATCTGCTGACAATGAAGAAGATGCGTTATCAACAAGCTTCTCTGGCACACTCGCCACCTGATAGGCAATCTCCCACAACTTACCCGCCTCGTCTTCATGCTCCACCTCAATATCTGCAAAAGCCGTCTGATGCTTCGGACAAAAGTTCACCAGCTTCTCCCCCCGATAGATCATGCCGTCATTCCACATCTGCTCAAAGGTCCGATACACTCGCGAGACCACATTTTCGTCCAACGTAAAGGTCAAATCGCGCCAAGCACAGCTCGCTCCCAGTGCCCGTACCTGTAATTCCATATTACCGCGCTGCTCTTCCACGAACTGCCACACCCGCGCATACAACTCATCCCGTGAGTACTCAAACCTCGTATGACCATCTTTCTCTAGAGCCCGCTCATAAACCACCCAAGTCTCAAAGCCCGCATGATCCGCCCCCGGGATATACCAAGTCGACCGCCCCCGCAAGCGATAATACCGCACCAAAGCATCTTCAATCGCGATTGTCAAACCATGCCCAATGTGCAAATTACCATTTGCATTCGGTGGCGGCATCACAATTGTATAGGCATCATTCGTCTCACTCTCATACGACTCGGCCACAATTTTTCGCGGCTGAAACACCCCTGTTTTTTCCCATTCCGCATAAATCTGCGGCTCGAACTCTCCCGGTTCGTAACTCTTTGCAAACTTCATATCTATATTATAACATACCTCCATCTTCACTAACACTTTTTGACAACTTCACAATTACATACGAACAATATTGACATTTATACCTAAGAATGATAAAATCATTGCAACGGCAACTACCGATTTAGTTCTTTAAAATCTAGAGTCTATTTTGCCGAATTCTTTTTATACTTAGGAGGTATTTTTATGGCAACAAATTTCACTATTAACGGCAACTACGAGGCACATGACTTGGCATATTTCAAAAAATATGCCAACAATCTCCAGAGGATTGTTGGGAATGTCATAGAGAACAATAAAGACACCCTGTCCGAAGGTTGGAGAACACAGATTGAATTATCATCGCATGGTGATAATTACTTCAAAGCATGTTTCCGTTCCGAAAAGGAAATTGAAAATGTGCTTGAAGCCAAAATGAATAACTTACGGCTGTGCCCCACACTCATCACCAGCAGAGTTGATAATATGGTGATACTGCATGATCTTTTGCTCAAGACCAAGTACTGCAGCGACCCCTATGCTGTCACCATCGCACAGCTTGCGGCTGAAGATCCCGCTGGAAATCCGCGCTTTCTCTTGGATAAGGAAACCCAGAACTGGCTGCACCACACCGCCAAAGTGACTTTCTGGGACGGCGCCATCATCATACCATTCCAGCGCCATGCCTTCAACAATACTGGAACAGCCGTAATCGAGGATCACGATCTCAAAGTTGGCTTCAGTGGCACCAAGGAGTATATCGACCTGGAATTATCAAGTGTGATTTCAACCGATTTCCAAAAATACCTGGACACAGCAGACGATGCTCTCCATATCTACACTCTCCCTACAGCCAGTGAAAACATAGCCGCTCAGCACTATTTACACCGTTATGGCGCATTAACTACTGATCAGCATTTTACCAACTAACCAAAAAACAGACTCTACCACCCCATTCAAAGCTCACCGAGCCGCGAATGGGGCTTTTCATTGCAACGATTTTAGAGTCTTGACAAAATGCTTATGCTGTGCTACACTGAAAGTATGGAGTGTAAAACAAACAAGGAAAACAAAAAATGCCAGAAATGGAACAACCCACCAACTCTACAACTGCGAATAATACTGGATGGGAAAATCTAAATCAGGAGGTCGCCTTTGACCAAACAGCGGCCACTAATCTTGAGGCCTTAGATCAAGCCGTCATCCACGAAGATGCTATGGCCACCGGCGCTGAAGCTGCCGAAGCCGCCATGGCTGCAGCTGATCTCGCCGAATCTGTCTCTACTCCCGCCACACCAGAAGAAAGAATCATCACCGACGAGACTCTAGCCGCCAACCTTGAAGGTATGGATCAAGCCGAAATCCAATCAGCTGCCGAAATCGCCGCCGTCGAGGCTGCGCCCGACACAACTGATTCAAAAACATCACCTGGCGACATCATCGAAGCTCCGGCCACAGAAGCCACCACACCCGTTACCGAGACCCCAACCGCCGAATCCATCCCTGATCAACCAGCCACTACAGAATCTCCCGCAGAAAATCCCACTAATACTCAACCTGTTGATGCCGCAGCCACTGGCTTGAGCAGCGATATTATATCTTAATTGGAGAACACCATGTTAGAAAATCTTATTACCCCAGAATTTTTAGCCAAACAAGAGGGTATTTCCGTCGAAGAAGCTCGAGCTGCTTTAGCTGCTAACACCAAGCTTAATCAAGAATTAGACGACACCTTGCAAAAAAGCATTTCTGACGATTCTCCAAATTCCGACGACAGTGCTAAGCAGATTACTAATCTAGTTAATGGTTTTATTGCTAACCTAACTGGCAAAACTCCAGCCGAACTAAACCAGGAATCCCAAGACAAACAAGGAGAGTAGTCTATGCCCAACAAATTCCCCAACACTGTCTCTGAAGGTCGTCCTGATCAATGGCATAATGCCAGCGAAAAATTTGGTTCCAGGAATCCTGATGATCCGGAAGACCCCGGCACCCTAGACGACGGTGTAGATATCGGCCCAGCCGAAAACTTCGATGACTCTAAATCCCAAGAAATCGAACAAAACCTCAGTAAGAAGAATCAGTTTCGTCACCTCGGCGAATCCGCCCTGATTGCCGAGGAAAAAGGCGCCGCTGAAATCAGCCAACACAACGAACGGATTTTCGATCAGCTCGTTGCTACCCTCAAAGACGAAATTAGCTCAGATATTAATGCTGGGGAATCCAACCCTCGTCGTACCGAATACAGCAACAATGCCTTAGATATCTTAGCCGAAACCTATGGCACTATGAGTACGATGAACTACGAAGATATCCAACCCATTAATTCCATCCTTGAAGGACAACTCGCCAACTATCGCAAACAAGTTGATTTCTTTTCTAACCAATTCATCAATCGGGAGCATGCTCGCGATGCCAGCAACAAAGCTAACATTACTGAGTATCTACTAGCCCAAACTGCTACTATTGAATCTGATCAACCAGGCAATCACCGACGTAACGTCAGCTAATCTCTTTAACCAAGACTTAACCTACCGCAGGTTATTCGAGCCGCAATTTCTCTTGCCAAGCCCGAAATTCTTCCTCGGTAGGTTTTAGATTGCGCTCTCCTGCCCAATTCTCATTCACCGGTAAAAGATGCACATGTGCATGTGGGACATCAATGCCCACAATTTTAATCATAATTCGCTCACCCAAAATCTTCTCGTAATGGCGCGCGAGTTTTTTCACGGTTGCCATGACAGCCTGATAATCTTCATCTGGCAAATCATACACCTTATCTACCTCTAGCTTAGGCACCACTAGAGTATGCCCCACCTCTTCTGGCTCAATATCAAGAAAGGCCATGGTTTTATCATCTTCGTAAATCTTGTAGCAGGGAATCTCACCCTGAATAATCTTGGTAAACACACTACTCATCTCAAATTATCTCCTCTAGAAACATTATTGTTGATCCATTATCCGTTCGGACTTTTTCCGCAAATAATCCACCATCTGCCCCGCAATATCCGTGCCCGTCAGCATTTGACAACGTGGGAAGAAACAAGGGAAGTTCACCTCTGCTACCTTCGGCCCATCATCAGTCAACATTATATCTACTCCACCAAACTCCAAACCCTGCGCATTAGTCGCATGAACCGCCAACTGTTCTACCTCCGCATCAAACCTTCTCGGACTCACATTGGGCGAAGTCCCTTCATTCGACCGAAAATCACCCTTTGGCGCACTATATTCAATCGAATCAATTACTTTATCACCGAGTACAATCAATCTCGCTGACGAACGCACATTGCAATATTCTTTCAGCAAAAGCTCCGAACCACCATGTCGAGCAAAATCGCTCACCGAGAACAAACTCTCAGGACTATCTAAGCGCATCACACCTACACCATGACTGCCGCCCATTGCCTTCAAAATCACTGGGAAACCACCCAGCTCCTCTACCACTTCTAGTAATACTTTCCGGTCACTCGGTACATAATTCACTGTCTTTGGCGCAGCAATATTTAACTTAGCATACATCGTAGCATCACGTCTATCACCCAAAGACAACGGATTATTCAAAAAAGTCGCCACTTGTGGATTCACCAGCATATACTCTAGCTCGGCCGCACCATTATAATGAGCCGTGACAATTCTATACAAACCATCCCCTGGCTGTAACTGCACCTTCAGTGGATTCACCGTCGCTGGATCCAAAATCTCATACTCAATCCCCCGAACCTCACAGGCATCCGTCAACAACTTGCAGGTCACTAAGTTACTATCATCATTTGTTTGCTGTATATTAGATATCAAATATAATTTCATACAACCTCCTGATTGGCGGAAATGAGAGGATAACGCGACTAACGTCGCTACCCGTGGGGTGTCGGTTCGGAAAAGCTCGGACTCGAGCTTTTCTCTCACACTCCTACCACGGACGAACCTCCGGTTCTCATCCTTCCATTTATTAAATTCCTACTACAAATTTGGCGGAAATGAGAGGATTCGAACCTCCGAGACCTTTCGGCCCACACGATTTCGAGTCGTGCGCCTTCAACCACTCGGCCACATTTCCATCTCTAATTATATCTTATTTAGCCGGTAAAATAAAGCGGCACTTTGCTAGCTCTGTCGGCAAAATAGGACACAGTAAAAATGCAGGGAGTTTTAAAAGAGTCTTGCACTATTATGATAAATGATATATACTCATACATGTGTTCAGATAGAATCTAGTTCGCGCATGTTCTTTTAGAAAGAAGGTTTAATTTATTATGAAGAAACCACGTAAATTATTCGCAACAGCTCTTGCTGTAGCAATGTCCCTGACAATGTCGATCCCTGCGTTTGCAGCTGAGGCTGCTCCTGCTGATATTGAGCCCGTGGCCGTAGAGGCTGCTTCAGTAACCGATGATGCGGATATCATGCCGCTATCCTACACCAATCACACAACCGTGAGAACTAACGGTACATGGGTTGCTGTTGCGACCGACAGTAATGGCTTCAACTGCAATGCTGTTGTTTCCATTCCGCTTCTTGACGGGTTCAACTACAAGGTTGACATTGGCACCAGTAGCACCATATTGAGTGTATCCCCGAGCACAGTGATTAACGATGCGTTCGGCCAGACCTCGAATTCAAGGACCATTCCTTTGGGTCGTAACCAGGTGCTTTTTGTCCGTATAAGCCCGAGGACTGCTCTGGGCGGTGGTACATCCGCTTACACAGTCAATACGACCATTAATAAGTAAGGTACAGACCGCATCATGCATATGAGATAGCAACTCGTAAACAAAGCGCGAGGTTTCTTATCTGACACATTACCCCGGTAGCTTGCCGGGGGTTCTTTTTATTTATTAATAAAAAACATTGTAAATATGATATAATCATAGACAACTGAGTAATAACGGAGGATTTTTAATTGAGTAAAAAGAAGTGCGATTCCTGCACAGAGGGAAAAAAGGTTTTACAACTTTTATTTAGTAAAAAGTATAAAGAAACTAATAAAATATCGGAACTATTAAAGAAGCCTAGAGTTTGGGGAGCATTGATGGGAGAACTCATAGGAACAATGCTATTAACAATTGCATTCATGACAATTATAGGAGTGATTAGAGCCGATCTGGTACCTTTAATCCTATTCGGATCCATTATAGCGATTTATGCAACTACGTATAGTCTATCTGGAGCCCACTTGAACCCAATAATAACCGCAGGAGCAATGGCTACAAGGCGATTGTCAGTCACAAGAGGAATCTTTTATATACTAGCACAATTCATCGGTGCTTGGTTGGGACTTTTAATTCTAATTTTATTTAAAAATGGTAGCGGATCCTCGTTAGAAGTACCAACAAATTTAATAGAAGTTAGTAATGAAAATTTTTGGCTAATAGTACTCATTGAATTAATGGGTGCAGTAATCTTGGGCTTCCTGTTCGCTAGGGCTTCACGCATCGGAAAAAAAGAAATACTATCTTATGTAGCAGTGATGGCAAGTTGTGTTGCTGCGCTATTTTTACTTGGTGCCATCATATCACAAAACTACTTTGAGATTCATGCGAGCCTAGTATTCAATCCAGCTTCAGCATCAGCATATCCTATCTTTTCAAATATAACAGAAGGTATAGGACAAATAATTCTTGTTTTGTTAGCATATTTTATTGTTCCGATGGTAGGCGGTATAGTGGGGGCTTTTATTTCAGATTTAGCCACATACTTTGTTGGCGATGGATATATTTGCAATGAAAAATAGAACAAAGTTCACAACAAAAGAAATTCTCGTCTATAAGTAGATAATAGCTAATTAATTAAATTAAAACTCTTTGCATAATTAAAAGGCTATGCTACAACATAAGCAATGGGCTGACCGCGAGGTCTTGGTCCTAACTTGTGCAAATTGATTTGATGATTGTGTTAGTTATGTGGTACAATCATGGTATGACAATTAAATTATCAGACGCATTTAAACTTAGTTGGAATAATATTAGGGAACACAAGAAACGTAGTTTAATTATTATTCTGACAATTTCCTTATTGTTTGGGGTGATTATGGGGTTTAATTTCATCACTTCTGGCATTGAAGAAACTACAATTAAAGCTTCAGCGGGGCAAACAGGCGGAGATGTCTATATTAAAGCAAGATATGGCAGTTGGGCTAGAAATGACGATTTTGATTTTATAAGTACTCCCGATGAAATCGCACAAATTAGCCTAGAACCAGTTCTAGATGAGGAGGATGATAAGAAAATCCGTGAGCGAGCAGAAGAATATGGTGGTGAAGTAGTGGGGTACTATTGGTATTATCAACTAGATTATCCATATCAAGTGATTGATAAATCGGTAGTTGATGTATTCATTGATAATAGCCTGTGGAATAAAGTGCCAGAAGATAAGGTACCAGCTATTATGCCGGAGGGATGGAAACCGCCACAGAACATGGAAAATCTTGAAGAAAGGTTAGGTAATACTTTATACAGGGTGGGTAGCATTCCGAGCACTGAGATTGGTGAGCCAACTCTCGCTGGTTTTAACCCACTAAATATAATCTTAGCGCAACTTCCGAGTGCAACCAATGATGATTTCTGGCTGGTTGACGATGGTTCGGGAAAAGTAGAACAATATATTCAAGGACAGTTAGAGAAATATCTCTCGGAAGATGGCGGATGGTATAACGCGGCGCCAGTTCAGAAAACCGCCGTCGTAAAGTTTAATGACCCATACAAGGCGGCAGAGTTTGCAAGTCCAGATGAAGAAAAGTTTGGAGTGAAACTGTACACAGATTTCAAGTATCACTCTCAGGATCTATTCGGAACGACACTTGGTGTAGTCAACTCGTTTAACACTCAAAAAGTTCTGCTAATCGCCGTAGAGGTTTTATTACTGATCGTTGCAACGATAATTGCAGTCATGACTTTTGCGCATCTCATTGACCAAGACGCGTCAACAGTGGCGCTATACCGGGCAATGGGAGCAAGTACTGGCAACATCTATTTAATTTATCTTTTATATTTGATAGAGCTTTGTTTATTGGCAATAGTGGCGACAATCATGATTGCGTTCATATTTATTGCGCTACTAGCCTTGACGAGCACAGGGGCTTTAGCTGAACGATTACAGGAGTTTTATAGCTTGGATTATTTACCAGAGATTACACTGTTTATGTTCAATGGGGCATTCTGGTTTATTTTGTTTGTGATAATGATGGTTGCACCTTTGTCATTACTCTTTACAATGCGCCGCTTCTCCGCAAAACATATTGCCAAGAAACTGAAAGAGGATTAAGTGAAGCTAGCAGATTACTTAAAGAATCCTCTTTACATTTTTCACAGCTGTGCTATAATATAATCACTGGGCTGGGCAATTTGCTCTTGGTCCAACCGATCGGCGGGGCTAGCCCCCGCCACTTTGGTGCTCAGACATCAACTTATAAGGAATTGGCAGATATGACACAATCACCAAACGAGCTCAGCATCTTTATCGACGAAAGTGGGGATTTTGGAGCCTACAATCCGACGTGTCCTTATTATATCATTAGTATGGTGTTTCACCGGCAGTCAGACGATTTGTCGGGATTATTTGTGAGCTTCGACCGCGCTCTCAGCGAAACCACCTTAAATCGTAACTTTGTCCATATGGGACCGCTAATTCGCCGTGAGTACGAATATGTCAATTTAACCATAGAAGAACGGCTACAAGTTTATCGCCGCACAAAAGCCTTTATCGAGAAAGCTAAGTTTAGTTATACAAACTTTATAGTCGAAAAGAAGCACATTGAAGCTAGCATAGAACTTACTACAAAATTGGCGCAGCAAATTACCGACTTTATTCGGCAACATTACCAGTATTTCATACAATTCGATAGCATAAAAGTCTATTACGACAACGGTCAAGACGGTGTAGCAAAAATTATCATGGCGGTCTTTACGGCAATGTTTGATAATCCCGAAATCAAGCTTGCTAGGCAACAAGATTACAAAATGCTCCAAGTCGCAGATTTTGTTTGTACGGCTGCGCTTACAGAACTGAAGATGAACAGGCATATACTATCAAAGTCAGAACGGCATATTCTTGGTAACGACAAAATGATCTATAAATATATGCTAAAACCACTCAAGAAAAAGGAATTCGGAGATAAGAGGTAAAAGGTACAGTGGATGGTATGGCGACAATGTTGTGCGAATTGAGCCAGGAGGACTAATCATGAGATTAAAGTTTTTGTGACGCACTGATGCCCGTTGGCTTAGTCTCCCCATCCGTTATTCAATATAACAGTTTGGATTTCGTCCGTAGCGGGTGGATTAATCTTAATAATAGCGCTCTGAGGAGCTTCGGCATCTATGGCTATGATTGGTCGCGCTCGAGTATTGCTTACTCGTCTGCTACGTCGGCTAAAGCTTACTACCTCGACTTCAATCCTTCAGATGTTGGCTCGTCCCGCAGTAACCCTCGTTGGCAAGGTCTCCCCGTCCGCTGTTTGGTAATACAAGTTGACAGAAAGAAGTAAGTACCTTAGGTCGAGGTCGTCCGGACGCACG
>CANOTH010000031.1 GCA_947570505.1 uncultured Candidatus Saccharibacteria bacterium
CTATCGTGAGATTTTCATGTCTATCAGGGGCGATGCAAAACTGAACCAAACCGAACCAAAACCGAACCAAAACCGAACCAAAACCGAACAGAAAATTCAAATTTTGGAGTTGCTGTCCGAGACCCCTACCATAACGAGAGCTGAAATAGCAGAGATCTTAACGCTTCATGAGAGTAGTGTCCAGCGCCGCCTTGAAGCTCTTGTAAAAGAGGGTAAGTTAAGACACATTGGTCCGACCAATGGCGGTTCTTGGGAAGTAATCAATCATTCATCCTAAGCTGCATTATCTGCGTAATGACGTGCTTTTTATACCAGACTTCTGACGCAGCCAACCCGACCGGATGGGTGAGTAATTACTTTGAATCAAAGATTTATATTCTACAATAGAATAAAAATATGGCAAAGATGAATCCATTAGAAGAATTTGATTGGGACGTTTTTGAAGATGCGGCTTCATCACAATCTGAGGAAGAGTCAAATGAAGAGACTACAGATGATGCAGAGCGTATGGTGGTCTCTGGTATTGTTATTTCCATAAACGAGCGCGAAATTGTAGTCAATATCGGTTATAGTAATGACGGCATCATACCGGCAAGCGAATTCAGATACAATCCAGACCTTAAGGTTGGTGATACTGTTGATGTGTATATAGAATCAAAGAGCGATCGTCTTGGCCAGTTGATTCTGTCACACAAGAAAGCAAGAGCTACAAAAGCGTGGGTAAAGGTTAATGAGGCACTTGCCAATAATGCGACGGTAAAAGCGTACGTTAAATGTCGTACAAAGGGTGGCACAATAGTGGATGTCTTCGGAATAGAAGCATTTATGCCAGGTTCTCAGACAGATATAGTTAGGGCGGATTTAGAAACTTTTGTGGGGCAGACAATTGATGTTAAAGTTGTAAAGATAAATAAGGACTACCGCAATGTTGTTGTAAGCAGAAGAGCCGTAGTAGAAGAGAATCTGGCAAAGAAAACTGCGGATAAGACTTTGCTTAAGGAAATATGGCAGAAACATACAGAAGTACAGGAACAGATTCTTCGGCAACGAACTGCTCCTATTGCCATTGTGCCAGAAGCTACTACTATTATCAATGAGAAACTTCTTGTCAAAGTCGATACCACAGATAATACAGAGGAATTGCAACAGCAGATAGCTGATAGTTTGGACATTGATTATGATGAATGTCATTTTGAAGATGGATATGTCCTTGCACCTATTTCCAACTGGCAGAAATTAGATGAATCTGCGAAAGCCAGAATTAGTACGAAAGCCAACAAAGAGTATGTCACGTTCACTTACTACCCTGTAGTTGATGGTAGCATTGTTGATAGACGTGCTCAGTTTACTGGTGTAAAACAGTTGCTGGATAAACTGGAAGTAGAATATGATTTCGACAAGAACAATCGCCTGCAAATATCCATTGAAGAGTTAAACAGACTGAAGGATAATGAAGAATTCAATAGCCTTCAACTGGCTTTACCTGATAGAGCATCAGCTATCATTCCTACGTACCCAAGCATAATCGTTTATTTGGAAAAAATATGTCCTGGTCTCAAACTGAATAACATAGAAACATTCAAGAATAACAGGAAGAAAAGAAGCACAGGTGTAAATATAGACAAGCAAGTGTCTGTAGAAGGTGGATATTTTACTCAAAAATTCTTGGATAAGATAAAGCCTGTGTTTGAATTGCAAATGTGTAGGGTGGAATTTACCTTTATCATTCATGAGGATGCTCTTAACAGTTATGATTGGCAAGCAAACAAGCTTGGACTGCCTAAATTAAATGGCAATACAATTACCTTCTATAAGAATGTAAAACTTCCTAAGCTGCAAAAAGATGTAAAAGAGATTACAGATGACGTTTTGAGTGTAGAAGACGACGGTGATGACGTTTCGGATATTACTTATATGACATCGTCAGAGTTCTTTAATACGAAGGATACTACCGATTTTAACTTTGATTTCTATCTCTGGAATAAACTGATGAAAAGATTGTTTGGTCAGAATAATTATGATTACACAGAGAAGTACTATTACAAGTACCGTGAGAATAGATATTGGGCAACGGTAGAAGAACTTGATAAGTTCAATGATGACTTACACGTATCGTTTAAGCCGTCAATTGAGCATTCTGTATCGTCAAAGGGTACTTCAATCGGTATAGATTTCAATTGGAAGGAAAAAAGCCTAACCGAGCTTCTTACTGAGTTGAGCAGAGACTATCCGTTTGTTGATTTTGGCTTGTTCAAGAACGGCCATAAGTGCAACTTCGACGTTCAATATGGAAAAGCAGACATGACAGAAGTCATGAATCAACTTCATGATTTATCTGATGATTTGCATCTTGAACTGAAGAAGAAGGGAACAGAACTTGTCTTTTCGCGTGAATTCCAGAAAATTGAAGACCTGTTGACATTTAAGACTCAGTTAACCCATAAACTACAGACATTTGATCAATCCAGATATTTGTGTACAATATCAGAAGTGCCTTCTGATAAAGTTAAACTGGTATATTTCAATGATATTACCAGCAGAGACGAAGATAGGCTGGATGCAGCGCGTGAACTCAAAGGTGCTGATTTTACAGTTGGAGAACTGAAAATCGGAAAACTGATAAGAACTGCAAACTACCCGGAATTGGTCTTAGATATATCTGGTGATTTTTATGAAGTTACCAAGCAATTGTTTGATGAAACTGATGTCACCGAAATAACTCCAGACCTTTCGGGCGATTTGGAGAAGCTGGCACGTTTGAAAGAATCGTTGAACCGAATCGTAGAAGGTCGTGACGTAGAGAATTCCTCACTTGGTACTTTCATCTTTGATGCTTCTAAAGCTGCAAGTATTAAGGATTATGAAGAGAATATCAAATTAGAACTACAAGAAGTAGACAAACACCTTCTGAATAAAAGGATAGCCAATAATGAGCCACAAAAAGTGGCTATTGCAAAGGCAATTCTTGCTCCCGACTTGTCACTAATCCAAGGTCCTCCGGGTTCTGGAAAGTCAACGGCTATTGCCGAGCTTATTTGGCAACATGTACGTGAAAATCAGAATACAAGGATTCTGCTAACGTCAGAAACGAATCTTGCTGTTGATAATGCTATCGATAGAGTCGTGAATCCATATCACAATTTGGTTAAGCCAATACGCATAGGTGATGAGTCGCGTCTGGAAACAGAAGGGCTTCAGTTTTCATATTCTGCCATGTACCGCTGGGCAAAAGGAGAAGACATTACAGCAAAGAAGAAGTCTTTTGACATTGACGATGATGACGACGATGATGACGCTACAACTGTAGAAGATACTGTTTATGAAGCGCCTGAAAAGTTAATCATTCTGAATTGGATGGAGAACATCAGTAGAAGAATGGATAAGGACAGTATGCCAGAAGAAGCTCAAGAGCTATGGGAGGATCTGCTAATAAATCCTACAGACAATCTTAAAGGACTATTCTTTGACAACTACATTGCAAACTGTAATGTGATAGGTGCAACATGTAGCTCAATTGGACAGAAGAACATAATCTTTACTGAAAACATAGCTACTCAGAGTAAGAAGAACAAATTTGTTCCGACTGCATTCTATAAGACTTATAGAAGTATTTTCTCACAAAGAGATAACGAGTACAATCCTAAAATTAGATTTGATGTTGTAATTCAGGATGAGTCAAGTAAGGCAACGCCAGCGGAATTGTCCCTGCCTCTGATTTATGGAAAGAAGAATATTATCATTGGTGACCATAGGCAGTTGCCTCCAATGATCTCAAGAGAATCATTCACTAATTCCTTTGATTATCTGATCAAACACGAGAAGGACAATACTGAATTGCAGCGAATAAAAGAACTGAAGAGTTTTGTTCTTAAAAACTTCAATGTTCTTGAAATTTCGCATTTTGAGCGATTGTACAATCAGATAGATGAAAAACTCAAAGGTGTTTTCAACTATCAGTTTAGAATGCATCCTGCTATCAATGAAGTAATAAAACAATTCTATAAGGACGAAGGTGGTTTGGAGTGCGGTTTGGTGTATCCAAAGGATTTGGGAATCAATGACCCTGACTATATCAATAACCTAGCATCACGATTCCATGGTATCACAGCAGGCCCTATTGATCCCGATGTTCATGTGTTGTGGATTGATTCTTCTTCTCCAGAAATGCTTGATGGTACGTCAAGAGTAAATTATGGAGAGGTTGAGATTATTCGCAAATTGCTTCGTGAGTTGAACGACTCGGATTCATTCCATGAGTATAATAATAGATGGAGCAATGTTGAAGACAAGCAGATTGGCTTGATTTCATTCTATGGTAAGCAATTGCGACTGCTAATGGAAATGGCAAGAGAATTCAACCCTGACGAGATGCCTATAAGAGTTAGTACTGTAGATAGATTCCAGGGAATGGAACGCAATATTATCATCGTATCAATGGTAAGAAGCCACTGCCTCCAAACAGAGAAAGGGCAAAAGCCGAATTATACGAAATATGGAGAAGATGGTTATACAAAGCAGGAAGATCTTGGCTTTGCTCAATCTCCAAACCGATTGAATGTTGCTTTGTCACGTGCAAAACGTTTGCTGATAATCGTTGGTGACAGCCAACTCTTTAGAACAAAGGCAATTTATGATAATGTGTACAATACAGTATTCAATCATGAAAATGGTAAAATTTTAACAGCTGAGGAATATGGACTATAAAGAAATTATCAATAAAGGTAAGCTCGTTTATGCTTCACGTTTCACAGATTCTAATTTCCGTTTGTGGAGATTGAACAAGACGGCATGTTATATTACCTACTATAAAGCAGTTGAACTGACCAAGTTGGATAAGGTTCTACTGATGACCATAAAATATAACGGTGGTTCTATCTATGAGAACACGTTAGCTGGTATTCTTGGATTTAACGTTCAGGATGATTTTGAAGTGACTCCAAAAAGATACAAAGATGTCGGAGAGGTATCTATCTTTGGTGGAATCCTATCTGAACTGACAAAGTTCGCATTGATTAGTAATGTCGATCATAAGGTTTCTGTTACACCATTAGGAGAATTGGCTCTTAAGAAAGGTATTAAATACGAATTCTATACGGGGGCACAGCTATTGAACGAATGCTTTGACTTGGCTCAAAAGACAGAAAAGGAATTTCTGTATTTCCCTTTCAGAGACTCTCTTGGTATCGTATCGAAAATTCAAGGAAGCAAATTGTTGCCTTATGAAGATTTCAATAACAATACAATTGAAGAAGAGTTGTATGGCACTCCAGAGGAACTTGTGGCGCGTCTGTTATTGCAATCAGATGATAGTACTTCGGTTTTCAGAGCTGAAGCATCAACTGATGCAAGAATGGGTGAGGTTTATGTTGATTTCAGATTATATGAATATAATGGTCAAAAGTACCCGATAGTTTTCTATCAAGATGAAGTCTCGTTGAAAGCTAACGACTTGTTGTTCAACAACTGTAATGCTCAGTACATTCGTGACAAAATTCATATAGGAGAATACCTACATCTGGTTAGAGAAAGTCGTATGAGATTGACTTACCAGTCTCTGTGCCCTTATATGGATGTATGGTCATTGGATGATTTCCTTGAAAGTGAGTATTTAGATTGGAACGACAAGAAACTGTTTGACAGCATTGCAAAAGTTGCAAATGGAACCCAATGGTCAAAAATTTCCTCGGTATGTCCGACAGAATCGTTAACGCCAAACCTTAAACAATACGAGGAATCATTAGACTGGATTATCATCTCGGAAAGGCTTGATAATAATTTTATTGTTGAGAATGCCACAGAGTATCCATGGGACTTTGAATCTCTATCTGCAAATCGTAGTATAGATTTTGTCAAGAGAATTATTGTTATTCCAGAACTCCACAATGATACTATAGATTGGGACTGGGAAACATTGATACCTCAATTGGATGACGAGTTCGTCCTTCAATATATTGATACCATTCCGTTTGTTATGTATTCGCAAACGGAAAAATACTTATTTCTGCATCCAGAGTCGATTTGTACTTATCCAGACCGCAAATGGGACTGGAAATTGCTTTCTTTGAATGCGGAACTCGGATTCATTTTAAACAATATATCAGCATTAGGCAAATATATATATGTTGAGGATGTGATGCCTCGTGCATTCTCTGACAGTAGCTGGGTTCATTCATACTGCGAATCCAGTGCGTTCGCTTTTGCTGTCATTGAGAGTAAAGAACGTCTTTCTACAAACTACAATGCAAACAAGGCTGATTATCAATGGTCAATAGAATTGATTGATTGGCATGAAAAAATGGGCTTTATCACATGGAAGTCTACCAATTATGCAGTTGGTCTTGAATGTAATCCTAATATCGTATGGAACTCTGAGTTCTTTGAACATTATAAAGAAAAGGATTTTAGCGTTAAGGGGCTAAATCACATTTCTGCTTCAGTTACAGAGTGTAATATCATTGATTCAAATATTGATTTCAAATGGTCGTGGTCGCAATTGTCTCGCAAAGATATTGTCCTGAACGATATTGAATTCATCAAGAAACACATGACACTTCTTGCTCTTGATGTGGTAATAGCTAACTTGAGAGAAGATTATGTTGACCAATTGTATGAGGATTCATCCTTCAAGACGATTGCATCCGCTAAGGCACTATGGTCATTGGTAACAGAAAAGGTTTCAGAAGGCATAATTCGTAAGAACTTTAATGATGAGAAATGGGACTGGAAGGTTCTGACAAAACGATTCTGTGAAAGTATGCATATCACTCAGTTAGGTAATGACCGTTGGGTGAACAAACTGGATTGGGACTATTTGTCAGAGCATCTTGAGATAGTAAGAATTCAAGATAATCTGTCATTGTATGTTGACAGATGGAATTGGAAATGTATTACTTCACGTGCAGAACACGAGTTTTTATTATCGAACCTTCACGAGTACTATGATTACTGGGATTGGGAGTCTCTGCTACAAACAATTCTTACGGACGAAGATCTTGCTGACGAAGGCATAAGAATTCAGATTTCCGTCATTCTATCTCAAATCGAGGATAATGCACAATTGTGGGCATTGCTCACAAAACGTTATTCAACAAAAGATATAATAGCTTTACAGAGCAACTTGTCTTTGAGGTCTGTTAGATTTGATTGGAACTATAGCGATGTTTATAATCGTCCTGATTTTGAAATCGAATCATATTTGCAAGATTATCAAGAGTATGGTATTTATGTAGATTGGGATGCTCTTTCCTCATCAAAAGCTCTGAACAGAATCTTAAGATGGGACAGGAATATAACTAAGGATTTCAACAATTGGGAGGATTTGGTCGTTTCAATTCTTAAAAATGAAGATTATGACTGGAACTTTAAATATCTTTCGACTCTTACTTCAATTAACTGGTGTGACAATATTTTAAAAATCAGAAGTGAAGAGTGGGACTGGGACTACCTTTCTGAAAACAGCAAGTGTTTTAGTTATAACTCTAAACGTCCGAAGGAACTCATCAAGCATATAGAAAAGTTTGATGAGTGGCTGAATTTTGCTCTCTTGTCCAAGAGAAAAGATGTTAGACTGGATATTGAAAAAATTTCTGCTCATCTATCTTATCCATGGGATTGGAACGCTATTTCTCATAACAAATCGTTTGCTCTTACAGCAGAATTTGTAATGGAGCATAAAGATTTTGATTGGGATTGGAATGCATTATCATATCGCAATGACTGTATTTTTACAGCTGAGTTCATTGAGGGTAACAAGGACAAGGAATGGAATTGGGCATTCCTGTCAAAGCGCAAGGAAATTGTTCTCAATACAGATACTTTAATTGCATTAGTAACAAAAGAGTGGGACTGGAATGAACTGATACGCCGTAAGGACATAGAGTTTACTCCTGACTTGCTCCGATTAATAATAGATAAGGACATTAACTGGAAGGCAATTTCACAGCGTGATGATTTCTATCCAACCTTGGAAGTACTCAACATCCTAAAAGATCAGAGTATTGATTGGTCTCAGATTTCACGCCGAGAAGATTTGGCAGCTAATGTCATATTTCTCTTTAAAGATAAGTTGGACTGGAAGGTATTGTCTCACAGTTCCCATATTAACATATCTGATATAAAAGTACTTGATCTGTACAAATCATATCTTGATTGGAATTATATTTCTAATAGTCCTAATCTGTCGTTGACAGAAGAGGTTCTCGATGAGTTCAAGGATTACTTGAACTGGATTATTGTATGCAAAAGAACTGATTTCATTATTAATGCTGAAATCCTTGAAAAGTTTGAAACGAAACTTGATTGGTCAAGAATCTCAAGAACAGGAAATATAGAGTTTACTCAAGAAATTGTTGATAAATACCGAGATAGGTGGGACTGGGTTGCATTGTCAGAAAATCCCGCATTCAGAGCCTCTGGTGTAGAAAGTTCGTTTAAGAAGGAACTCAACCTGATGGAATTCTATAACGAGTTGAAATCCAACTGCCATGGAAAGCCATACGTGTATCATTTTACCCATTTGTTTAATGCAATTGAGGTAATACGAACTCGTAAGATTTTGAGTAGAAATAGGGCAAAAGAACTTGGACTTCTAAAATACGATGCTGCAGGTTCTGTTGTTCACCGATCAGCAAAAGCACATCCTTATGCAAGATTTTACTATAGAACAGGCACGCAGACCCAGTTCTATAATGAATGCCTAGGTAAGCAGAGAAATACAAAATATTACCAGAGTGCATTAAGTAATGGTTTGCCAATGTGCCCAATGCCTGTATTTTTCAAATTTGATTTGCAGGAAGTCTTGTCTAAACGTGCGAATTTATGTTCATATAGCACCGGCAATCTTCAGACGAATTGGGCAAGTGTGTACCGGGTAATTGATGACCCATATAATATTGATGCTGTGCATTTGTATAGCCATAACAATTATGACAAGGTGGTTAGAGACAAAAAACAGCAGGAGTTTTTGGTTAAAAATGAGTTCGACTTCTCTGACATAAATGATTATCAGATTATCTGCTATGATAGAGAAGAGACAGAGATCTTACGTTCAATATTTAAGGATGACCCTATACGTGAGCATATTTTCTCTATATATGAAGCAGAGGATGTCTTTGAACATGAAAATCCTCAACTGTTGTTTGATATGGGGAATGGCGAACTTTCTATAAACACAAGATATAATGGAGATTACATTTTTCAGATAGAAAGTAATAATATCACAAAAGTTAAGGTTTATAACACAAAAGACATCAAAGCCGAAAAGAAGAATATTATTCAATTGTATGATGCAGTTTCGGTAGAACTTGGCGATACGCCTTTTGAGGTTTATTACGTCAATATGAGTCCTGCTGCTCGCTCACCAAGATGGTTGGTGTATAAGCACGAACCTATAGTTCGTGAAGTAAGATACACACGTACTGAAGATATTGAGAAGTATTTTGGTATTAGTTTTGATGACGATGAGTTCTCTCCAGAAGAACTTATTACAGCTATCGAAATAGTAATGCCAAAACTTGAAGAATTGTATAATAAGAAAGTTCGCCATTATATTATTAAGCAACATACTTTACTCGTATGTCAGCAATTCGAGAAGTATGCATTTGAACTGAACACAAAAGTGATGAATATAGACTTGATGCGTTTAGTTTTAGCAATGCATGATATAGGAAAAGCTATAGATAGAACAACACAGCATACACATACTCTCTCTTTGATTAGGGAGTTCTGGTCAGAAACCCCATTCACTGACTATGAGTTGAAGCTTGTTGAAGTTCTATTGAAGGATGATCACCTTGGCAATTTCTTCCAAGGGAGATATAATTGTAGTATGCTTCAAGATGAAATCAAGAAAGATGCAGAATGTCTCCAGATTGATGCATCCTGTTTGCTACAACTAAAGATGGTACTTTATCAATGTGATATTGCTTCATATACAAAAGATGCAGGTGGCCTGAAATATCTTGAGCACATGTTTGTGTATGAGAATAAAGAAAAGACATTCGATGAAGAAAACGGACTTTTGGCTATGTCTGCCGAGTATTGGAGCCGTTATGAACAATTGAAATCTGTAATAATATGAGTAATATAACATTCAAGAAAGGAAATATCTTCTCATCTGACAAGCAAACTATTGTTAATACGATAAATTGCGTCGGAGTAATGGGCAAGGGGGTCGCTCTTGGCTTTCGTCTCAGATACCCGGAAATGTATGAGAAGTACAGAGAATTATGTAAAACCAAACAGATTGCCATAGGTAAATTATGGTTATATAAGCAATCGAGAGAAGGCTTACAATGGATATTGAATTTTCCTACAAAAATTCATTGGAAATATCCAAGCAAGATGGAATATCTTGAGGCGGGTCTTCAAAAATTTGTTGACACATACGAAGAGAAGGGTATTACTTCTATAGCCTTTCCCCTATTAGGTACACATAATGGTGGTTTGGACAAAATAGAGGTGCTGGACACGATGCATTCTTTTCTTGAGAAGTGCTCTATACCTATTGATATATACGAGTACGACCCTACAGCTCCTGATGAATTATTCAATCAGTTTAAGCAGAAATGGATGTCAATGCCGATGCATGACAAAAAAAATATGGGCATTCGAGCTAATCAAGTAGAAACTATTGATAATGCTCTAAGTAATACACATATATGTTCGATGACATCATTGTCAGAATGTGATGGTATTGGTGTCATTACTTTGCAGAAGTGCTTTAATCTCGTTATTGACTATAAAACACAGCCGACATTGGATTTGATATGAACTCAAATATAGTGTCCTTCTTATAATTTTGCGATAGAAATAAATGAAAATCTGCTTTTTACCCATTAAAGACATAAGTAACGCCACCGAGGGATGCTTCTCTCGGTGGCGCTGCGATTAGTGTAGCTTAGGACCTTGTCTGCGGCGTTTCGCTTTCTGTTCTTCCCTATAACGAGAGATTGCTTCATCAATGGTCAGGCCGGGATGGCGGCTCAGCCATAGTTTGAAATCATCGGGTAACGCAGACCCATGAACGAATCCTTCGTCTTGTGATTGCGGACTTCCGGCAGAAGCATGGGACAATCTAAAGCCGGTGTCATGAGATTGTGATGCGGTCTGTCTTGCCGAGTCCGGATTCGACGAATACACAACCGGCACCATTCGCTGAGGGTCGAATTTTATAGGTAGTGTTTCACTGAGTGTGTCTGAGGCGAGTTCACTCAAGCCTGTAGACC
>CANOTH010000032.1 GCA_947570505.1 uncultured Candidatus Saccharibacteria bacterium
TGGGTGACGGTAGGTCGGCCGATGGGTCGGTGCGGTTGCTGGTGAGGGTGGATGCGCTTGGGTGTGCTTGTGTGGAGATTTCTGAGGTGGATCTGGAGCCGTTTTCTGCGTGAGGGTGGTACATTTCATTTGAGTGATATAAACATAATTGAAATTTATCAACTTCATCTCTGTAGGATATTAAAAGTTATGATTGGTTCAATCGCGTATTTCAGAATGTTTTTTTTGGTTTCTGAATGAATAAAGACTCTCGTACAGCAAAGAGTATAACTAATAGCGCTGTAGCTTTAACATTCTATGTTTTAAGCCTACTGTTGCAATTCTATTCCCGAAAAATCTTCCTACAGATTTTAGGCACGGAAATTTTGGGTCTGAACAGTACAGCTATGAACCTTATTCAGTTCTTGAATTTAGCTGAATTAGGTATTAGTTCGGCTGTCGGGTTCACACTATATCGTCCGTTGGCTGTAGACGACCGCCAAACGATCTGCGAAGTAGTCACATTGCAAGGCTACCTTTATCGCCGAATTGCATGGATTATTATTGCAGGAAGTATAGTATTGGGATGCTTCTTCCCATTGATCTTTGCAAAGATGTCATTGCCATTGTGGTATGCTTATGCATCCTTTGGAGTGCTCTTGTTGAGCGCATTGCTGGGATACTTTGTCAACTATAGACAGATCGTGCTTACTGCAAGCCAACTGGACTATAAAATCACATTAAGTTACAGGTCAGTAATCTTACTCAAAACTGCAGCCCAAATGACTGCGGTTTATTATCTGCCCCATCCATACGTATGGTGGCTTATTTTAGAGGGTTTGTTCAGTATCGTCGGAGCCTGCACGCTGCACTTAATGACATTACGCACTTTCCCATATCTAAGAAGGGTAAATCGGTCCTTTTCATCTCTTAAATCACAATATGTTGACTTTACTACTAAAATAAAGCAGCTGTTTGTTCACAAAATTGGTCGATTCGCTCTGACTCAATCAGCACCATTGATTATATATGCGTATGCATCTCTTACATTAGTTACATATTATAGTAATTACATAGTCATCGTTAATGGCGTAACACTGTTGATCAGTGCCACTTTCAACAGCATGTCGGCCGGAATCGGAAATTTAGTCGCGCAGGGGGATGTTCATAAAAACCTCTCATTCTTTTTTGAAATATTTAATCTGAGGTTTTTGGTCATTTCAACTATATGCTTTTCTTTGATTTATATCATGCCTGTCTTTATAACCATCTGGATAGGACAAGAATATAATCTGCCTCAATTAACTGTCGTATTAATCATCGCATCACTATATATAAGTCTGTCTAGAATGACAGTAGATGCATTTATTGATGCTCATGGGATATTCAATGATATCATTGCGCCAATAATAGAATCTGTAATCAATATTGGTTTATCCATCTTGTTTGGACATTTCTGGGGATTGAATGGTATTCTGACAGGTGTACTGATAAGTCAAATTATTATCATCTTAGGATGGAAGCCTTTCTTTCTGTTTAGGGAAGCATTTAATGGCGGATTGCTGCAGTACCATGCCAATTATATAAAAGTCATACTCTGTGCAGTAGCTTCAGGAATTATATCTTGGTTATTGCTTAATCGCATTGTCCAAGACACTATCGAAACATTTATGGGTGTATTATATGTTGGGGTGTTGAGCAGTGTTATGTTTGGAGGACTATTATTTCTACTGATGTATGTCTTCAAACTTAAGATTGACGTATTCATAAAAAGATTTATTTGAAGATAAGATGACACTATATATATTGCCAATAAAATGGGCTAACACTTCAGGAAATCACGCCGGTATGTACTACTTGGCGAACATGATCAAGGAGAATTCTGATATAGACGTCAAGATTATTTCCATCAGCACAAAGTATCTTTTATTTCTGAACAAGATCAGATTAGGTTTTTTATATAACATATATTGTTGGTTACTATCGGTCTGGTTGAAAAGGGTTGTTACTCCTAACGATGCCGTACTATTAATGGAGTATTATCTACCACAGATCGACCAATCAATTATAGCAAAAAAATTAAATGGAAAATGTTCGGTCTACGGCATAGCTCATCTGGTGCCATCGATCCTGAACAAATTTTATACCACAAAACAGATTCAGGAGCTTTCTCAATATCTAAACCGGCTTTATGTTTTAGGCGATAGTTTACGCGATTATTTTATAAGCAAAGGATTAGATCCGAATCAGGTTGTGACTACATTTCATTATGTGGATAGCTCGTTTTATAGGCCATCAAATGAATTGCGAGAAGAAAACCATGTTTTTCAGGTAATTTGTATGGGAAATATGGCTCGCAATTACAAAGATCTTGAAACTATAGTTGAACGACTTCCATATATTAATTTTGCTATCTGCAGTGGTACAGCAGATTTAGAATCCCGTTTTGGAAAATTCCCCAATGTAAAAATCATAGGCTATATTGAAGAGTATAAATTGAGGGAATTGATGCAGTCTTCTGAAATTTCACTGAATGTAATGGAAGACACAATTGGAAGTAATGTTATTACAACTTCTTTGGCCTGCGGATTGGTAGTAGTCGCGACAAATGTCGGTTCAATTGGCAATTATATAAACAATGGCGTAAACGGATTTCTTTACGACTCAGTAGAGGACGTCGTTTCTATTATTGACACACTATATCATGACCGAACAAAGCTTCGCTCTATAAGCATCAAAGCTAGAGAAAAAGCAGAGGATTTGGATTACATGAAATTCATTGACTGGTTTAAGTCTCAGATTCAGACAGGTCAGAATGAAAGAAAATGAATCACAATATATAGTAGATTTGAGTCATCTGAATGACGAGAAGCCAAATGGAGTGTCTGGCTTACTGAGAGTCAAGGATGATGAGGAATTCCTCTCTTTATCAATTGACTCATGCATATCTGCTTTAGATGAGTTGATTATTGTATATCAGAAAAGTGACGATGACTCTGAACATATAATCTATCAGAAACAGAAGCAATATCCGGATAAAATCAGAGTGTACTTTTATGAGCCGGAAATCAAGTCTCATAATTTAAGTTTAGAAGAATTCAAGCAGGTATCTGATTTGGAAGATAATTCCATACACTTGTTGTCAAATTACTATAATTACACTTTATCCAAGGCTTCTTTTCGGTATGCGATGAAAATTGATGCCGATCAGATATATAATACTGCCAAATTAAAACTTATTTGTGACGCATATAGATCTTCAAGTAAAATAAACATCACGATTAAAGAGTATTTTGTCAGTCAGTTGTTAGCCATACTGTCATGCTTGAGCTATAGACTCAGCACACTTTTTAATCTGCGGCTTCAATATCGTTTACCCGACTGGTTTGCCAAGGTATACTCGGAGTATTCAATAAAACGCATCACAAATGAAAAATGTGCAGCCTCTTTCAGTGGTATAAACATATGTATCGTGGATCATCAGCCATATCTTCCTTTGGGCAAGTATTCAGAGAATATGTTTCCCCCGTTTAATGGGATCGATGACCATCTTTTGTTTCGGATTTCAGACAAAACATATTATAAGCCTGCGCCAATGGATTCCACACATGCCGCCTATAAATTGTGTGTGATCGAAAGATTTACGTATGATGAATTCATCTATAACCGTATAGGATTTCCTAAACATTTAGTCAACTGTGGTTTTTTGTGGTTTCATGTTGCCCCGATGAAACAGAAGTTCAGAAAAAAGCAACCACTGATACCATTCGAAACGGATCTGAATCGACAGGTATACAAACCACTTATGACTGCGATGTTTAACCGTAGCAGATTTTGGTTTATGTTGTGGTGGAATTCATGGCGGACGCAACCAAGAACAGTACTGGATCAGTGGAACAACAATCTTGAACTGATAAAGCGGCATGTCAATCAAAAATCTAATTAGTACTACAAAACACTGGTTGACAAGAACTGTATTTCCAATAAGAAGAGAGGTTATTGTCAATGCATGTGCTAAATCCTCAAACAAGTTTGGAGGCCATAATCTGATAGATAAACGCACAGAAATACGCAATTCAGAAATTGGAGAGTATTCTTATGTGTCATTCGATTGCAGACTAATTAAGTGTCATATCGGCAAATTTTGCAGTATCGGTCCAAGAGTTTATGCCGGATTTAGTTCACACCCCACTAAACAATGGGTCTCTACGCATCCTGCATTTTATATGAATTTAGGTGATTTATTGGGCTATACCATACATGAAGATACATCTTCGTTGTACGATGCTTATAAAGAAGCCAAACCGGGGTTTCTCTCATACATAGGCAATGACGTATGGATCGGGTCCGACGTAAAAATCATGGATGGAGTGACTATCGGTGATGGCGTAATTGTTGCGTCTGGGGCTGTAGTCACTAAAGATATCCCACCCTATACAATTGTCGGTGGAGTTCCCGCTAAGATTATACGACCTAGATTTTCGGACGAACAGATCAGACGATTACAGAACATCTGTTGGTGGGACAAACCGGCCGCATGGATTAAACATAACTACCGCGATTTTTCAGACATAGACCTCTTCCTGTCTAAACATACAGATGAATAAGCAATCCATAATCCGCACACTTGCATTATTGACGTATTGGGTCTATTTTCTTATGAACTTTTTTAGAACCTTGTACGCTCATATCCATTCTGAATGGACGTGTATTTTGTTAGGCTGTAAACACGTACGATTTGGATATCCTGTCAATATACTTATTGGGAAAAAACACTGTAGCATTGGTTCTGACACCGGATTTGGTAAGCAACTAGTACTCACAGCATGGGAATCTCACGGCAATCAGACTTTCTCCCCAAGAATACGGATCGGTCATAGATGTCATTTTGGCGATTATCTTCACCTAACAGCAATAAACCAGATAACAATCGGCAACGACGTACTCACAGGACGATGGGTCACAATCACTGATAATTCACACGGTGCGACGGATCTCGACACCCTTCACATCGCACCAATTGATCGCCATCTCGTATCCAAAGGACCAGTTGTCATCGGCGACAAAGTATGGATCGGCGACAAAGCCACAATCCTTCCCGGAGTCACGATCGGCGAGGGTGCCATCATAGCGGCTAATGCAGTAGTCACAAAAGATGTTCCGGCATACACAATAGCCGCCGGCAACCCCGCGAACACAATCAAGTCACTTAAGTAAGCCACTTGGCATAATCTCTATTCATATCGCAGAATGAGCAAACCCAGAGTCATAGCCTTCTATTTACCGCAGTTTTATCCCACACCGGAAAATGACGAGTGGTGGGGCAAGGGCTTTACAGAATGGACCAATGTCCGTAAGGCTCAACCGTTGTTCAAAGGGCATTACCAACCCGTAGTGCCGGGAGAATTAGGTTATTACGATCTACGTGACACCGATATAAGACTACGTCAGGCACAATTGGCGCGTCAGGCTGGCATAGAGGGCTTCTGCTATTGGCACTACTGGTTCAACGGACGACGGATGCTTGACCAGGTATTCAGCGAGGTAGTTGAAAGCGGTAAACCTGATTTTCCGTTCTGTCTCTGCTGGGCCAATCATTCATGGTATAAGAAAACATGGGATAAGTCCAGAAGCGATCAACTACTGATCGAACAGACTTATGGCGGAGAAGACGACTATGTCAGGCACTTCGAGGCTATGCTTCCGGCATTCAAAGACCCTAGATATATCAAAATCGATGGCAAGCTCCTTTTCGGATTGTTCGCGCCCATGGACTTTAGCGACTTCCGCCTTTTCTCGTCTATTTGGAACCAGCTTGCAGAAAAACATGGCCTTGTCGGTTTTCACTTTTATGGCTATACCACATCACCATGGTTTTACGATCGTATAATTCAGCGCGGCTTTGATTCCGTAGTAGTGGATTATGTAAGGACAGTTACCAATACCCGTCCATTGTCATTCCGCCTTATAAAACATATCAAGACAAGAATCGGCATTCCACATCCGGTGCAATATCGCGACTATGTCAGAAAATGCATCGAGTTGTTTGATCCGCACCTCAACGTATATCCATCAATTGACCCGAATTTTGACCATTCTCCAAGAAGCGGATCCAAAGGCACGATACTGTGCAATAGCACCCCCCAAGACTGGGAAACACTATGCAACGGCATTTTCTCGCAGACATCACACCGGGATCATACAAACAATATTGTATTCGTCAAAGCATGGAACGAATGGGGAGAGGGCAACTATCTGGAACCCGATGCACGATATGGCAGTGCATATCTCGACGCACTCAAACGAGCCATTGACCTACAGCCATGAACTTACAGCAGATAATTGTAAACGCTGACGATTTCGGTAAATCACCCGAAGTCAACCAAGGCATCGCTATGTGCTTTGAACGAAAGCTGATCAACCGCACCACCTTGATGGTGAATATGCCACATGCTGCTGAAGCTGTCGAATTGGCGACACGGCATGGATTCGTCAATCAGGTCGGACTACACCTCAATCTAACAGAGGGAAAACCGTTGACCGACGACATCCTGCATTTAGGATACACCGACGCTCACGACTGCATGACAAAAGATCTGCTCCATCGGTTAAGGCACACCATGTTTCTTGGAAGCCGTGGAACACAGGCATTAAAGCAGGAGATCGAGGCTCAGATGCAATTATTTCGCGATTTCGGGCTGAAAAACTGCCACGTCGACTCGCATCATCATATCCATAACGAACTGCATATTCTTGGTCACACTATATCCGCTGCAAAAAAATATGGATTCAAAAGCATGAGAATATTAAGAAATCTCATGCCGAGAACCGCTCCATCCGACATAATCAAGCTGATATACAAACAAATCCAAAATCACCGGATCTCATCGCAGTTTGATCATACAGATTTCTTCGGGTCAATCAGCGATTACAATGCTTATGGATTGGACAAGTCCGGATCAATTGAGATCATGGTTCATCCGGTGTATTCCGATGCTGTATTGTCAGACAGCGTAGATCATAACAATTTAGAGATTCAACTAAATGGCATTGTATTATGGAACTAAAGTATTATAGTCCTGATTGGCTCAGTTTAGAAGAGTATGAACAGTTTGTAGCCCAGTATCATGGTGCCGCGACTTCTCATCATCTTCTTAGAACCAAATGGTATATGGATCATTTTGACTTCCATATCTTGTTAGCTATTGTTGATGGTAAAGTTGTCGGACAATCGTGTGCGTATAAGACTACAGCAATCATACATAATGTTCCGGTCGATTTTTGGTGGGGCGTAGATTCATTTGTCCTGAAACAATATAGAGGATTAGGCATCGGGAAAAAACTACAGGCTCAGTTACACAAAGATTGGCCTAACTTTTCATCAATATGGTACTCTCGAATCAATGGGGGCATAAAACGCAAGTTAGGCGCACAACCGATACTCGCAAGCCGACTCACATACTACCCGATTAATTCGTTCTTCAGTATTTTGTTTGGCGCATTGTTCAAACGCAAAAAATTGTCATTGCCTGTAATAATCAAAAATAAATATCGACGTCTACATGCCTCTTCACACAATCGGTTTACAGAAAAGAATATCACAGCAGCCCAGCTGTTGTCGCTTGCAAGCGACATAAAAGAGAGTCTGAGCACTGCGGCCGATTTTTATATTGATCGCAGCAACGAATATCTGTCAGCAAAATACAATAGCAATCCAAGCCTGTCGGGATTCGACATTATATTGCTATATGATCAACATTTGGAAAAAAACGTCGGGTTATATATTCTGACTAAGCCATTCTCTCGACAGACATTTTCAATAGAACTCAATGTCTGTGCTATACTTGATTACTTTATATTCGACGATAGTGTCAAATATAAAGACATTATAGGATCCGCGCTGTTGAGAGCATCATCCTATGACAATGTTGATGGAGTGCTATCTTTTGGCAAACCGGTCGGATTGCTTAACATCACATACCCTAAAGATGGACTGCAACTATTAAGCACCACACCTATCGGTGGTTCTCATGTTATTGCAAATCCTTATATATCTTTTATAGATCAGGATATGGAACAAATGTTGCCATAATGATCTTTTTTCTGACATTTGTATTTTCCGTAGTCTGCTCCTATTTTGCCCAAAAATACTGGGGGCAGATTTCAGGTCATAGCTTCACTGCCTATCTGTTGCTCTATTCACCTGTATGGGTGTTATGGCTACTGATATGTGGATCACAATATGAAGTGGGGACAGATTATGTCGCTTATTACGAGATATTCTCGAATGCTGAGTCATACTCACATTTTTATCTTGCAAAAGGAGAGTGGCTGTTCACCCTGATAATTCTGTCATTGCATAAGTTAGGAATCTCTACGCAACTTTTTTTTGCTTTCTTTTATTCCATCAATTTCTTATGCTTGATCGGGATCATGTATTTGTTGAAAGACCGTAGTGCATGGCTGTTCGTTTTCTTATTTATTGCTTTCTCGACGGTATTCAACAATCAATTGAATGGATTGAGGCAATATACCGCAATATATATAGTGACGTTTGCCTATATCTGCTATTATCACAAAAGATCCTTACCACTATTATTGATCCAAATTGTTTTAGCGGGTGGAATTCATCTGTCGGCATATCTGACCTTGCCATTTATATTCGTGCTTAAATGGAAATTTAAGTCTAAGACATCGCTTATCCTGCTTGCAATAGCATCATACTTCGCATTATTTGGAAATTTAGGCGTTTTTAATGATTTTATCACAACTTATGTACCGTTATATAAAGCCTATCTGGAAAGTGATTTCAACACCTCCAATTCAAGTAGTATCATACTGACGAAATTTATCTTCCTTCCAATATATTTATATGCTGTAAAGCTTGTAAAAACAAATCACATCAACGACTTTGACCTATATGTTTTCAGAATAGGAATACTTGGATATGCTATTCGTCTGGCATTTCTTGGAAATATGATCTTCAATCGTGTCGGACAGACATTTGTATTGATATCCATCCTACCTGTATATATTGCATTAAAAATCATGTATAGCAAGAATAAGTTGACGCCATTTATTCTTACTACCTCATTCATTGCCTTTTTTTATCTACTCAAGACCATTGCATTTCCAAAACAGGAATACCTGTATAACTCCATTTTCTTTCAGTGAACCAAATCAAAATTTCTGTAATCGTTCCGACTTATTGTCCTGGCGAATATCTAAAAGACTGTATCGCGTCTTTGAACAAGCAGGATCTTGATCCGTCAGAATATGAAATAATCATAGTACTGAATGGCCCCAAATATCCCTACTGGGACAACATTAAACAACTGATCGGCGATGACAAACGATACGACTTGCTCTATTCTGCTGAAGCAGGTGTTTCCAACGCCCGCAATAAGGGCATCGATGCCGCACGAGGCGAATTTTTGACCTTTATGGATGATGACGACATTGTTTCTCCTCAGTATCTGTCTGGAATGATGGAGATTTCAGACACGAAATCAATTGGAGTTTCAATGGTAAGAAGTTTCAGGCATGATATTAGTCATTGGTCATCCAATTTTTTTATATGCAAAAAAATGGCTCATATAGAAAAATACCGAAATGCGTCATTTTTCAAAAACCGGTCATTCATATCCTATGTAGCTGGAAAATTATTGCACCGAGACATTATTGGAAATATAAGATTTAACAACAGATTCACCAATGGAGAAGATGCTTTGTTTATGACTACAATTACAAAAAACGTCAAAAACATTTGCTTTACCAATTATGACTCATGTTATTATGTGAGAGAGCGGATAGGCTCGGCGAGTAGAAGAAAACTTTCAAAATTCAAATTACTACGTGATAGCCTTGGACTGATCCATGAATATATCTCCATCTATTGCAGAAATCCATTCAGATATTCCCTGCCACTTTTTTTATCTCGTATTCCGGGAGTAATGAAAAACGCATACGTGTTGGCTAAGAATAAATGAGATGAAGATATCAGTCATAACAGCCACGTGGAATAGTGGAGTCACAATAGGGCAGACTTTGGAGAGTGTGCTGAGGCAGGGGTATCGTGATGTGGAGGTGATCGTTATTGATGGACAGTCAACTGATAACACCCTTGACATTGTCAGGGAGTACGAGGGGCGGTTTGAGGGGAGATTGAGGTGGATCAGCGAGCCTGACAGGGGGCTGTATGATGCGATGAACAAGGGAATCGCGATGGCTACGGGAGATGTGGTGGGGATACTCAACAGTGATGATTTTTATACGTCGGACGATGTGCTGGAGCGTGTGGCGCGCGAGATAGAGGGGGTGGATGCGGTGTATGGCGACATTCATTTCGTAAATCCTGACGATCTGACCAAATGCGTGAGGTATTATAGTTCGCGTTCGTTCCGCCGGTGGCAGATGCGGCTCGGCTTCATGCCTGCGCATCCGTCGTTTTATTGCCGCAGGCATGTGTATCAGAGTCTGGGTGCGTTTGACCTGCAGTTTAAGGTGGCTGCGGATTTCGAGCAGTTGTTGCGGCTGATCTATGTCAACCGCATTTCGACGAAATATATTCCGATGGATTTCGTGACGATGCGCACTGGGGGGGCGTCGACGTCGGGGTTGCAGAGCCATAAGGCGATCTTGCGGGATCATCTGCGGGCTTATCGGAAGCATGGGATCGGGGCGAGTGTGGCTACCGAGGGGTTGAGATATGCTTATAGGGTCGTTCAGGGGGTGTTGTATAGGTTTGGAGTTGTGATATAGTTTTTTTGGGAATAGGATGAGGTGGCTCTGCTGTGCGTTGCGCGGCGGGGCTTTTTTGTGTGGATGGGAATAATCGGAGGGGTATGGGTAGGCTCCGGATTGGGGGTAGGTGGGGATATGGGTAGGCCCCGGGTCGGGGATCGGGGGGTGGGGTGATCTGACTCGGGGCCTTGGGGGTGTGGGGGTGCTCGA
>CANOTH010000033.1 GCA_947570505.1 uncultured Candidatus Saccharibacteria bacterium
TCTCTCGGTCTTCGTTGGGGTGGTTTCCCCGTCCGCTGTTTGGTATACATAGTTAGTTATTAGCATTGGTTATGAATCTTCATTAATAATACTTATATAACTTTGAGAGGCAGTGTGCAGAGGATTAAAATATAAAACCCCGAGATGCCTTATGACTTATCTCGGGGTTTAACACTGGTGTTAAACCCCGAGATGCCTTATGACTTATCTCGGGGTTTAACACTGGTGTTAATTTAGCATGAATATTCGATTACATCAACGATCGTGACGTATTTCTCAGTTTCACTTTCAGAAAACATGAGCCGGCGCTGAACATTATGCTTAGTGCCAGGAAAATATTCGTCAACTCCAATGCTGTCCTTATAAAAGGATAGACTATAGCGCTCCTTTTTGCGACCGGATACAGCTGGGACGATGACTTTTGCCCGATATCTTTCCAGCTCCTTACTGTCGCAATAGAACCATATATTGTATGGTGGTAACGTCTGCTGCTCTTCTCTGGATTTAGACTTATGCAACTGATACAGGTTTAAGCTGACAAATTCAAACCTAGCATGATGACCTTCGATTTGTATAGCCGTAAAGGTCCAACTCTCTGATTTGCCCTGAAAAGCCAGTTTTAGTTCCTCTATGATTAAGCTGGGCAAAGCATTATCATAATCAATATAGCACGGAGTAAGCTGATTAAAGAAAGCTTCAAAAGAACCATTATCCTCTCTAAGTCTATTAGTTATCTTTAGCTTGAGTGATGGAGCTCTCATAGCCGCCTCATCAAATAAGTCGTCGAGCCATACAACATTAGTAATCTTGCTGGTAATACAATATACAACCTCGTCATTGTCTGTTGGTATACATAATTGATAATTCATCGCTCTCATATCTTTATCCCCCATTTTCTTTTTGAGAAAACTAACACCACAAGTTATTAAAGATGCTTAAGGCTTATTTTTACCTCAGATTACATCAAAAACCTGTGGCGCAAATAATTTATTTGTACCTTATACTTTCATCGTATCACAGATTTATGATTTTGTCAATAGTTTTAATGTTTTTTGAGAGAAAAGCAAGCTTTTTGGCCTAAAATCATTTTTGAGATTTCTTCCAGTGTTGTTTCATTCCTGATGGTATTGTCTACTATCAAATTTAGATCATTTTACTAGTATGTGATACATTTTCTTTACTGCCTCTGACCAAAGGGGGAGATCGTCCGTAGCGGATACGTCTACTTGCTCAACGGTTCTTTAATGTACTCTGGACTCGCTGGTCGCATTTCATCCAATTCAGCTGCGGAGTATAGTGGGGCTGGTACCTGGGCAGCTCATGCTTACTACCTAGGACTAGATCCTAATGCTAGCTATCCATCAGCAGGACCACACCCTCGTTGGTTCAGTTTCCCCGTCCGCTGTTTGGTAATACTAGTACTAGTGTTCCTTTAGTCCTTTTCTGTAAGAGACTAAAAGAAACTAGAAGTGAACAGTATCACAATACTGCTCCACTTACCCAAACTTGCGGGTCTCTTTACAGAAAAGGGCTAAAGGAACGAATAGTATTAGGAGATAGCGGACAGGCCTCTAATAATCCTCTACCAACGTAAACTCTTTACCCGCAATTTCAATAATCGAATCTGGCTCAGCGCCCTGCGACGTCAGCTCTGCCCGAATACCCATTTTCTTCATAATATCACGCAAGCGGTTGACCGAAGCATAGTTATCCAGATCAGTACGGCGAGCGAATTTTTCGATCTTCGCACCAGTCACCACAAACTTATCCTCATGTTTCTCCACCTTCCAAGCCTCTGACATCTGCTCTGGGCTGAGTTTAATTACTGGCAGATCATCCATATCTACTTCATCTTCAGCACTTTGTGTTTCTAGCTCTGATTCCTTATTGGCTACAGCTTTTTTCGCTTGTGCTAGTTCTCTAAGCAGTTCTTTAATTCCCTGCCCCGCAGCGGCAGAAATGGCAAAAATCTGTGTCTGAGGATTAACTTTCAGAATCGACTCTTTTTGCATCTGGATAATTTCCTCATCTACCCCTTCACACTTAGTCAAAGCGACAACTTCTGGACGATCTTTGAGCTCACCGTAGCGCTCCAGCTCGTGACGAATTACCCGATATGCCTCTCCAGCATCATCATTATATATGTCAATCAGATGTAGTAAAACCGCCGTTCGATCCACGTGCCGTAGAAAATCATGACCTAGACCCTTACCATCGGCAGCCCCCTCAATTAAACCCGGAATATCGGCGATTAGAATATCTTGCCCATCAATTGTAGCTACCCCAAGCTGTGGTGTGAGAGTAGTGAAAGGATAATCCGCGATTTCCGGCTTGGCATTACTCACTACAGACAAAAAGGTTGATTTTCCGGCATTCGGTAGCCCCACCAGCCCCACATCAGCAATTAATTTCAACTCCAAAGCCGCCTCAAAAGCCTCCCCTGGTTCGCCTACTTCAGCAATGACAGGAGTTTGGCGAGTTGAAGACTTAAAATGCGCATTACCAAAACCACCATCGCCACCTCTAGCGATCACCGCCTCCATGCCATCACGATCTAGGTCAGCCAGGACTTCATCATCCCGGCGAACAATCGTGCCAATTGGCACCTCCACAATCAAATCCTTACCGCTGCGACCTGCACTGCGTTGACCAGAGCCACCTTTGCCGTCTTCGGCTTTGAGCTCAGGATTATAGCGAAAATCCAGTAATGTATTAGTGTCCTTGTCGGCTCGAAAAACGATACTGCCGCCTCTACCGCCATCACCACCATCTGGTCCGCCTTTGGGAATATAAATTTCATGGCGAAATGATACTGCGCCATCCCCACCCTTCCCTGCTTGTAACTTTACCTTCGCCGTATCAACAAACATTTTTTACTTCCATTAGTGAATATAGTTAAAGTTGCCCACGATATTAGCTGGGATAGTAGACTCGGTCACGACCCATGCACGATAACCGTAGTTCATCTCGCGCACCAGAATTGACCCGTCGTCATTAACCCTTAGCACTACACCGACGTGTCCATACCAACCATTCACTGTCTGAAAAACTGCGCCTGGAGCTGGAGTGTTATCTACCCTCATACCTAACCGTCGAGCATTAGCTGCCCAGTATTTAGCATCACCAGTTAGCGCTCCTGGCAAAGGATTACCGTTAACCTCGCGCCACCACCAGGCATAATATGTACATTGCCCTGGGGTCATACGATTTGTGCCGCTGCGAACTACATTATCATGAACCACTACCATGTCACGGCGATCAGAAGTTGAACCATAGTACGAATAAGTATAAACTGGCACGTACTCTGGTCGTTCTTTTAGAGGCAGGGCACCGCCCGGTAGCACAATCTGTGCACCTTCAATAATACCTTTAGCTTCAAGGTCGTTACGAGCGATGATGCCCTCAGCTGACGATCCATATTTCTCAGCCAAGCTCTCCGGAGTATCACCAGCCTTCGCAGTATACACAATCCCTGCTACGGTCGGCAGCTTCAAAATGTCCCCGACATTAACGTCAGTCGTCTTCAGGCCATTAGACCAACGGATTTGGTCAGTAGTCAATCCTCTGGCCCAAGCGATACTAGCCATCGTATCACCCTCTTTAACCACGTAAGTATCGACACCACGAGAAATGTTAGTATTAATTAAGTTAGGCTTTTCGATCTTATCAGAATTAGTCTGACCGGTTTCCTTCATTACAGAAGCTACAACGTAGTTACCAGCTACGGTATCTACACTGACTAGGTCAAAACTGCTCGAAACACTGGCCACCACATAGAGATCAGTCAACTGATCCGCCGATACATTATAATCGCTCGCTGCAATCGTGTTCATGTTGATATCACTACTAGCCTGAGCATTTTTGCTATCTGTGCCAACCTTAGCTACTCCTAAAATCACCAAAAACACTGCCACATAGGGCATAATTTTACCCATGAAGCTACTAAATTTGTGTTCTTTTACTTTCTTACTCATAATTAAAATTATTGCTGGAGACTATAAGCCAGCCTACCAAAGCAATTCTACAGAGGTACATCGCACATTTCCCGACAATGTTCACGGATATTATTATTGTGCTCCTCCTCTGTAGTACCATAATACATCACACCATCGTCTCCTGTCAAGAAGAATAAGTAGTTTTCCATACTGCTATCAGGGGTGGCAGCAGCTTCTAGAGCGCTTAAACCAGGGTTAGCAATCGGGCCATAAGGCAAACCAGGGTGCAACCTGGTATTATAGGGCGAATCAATCGTTAACGCATCGGCATTATTGGTGTAGGTCTCGCGGTTTGGATCAACCAAATCTAGGGCATATTGAGTAGTAACATCGCTCCCTAAGTTCATTCCGGCATGTAAACGATTGTAAAAAATCTGGGCTACCTTAGCCTGATCTGGCGCATGAGCCTCTTTCTGTACGACAGAAGCTAAGGTAATGCCCTCATAGAGGTTGAGCCCTTGTGCAGTAAATTTAGCTGGTAGGTCGTTAGCTTTTAGGACGGTAGCCATCTCCTCAAACATGCGTTCAAAAACTTTTTCAGCCGATTCGCCGACATAAAACTCGTAAGTGTCACCATACAGGTACCCCTCTAAGCCCGCCCCTTCGGGACGTCCTTCAAAAATCCAGGCAAACTCTTTATCGCTGTAATCAGCTGTGAGGGCTTGATCAACCTCAGCTTCCGTATAACCTAAAGCTAACATGGATTTACGAATCTCACGCACGGTGGATCCAGGCAGAAATGTAGCCCGGAAGACATTATCATTGTCACCGTTAACCATTTCTTCGATGATTTCGACTGGACGCATGGATTTGTTGAGTTCGTATTCGCCTGGCTTGATGGTTTGGTCGTTGTAATTAAGGCGATAATAGAGCTGGAAAGCGATCGCATTGCGGATCAACCCAGCATTACTAAGATTAACTGAAACATCATTAACACTCGCGCCAGAATCTACTACAAACAATACCGGTGTGCAGGCCTCGCTAGTAGATTCGTTGGCATTATTACAATTTGCACTTATTACAGCTTGCAGACTTTGATCGTAAGACAGATAGGCACCGCCAGCGAGAGCCCCCAGCAAGACGACAATAATAACAATCGCCCAAATCCAACGGTGTGGCTTGTTAGCTTTCACACTGCGGTGTTTGACTACTGCTGCTTTCGTGGAAGATTTTTTCGGACTGCCGACGTGTTGTTCAAGAAAATCCTGCAGAATAATCGTAGCCGCTTCAGAATCAATGTCACCTTTTTTGTAGCCTTTTTTGCGCCCCTTGAGTCGTTTTTCCGCTTCAACCGAAGTCAATGACTCATCCTGAAAGCAAATCTTAGCATCTGGTATAGACTTCTTAAGCCGTTCAGCAAACTTGCGTACATAACAACTTTGTTCGGTTTCTTCACCCTGAGCATTACGGGGCATGCCTAACACAAAACTTTTAATATCCCACGCCCGTGCCAGTGTGGCAATTTTTTGAAATTCGGTGCCATCTACTTCGACAGCAGCATACGGGACAGCGATGCGGACGGCCGAATCGGCTTTTGCCACTCCAATCCTCTTAGTCCCGACGTCCAGGGCGATCAACTTCATCCTACTTGTCCTCCATAGTAAGATCGATAGTAATCTTACTAGTATCTTCTGGTACTGACCAGACCCAGAAGAAGGACGGGACAATCTCTACCGAGCTCACTCCATTAATAGAACGGAGCAAGGACTGGACTTCGCCGGTTTTCTTACCTTTGACCTTTTCTAGAATGTCTTCTTCAGTCACAGTTGGACCAGTCTTAACTACGGTCTTGAGCCTGGCACCTTCTTCAATCTTTGTAAAACGTTCAATATAAGGTTCGCCAATAGAGTAGATCTTCTGATCGTCCGCTAAGTGCATCTTTGATTTAATATATTCCTCAACTTGAGACTTATCAATAGTGTAAACTGAGTATTTTTGAGTAACGGTGGCTTTTGGAGTCTTCCCATCATCAACTTCACTGCCAACCGCAGGATCGGATTTTACTTCCACTGTCTCTGTATCATAACTAGCTTCAATTGCAATTAGTTCCTCATCTTCTTTAACATCACTAAAGAGCATCTCCTTGCCCTCAGTAGAATGATTAGCGACTAGCTCATCCTTCACCTTGTCGACGTTTACCTGCGATACCACCACCACTTCTTCAGTAGTGCCACCAGATAACGGACTGCCGTTAGAGACAATGGCGCCATTCAAGCTCTCCCAAGTCTGCCCAGCGCTGAGGTTATATTGCGTACCAGAACGATTCGCCTCTACGGGTATAGTGACGGAAAATGTACAGGACTTAGTCCTCTTTAGTTCTGTTACTGTCACATTATCACAGACCAACGGTAATTCTTCTCCATCCCAAGTTTCAGTCTCTCCGTCAGTAGCAGTATACTCTAAGCTGTTCGTGGTAAAGGTAGTACCGTTTGGAATCTCTAGATCATAGCCACCATCACCATAATACTCGTTTGGATCAAAGGTCACAGAAACTGTTACCTTACCACTAGCCTTTTCACCCTTATCTTCGCGACCGGTGGGGGTAAATTCGCCGTCGTATTTGCGTTCAATGGTCTGTTTAGCGGCATAAAAGACCCCATTTTCGACATTTTCGGCTGCTTTATCGGTAGTAAAACTAATATCTTCGGAGAAATTGGAAGTGGTGGTATTCATCGCAACGGTAATCTTGACCGATGGAGCAAAAACCAGTGCCCACACACCGAACACGATTAGGAAAACTGCCGCTACAGCTCCGATAATAATCCATTTACGATACTTATCAAAAGAAGGTACTTTTTTATCACCGCTCGACTTTTTCTGAGAATTGGAAGCTTTTTTACCGTCTTTAGAGCCGTTTTCGAGACTTTCTTCGCTGATGTCCATTATATCGGCGCTTTTGTCTAAAGTGCGCTCAGAAGGCCTATTAGAGGCCTCTGGAGCTGTTTTGGAAGCATTTTTGGGGCTAGCTGATCCTTTTCCTAGATCATCCATACCCTCTTCAATTACCTGCTCATTATCGGTAGCGCTAGCTAAACTTTCTTTAGTTGGCACAACTGGGCGCGATTGTAAGGTCTTGGCCACAGGAATTTGCGCCGCCATTGCCATCTTAAGAATCGCAGGGTCAGCTGTAACTATTACTACGATTTTCTTACACTCCTTCGCAGCACGTGCTACTAACTTCATATTCACCGCACTACGAAGTATAGTAGCTTTTTTGGGTGGCACTAATGCCACCAGCTTTTGCTCAGCCCGCTGGAGCTTGGTCAAGATGTCGGTGATGTCATCTTCCGGCTCCAAATAAATAACTTCCTTACTCATATGAATTAAATATAGCACATTTTTATAAGCTTGTGTTAAAATAAACGTAATGAGTTTGTTCAAAAGAAAGAAAAATCAGCTAGCGGTAGCTGGTGCACCGGCTGGGGCGATTCCGAATTATTCAGCACTTGCGGAATTGACTTTGAATGCAATCACGGACGGTGTTTTGTTGGTGGACGAAAACGGTTTGATTAAATTTGCAAATCCTGCGGCTGCAGAGATGGTGGGTTACGGCCGGCCGAACAATATGATTGGCTTGAGTTTTGAGACGGTTTTGAGATTAGAGAATGCTGAAGGGATGCTCGTACCTCCAGAGCAGACAAAGTTGACTCAGTTCTTCGTCGCTAATCAGCCTTTGACTACTCGGGAATATATTTTAGTATCAATGCAAGCCGAGCGACGAGCGGCTATTTCTTTGAGCTTGACTCCGACTGGTGGCCCCAAATCCAACAAAATTATCACTTTTCGCGATATTACTAAAGAGCTGGAAGAGGAAGAAAAGCAGAGCGAGTTTATTTCTACTGCTAGCCATGAGATGCGTACACCAGTCGCCTCGATAGAGGGATATTTGGGTCTAGCCCTCAATCCTCAGACCGCAACGATTGATGATCGCGCCAAGCAATACCTAGAGGCCGCCCATAAAGCTAGTCAGCACCTAGGGCATTTATTTAAAGATTTACTGGATGTGACCCGACTAGATGACGGTCATGCCAAGTTGCATTTAGTGCCGGTGGAAATGGTGGCCGTGGTCAAAGATATGGCTGGCAGCCGAGAAAAAGATATGCTGGCGAAACATCTAAAATACAGTTTTGGCTCGGCGGGCGGATTTGGGCACAGTCGGTTACTGGATCAAGTAGTTTATGCAGCGGTGGATCTAGATTTTTTGCGCGAAATTCTGGATAACCTGATTGATAATGCTATTAAGTACACCCCGGAAGGTGGCGAAATCTGGGTAGGAGCCAGGGGTGACGGCGATAAAGTTTTGATCAATGTCACAGATACGGGTATTGGAGTATCGCCAGAAGATGCTGGACATATTTTTCAAAAATTTTATCGAGTGGATAACTCTCAAACTAGGCAAATTGGTGGGACAGGTTTGGGACTATATCTTGTAAAGCAGCGAGCTGAGGCGATGGGGGGTCGAGTCTGGGTCGAAAGTGCTTTTGGTGACGGTTCGACGTTTTTTGTATCCTTGCCCCGATTAAGCGCCATTGAATACGAAAAACGTCGCATTGCCTACCAAAATGAACAAGTTATGCAGGCTTTTGCCGAAAGTAACGCAGCGCGTAATAGTGCGACTGCGACGGCAAGTGCGCCAGTCGCTGCACAGATGTCACAGGGAGTGACGACAGCGGCTGTGGTGCCAGCTCAAGGTGTAGCCATGAATGATCCTACGGCAGCTCCCCCGACACCGACTAGCAATATCGTAGCTACAAATCCAGCCAATCAGGTTGCTCCTGCCGAAGCGGTAGGAGGTTCCGGAACAGCGGTGGCTGTGGCGACGAATGTTACAGCTGCCCCGACAGAGGTGTTGCGAGTACGTGAGACCCAGACTACTCCAGCAGTGCCGCCAGCAAATTCGGGTGCCAACATCGGAGCTTCCCCTCCGGTATCTATACCAGCACAGGCGGTTCCGACTCCTCAGATTTCTCCTCCAGTGACTATCCCAGCTAATTCCGTTAATCCCGCTTTGTCCGCTACACCAGCAGAAGCTACTAACCCAGTTTATCAATCAATTAACCATAATTAATCTATAAAGGAGAGACATGAGTAAAATTATGTTAGTCGAAGACGATAACGGACTTCGGGAAATTTACAGTATTCGTTTGACAGCGGAAGGTTATAATATTGTTTCGGCAGGTGATGGTGAGGAAGCCTTGGCCGTGGCAGTGCGCGAGCGGCCCGATTTGATTATTTCCGACGTGATGATGCCGAAAATTTCTGGCTTTGATATGTTGGACATTTTGCGTTCCACTCCAGAAACGAAGAATATCAAGGTTATCATGATGACGGCATTGTCCAGCGAGGACCAGCGCACTCGAGGCGAGAATTTGGGGGCTGATCGTTATTTGGTGAAGTCACAGGTGGGGATTGAAGATGTAGTAAATGTAGTACATGAGATTTTGGGCGATCGAGCGGCGGATGGCACTATTAATACTACTACTCCAGCTAATGACCCCACCCCCATGAATCAAAATCCAGTAGTAGGTATGAATGCCGTGCCACAACCACCCATGCAGCCCGGGGTACCAAATTTGCCTCCACAGCCGCCTCAGCCGGGGTTAGGTAGCCTAGACAATAACTTGCCCCAAATGTAGGCTGGCAATGGAAATTAGGCTAAACAAGTTCCTAGCCGAGAGATTAGGAATATCACGTCGCGAGGCCGATAATGCAATTGCAGCTGGTCGAGTTTTGATAGATGGTCAGGTTGCGGGGCTGGGTGCAAGAATAAGTATGCCGGATGAAGGCGATTCCACTATTGACAAAGCTCCAAGTGTGTGCTATAATGGTAATATGGTGCCCTTTTTAGGGAGTTATACTTATCTTGCTCTTAATAAGCCGGTGGGGTATGTTTGTTCACGCAAGCGCCAGGGGGAGTTTCCGACAATTTATGAGTTGTTGCCAGAGAAATATCACGGCCTAAAAACCGTAGGTCGTTTGGATCGTGACTCTTCAGGGCTAATTCTCTTGACTAATGATGGCGACTTCGCCTTTCGTATGACCCACCCCAAGTTTGTGAAAACTAAGGTCTATGAAGTTGAGCTAGATCAGCCCCTAGAACCCTTACACCAGCAAATGATTAGCGATTTTGGGATCGAGATTGGTGATGGTGTATCTAGACTGGGATTAGAGAAAAGAGGAGAGGGCCGCAAGAGGTGGCGCGTGATCATGAGTGAAGGTCGCAATCGTCAGATTCGGCGCACATTTGCTGCGTTGGGCTATACGGTAACGAAGCTGCATCGAGTTGAGTTTGGAAAGTATCAATTATTAGGATTGCCAGAGGGCGATTTTACAGAGGTGGGGCAGGTCTAGTACATACACCCCTCACAACCTTTGCAACATTTCTGAGGGAGTTCTATAACTTATA
>CANOTH010000034.1 GCA_947570505.1 uncultured Candidatus Saccharibacteria bacterium
TACACAAAGATACGCAAAAAAATTGATATAAACTAATTTTCAACATCTACTTATCTTTAATTAATATAGCAGTGGCGGTATTATTCAATGTACAAAGCAATGATTTATTCTTCATTATTGTAGTATATTTTATAGAACTTTCCTCTACTGTCAGTTCCTTTTTCTACGCAATCGGAGTTGCCATTAATAATAATTTGAATTTTTTTATCTAAATTTATAGCCCTCCTGTATGCTCTTTGCTGCTTTTTTATCGCGGTCTCGGATATTTGGAATTCGCAATCGATTGTAAAGTCATTTGATGACTCAAAGTCGCTTTTGAAATTATGGAACTTTTCCACAATCTCAGGCTTAGAAATCACTTCCTCGCTAAAATTATCAAGATCAAAAGTGTCATGATCTTTGAAATATTGCAGGGCTTTATTAAGCAAGCTAATTTGCTCAGTTTTTGAGACCATAACAGTTTTGGGGAGTTCCTTTGTGACAAAGGATTTTGTCAAGGACATCAGATTTTCAGTATTTGTATACGTATCATTTATTTGACCAACATGAAGAAAATCGTCAATCCAATATTTTGCCGTAGTACCCTTATTGGTGTTGTCAACAACAGCAACTATAAATCCATTATCTTTTTCCGAATTGAAAATTAGGCATCCTTTGTCTAACTTTTTTACATCTATTCCTTTGTCTTCATTTATGTTGACATTTCCACTATGAACAGATGTTTTGAGAAATGTGCTTTTCTTCTCTGTTTTAAATAAACCTATGGCATCTATAACCAGATTGTCAAATTCTACGCCCTTGAAAAGGACAACGTAAAATTCCCCTTCCTTAATATTGGGATATAGACTTTGATTATATAAATGTTTCGCAAGATTAATTGATTGAGTATAAAACGATTCGTGGCTGTTAAAAATCTCAGATACGTATGAAAACACCTCATTGAGATTTAAGCTGGTATCATGGCGTAGATGGTAATATTCATCAGATGAAAATGCTCCCAAAAAGAAGGTAGACAAAGTGTCTTCTAAATCATTTGATATGGTTAAACAAGATTTTGATAAAACCATTCCTTCATCTGCGATTTTATTACCCACAATATGGATAGCCAATTGTGTTATCCGAGAATTAATAAAATTTGCTCTCATTTGGTAACGCGACTATTTAGATAATTCAAAAAATTAGTATAGACAATTAACTTTTGTTTGTCCATTACACTGAGGAGGTTTGATTTCAGCTGCCGTTTCTCTTTGACAGCCAATTTTTTTTGTGGAGTTAGAGACTTAATGTTAACTTCAAACTCTGCATTTCCTCCTTTGGAATTATAGTCAGGGAATCCGAAACATATACAAACAGTGCCTTTTTGACCTTTATAGTTGTATTCAAAAGTCGCATCGATACTCCATAATTCAAGATTACGATAAAACTTTTCCTCTTTCATGAACGACTTTTCGCTCAAAGATTTCCCCGATATTATTAGGCGTTGGATATTTTCCATCCAAAAGATTTCTGCGGGCAAAACGCAGTCGTCCTGCGGTTTGATAGATATGTCTTTGATATCGACGAAAGTAAAGATATCGTTATCTTCTATTTTTGTTGTTAAACGAAAGAAAAATGTAAACCTTGTGGAGTTGTCAAATTTAGAAAACAATATTTTCTGGGGATTAGCATCTTCTGTAAGTAGCCCCCTTGATTTAAATTGTTTTATTTGATTTTTTACAATATGTTCAGCTATATCCTTTGTCTCTGATGAGGTATGTGTTATTCTTATTGTCCCCTTGCCTTTATCATTAATTATTTCGACACAACCATAAAACTCATTTGTCTGCTCATACCAAGACTTATTCAAATCATGGCGAATTATTTGAAATGGAGCGATTATGTGGTTGGGATTTCCATTATGTTGAGCGAAGGTAATCGGTTGGGCAAGTTCACAGGTTGGCAAATGGCTTATTAAATATTCTTTAATATTTACAGCCATCATCTCAGACTGAAACAAAATTGAATCTGCCGGAAATGATATCTCTCGTGAGATTTTCTTTTCTGAGTCTTCTCTGCGAGAAAATGCATCACGTATTTTATCAAATTCTGCGGGAGAAAGCATTAGTGTTTGTAGAATTGGTACAAGATAGTCTTTGTCGGCATTTAGAACAAATACACCTCGCTCTTTAAGAATTGTCTGTAGCTCGTAAGCGGATATGAACTTCTGATTTGCAAATCCGCGTAAAGCTTCACCAAATGGGATGAATTTATCAATATCTTTATGTTCTATATTCATTGATTAAAGGCATTTAAGGGATTCATGTAATTGATAACTGAAATCGTATTTGTAAAATCACGATCATCAAAACCCATCTTGGTTTGTTTCTCAATAACATCGTGTTTTAAAGGACTATAATCAGGGAATCCAATAATGATATGACCGGGTAAATTAGTTGAAATGTCTTTTGCCAAACCAATAAGACGCATAAATGTATCCTTTTCAAATTTATCAATGGTTGCAATCATAAAGCAAGTTTCATTACTATTGCTAACATTTACCATCTTTATGGGTAAAATACTTGAGTTAAGGTACTCTACAGGAAGAATGTGACCGGTATTGTTCCGAGATTGAGGATTTATATTGCGTCCAGTAGAAGGATAATAGAACGAATAGCTATATGCCTTTTGAGATTGTAAATAGCGCAGAACTTCCATTATAAAAGCTGCTCGTTTATTGTCTACAATATAAATTGTCCTATTCTGAAGTATGTTGAGCCGTGCAGTCGCAACCTTACTGATGAGGTCGTCGTCACTGTCAGCTTGATTATTTAGCCAAAATAGAACGCCAACATCATTAACAGATTGACATCTGTAATCTGCTTGTGATTCATATTTAAGTTGAGAAATGGAGTAACATTCGACCTGATTTATCAAGTCAGTCATAAACCATTTAAATTCTTTTGTTGGGCTATTGGGGTATTTTTCTGTTTTGTATTTTGACGATATAATTATGTTGTTTAATTGACCGTCTACAAGCGGACTCATATATGAATACAGAAAATCTATGCCATGAGTATGAACGGCTCTCCCTTGTTTGTCTAAATGCTCGTTATTATTTTTCAAACAATTAATTTGGATTCCTTTGGCCGGATCCTTCCAACCTATAATGGACAAGAATCTTTCTACGATGTCTTCGCCGTATTCACCTATTTTCTTAGACCATTCGCCCATATTATTTTGTATTATTTTGTTCAGTAAGTGCGATAATTGTTTCGTCGCCGCAGATGTTGCGGATTTTCATGCGGAGAGGTTTGGTGTCGGCTTGGATAGTGCCGTTCCAGAAGTCGGAAGTTTTGCGGCCGTTGATAGTGACAGTGCTGCCCTTTTCGATTTTTATTTCGGAGTCGCCGTGCCACGGAGCGTTTTCCTCGGCTGTAGTGCAGTCGAGTGAAACCATCTCAATTGCTTCAAGTCCTTCAAGACTAAGCTCAATGGGCACAAACTTCTTTTTAGAGTTTGCCATCGCTTTTTGATTAAACTCCTTGATTTTGTGACTGACTCGGTCACTATAGAATCGTGTTATGGAGACTGCGAAAATATCAACCATTTTGGATGGGTCTTCGCTCACAGTGTACTCAACATCATCCTGAAGAATTGCATTGTCAAGCAATTCTTTTAGATCTCGAAGTTCTATCTCAATAACCGTATCATTGTTGTCTTTGATGAAGTCATCCAATTCTTGGCGGTCAACAATGTCAATATAATAGATGATTACACGTTTTACATTTGGAGATAGCTGAGGCATCGCATCGTTTATAATGCGATTTAGAGTTACAATATCCAGCACTCTTGATGAAGAGTCCATCAAATCGGGTAGATACACCGGAGAAGAGCCGTAAGTACTATCGGTAATGCCGCCTATCCACATTGAGCCAATCGTTGGGTCAATTCTCAATCCGGGAATGATGCGGGTGATTGCATCTTTTGTCTGAACCGGATTGCGATAAAGAGTTACGCCGTCCTGAACCTTTTTGATAGAAAAACTTGCGCCATTCGCCTTCAACCGGTCACGGGCGGTCTGGATACTGTTTATATTGACATCAGTGTGAATAAACGTTCTGTTCAGTTTATTTGCTACAGCGGCAGTTACACCACTTCCACCAAAGAAATCAGCAACAACCATACCCTCGTTGCTGCTTGCTGATATTACTCGTTCTAATAGTGATTCTGGCTTTTGTGTTGCATAGTCCACTAATTCTTTTCCTGTTTTAGAAGGAAGAATATCATCCCAGATACTCTGTACTCTTCTGCCTTTTGCTACATATTCGTCCTCGTATTCTTTCAAGTATGGAATACCCGTTGAAGAATAATATATTCTATTCTGCGCTTCAAGTACGTCAATATTCTCTTGTGAATAGCTCCAGTGTCTACCTTGGGGTGGACTTAGTAATTTCCCTCTAAATATTCTGGCTGGACCACTTCCAGGTGCTGTAATCGGACCAGGATAAAACTTCCGTCCTGTTTCTTTTTCTACATTGCGAAATCTGGTACTTTTATGAATATCGGTTAACTCAACATATTTACTATTAAATATATATTCTGAATTTTTTGAATACCAAAATATAGTGTCATGAACTACACCATATTTCACAGCATCATTGTGAGCTCCAGTTCGTTTCCATATAACTTCATTAAGGAATTTATCTTCACCAAAAATTTCATCAAGGAGAATTTTCACATAGTGGCCGATATGGTAGTCAAGATGAACGTATATGGAAGCATTCTCGCTCATTACTGAGCGAATAGCCATAAGATTTTCGTACATCCAGTTAAGGTATTTCTCCTTATCCCAGATGTCACCATACATTTTCTCTTCAAAGGCTTTCAGTTCGTCATCTTCCAGCTCTTGCTCAGCCTGCTGCATCGCTTTTGCAACGAGTGGATTACGACGGATATAAACTTTCTTGGCATAGTCGGCTCCACTCGCAAACGGAGGGTCGATGTAGACCAGATCAACTTTTATTCCTTTCTCCTTGAGATAGGCACAAGCAGAAACACATTCGCCATGGATTATCATGTTATCAGATGCATCCTCCCCGACACGTTCGGTCTCGGTGACTTCATAAAGCGGCATACCACGGAGAATACGCTCGGTCACTTTATCGCTCTCTCGATATCGAAGTATGCGTTGGGTACGAACTAAGTTATCGAGTACTGCTTGCCCCGATACCGTTGTGGGAAAATATGGAACGTATTTTATAGCCATGGCTTTATTCGTTTAGCAGAAATGTGTTGATTTTGTTAATAGTCTTCTGGAGTCGCTCCTCTTTTGTAAGCGTGTCCTCAATGTAAAGGAAATCAAATCGTGGATAGCCGATTTTATCATTGTTAAGTTTGATAAACGACTCTTCCATGAATTGTTTACGTGGGACAAACTTACCGGCAAATCCTTCGCCCTTGGTTTCGATGATGATTACTTTATTAATGGTATTATCGGAATTGCGTGTAAGCATGAGGAAATCCGGATAATAATTCCCATCTAATTTCCAAACTTTGCCACGCTTTGTGTAGCATCTAATACAGAAGTCAGTGAGCGTGTCATCTCCATTAAAGTAGAACTCAACGCTCTCTTTTGATTTTAGATAGCCGATTATGCTGTTAAGATAATCATCCTCCAGGGTGCTGTCAAGATGGTAAGGCAGATAATGATATGTACGGTCGTTAACTGATTTATCTACATCAGGCAATGGTAGCCCATGCTCAATAAGATATTTGCGAACTTCTTCCGATATTGTTTCAGCTGGTTTACTGTCCTGACGGATAATCTCTGCAACCTTTTCCTGTGATGGAGTGTAGATGGCCGATTTACTGACTTCAATTGGAGATTTAAGCGCGTTGACTTTAAGCAACGTTGCTTCTACTGGCACCAGTTCCTCAGAAATGTTGAATCTGCGGCGTGTTGCAAAGCAGTTTCGTATATCGGAGCGTACTTTGCTTTGGTCTATATCGATGTTATAGACAGCAGCTTCGCCATTGACAACGATGATTTTATTAAATATGCGTTTAAGCTCTGCCTCATATCTTGTCAGTGTTTCAATGTCAAGCAGACCTAAACTCTCTTTGACAATGCTATCAAGCCAAAGACGATAATTAGCAGACTCAGCATAATCATAGCCTACGGCACTTTCAGACGCGGTATCAGACGGATTGAAGCCTTGAGTGTAAATCACGGTGGAGTCTGAAACAGGTGGTTGGTATGTTCGCAGATAGTCTCCAATGTCCGTGATTTGAGCAGTCTCAATGGTGTTATAGTTTATCTTTATCTGATAATAGTCAATAGGAGGCAATTTCAACCGCTCCATACGAGAGTAGCGGTTAAGCGTTACAAGATCATCAGGTTTCTTACCACCAAATTCTGTGATTGTGGTATATTGCTGTTCTAGCAACTGCTGATTAAGTTTGTCGGCATTGAACTTGTTGAGCCAAATCAAAGCCGTTTCCTTACGGGCGTTATCAACTTCTCGCAGACACCGGCAACTGATCTGCAATACCATATTCTGTGGGCATGAATTGCGCTGAGACAAAATTACTCCGGAAAGACTTTTACAGTTCCAGCCCTCGCGGCCGATACCAACTAACAGGATAATCCTTTTCTTGGATGTAGGGGAATCAAGAGTAGAAAATTCGAACTGGGCATCTTCATCGATTTGATAGTCAGAGTTACCTTTGTGGTACTTTAGAATTGATTCCGTGGGATTAATTCCCAACTCTGCACATATAGCACATGCGGTCGGGTAAATATCTTCTTCAAGATCCTTGATTTTAGGGGCATAAATTGCCACCTTAGCCGATGTTCCGTTAGAATAGACAGTCTCGGCATATTTATCGAAAAATTCTCTTAATCCTCGGCTTATAATCTCTGTTGAGTCGAGATTGGCATGACGTACGGTAGGTATTTTCAAGAAGTTGCCAATACCGTTGATAAGCGGATAGTACGTTACGACATTTGCGTACTGAGTACATTTTACCGACAACTCATCAGTAATCTTAATTCGTGAAGCCGGATCCATATTCGGTGTTCCGGAGAACCCAAGCACAGAATTAAAATTACTTTGTTCCATCCATTTATTCACGACCTTGCGCAGCTTTTGGTCATCGCTGGCATGATGAACTTCGTCAATTAGGACGCACAATCCGGGAATCTTGCCTATTTGTTCTCGCAGTTCATTAGCTTGGCGTGTCGCCTCGTACTCTTTGCGTTCATCTTCCGGCAACGATTTCAGAAGCGACTCGTCGATGCTGAAATTATTGTCAACTCGGTCAAGGATAACCTTTTCAGCATTCGTCATGGCAACGAGACCCATAAGATTTGGATTCGCTGTATGCATGCTGATTTTTCGCGCATTTGGATTCTTCACTATATTGCTCTTAGAAGCAGATGAAGACTCCTGTAGCCACTCATATTGTATGAGGCTTTTCAGATTTGAGGCAACCGGATCTGGCAAAATCCATAATGGGTTGAAATTCTGTATATCTCTCAGACTCGGGACAATCGAAGATTTCAGTCCGGACGGAACAAAAAGGATGAAGTTATGAGCAAAAATGGGATTATCCGGCTCTGCCAAAGCGAAATATAAATTCAGATATATCAAAGCCGCCATAAGATAGGTTTTGCCGGCTCCCATAGGTATACTGAACAGATAATCAGGATAGGTTACATTGAAAAAAAGTTCCTTGATGACTCCTGTATAATCAATTGAGTCCGGTGCTTTTTTAATGGCTGCAACAATCTTTGGCGAGTTTACATTGCCATTCTCGTCACTTATAGAGGCATACTCCCACAATGCCAATGCTGCAGGATTCGCCTCAAGTATTTCCCTTGTAGCTCTGTTAACTTCAAGGTCATCTACATTTGTAGAATTAAATTTTCCCGAAGCAAAAAGTTCCCATAAAGGCTGATTTTTACATTCAATCTTCAGGAACAGATAGGTTTTTATAGATTCAATCTGAGCATCACGCATTCTATGCTGACGTTCAATATAAGATATGAGGTCAGAAACGACACAACAGGGCGAGTTGAGCCATTCATCTCTCTTCCTTTCTATTATCTTATAGAACATAGCGTAAACTCTAATCTATAACCTTACTATTAATCAAATCATCAACATTAACTTCTAATAGCCGTGCTATTTTAACAAGAGTAGGCAAATCGGGCTGCGAACTATTAGTACACCATTTTGAAACTGTAGATGGATTTACATTTAAGTGCTCACATAGCCATTTGTTTGTCTTCTTTTTCTCTGCTAAAACTACTTTTAATCGGTTTATATCAGTTTCCATGTCAATAATATTTGTTATCCATCTGCAAATTTAATGAAAATTCTTCACATGACAAAGAATTGTGTTGTGAAATATAACGAACAAAGACACCCCGGCAAGAGGGTGAGTCTTGTCGGGGTGATGTGGTGGGATTGGGGATTAGTAGAGGCGGAGGCAGGTGATGTCGGGTTCTTGCTGCGCAAGCGGCAGGCCGTTAACTTTGACGAAGTGAGGATCGTCACTCTCGGTCTTGTCGAAGGCAAAGGCGAGGTGCTGGATGCGGTGCTTGGGGCAGAGCTGCATGAGGAAGTTGGTGAACTTTCTCAGTTCGGCGGCGAGCCATTTTATATCGTTTGTCGAGGGGACTCCACCGAGCAATAGCACGTTGTCGGGGAGTTTAAAGGCTCCGTCCGCAGTCGTCAGGATTACGAGCGACACGGCAAAGGTCGCATCTTCCGAGGTAAGACTGGCTCCGTTGGTGTACTCCTTATATTGCAGTTTCGTGGTCGGAGTGCCGAAGTTGTCGGCGAGATATTTCTCGATGTCGGCAAGTGCTGCTTTCAGTCGAGAGTCGCTTACGACCGATATGTCGGTGGGCGGTTCTGCGCTTGTTGCAGCGTTGGTAGCGGGTGTAGCCTTACGGACAAAGATGTTTTTTACACGCGAGAGGAGCTGGTTGATGTTGTTGAGTGCTGTCATTTTCTGGAATTTTTCTTGTTGGTTTTGGAATTGAGTTCGTTGATTTTTTCTTCGAGGCGGTGCTTCTGGTCGAGGGCGCGGGCAGTTTCCTGCACACGGCCTTCGTAGTCTTTCACCTCTTTTTCGATTTGCTTGACACGTTCAGGGTCGCGGAACCAGCTCTGAATACTGTCGAGACCTTCGGAGTTAACTCCTCCGTGCATCAGGACGTAGTGATACTTGATGTCGGAGATACGGGCTCGTTCGATGCGCGACTCCTGCCA
>CANOTH010000035.1 GCA_947570505.1 uncultured Candidatus Saccharibacteria bacterium
CATCCCACGGCCCATACCCTCGTTACTTCGGTTTCCCCGTCCGCTGTTTGGTATATTAGTTAGCGATCACTGACTAGACTGCTCCAACCCAGAACGCGGACTTCATAACGACATAGCGAGGATTAAAACATGCCTAGCTTTTATATCATAATTATAGTATAATACAAGAATGGAAATTTTTATTTCAACAATTTGTCTATTGATTTTAGCAGAAACCACCATTTTGACGCTGAAAAGTACGCACAAACCACTCCTCAATTCTAATCCCAAACGCAAAATTTACGTTGATACTTCTGCCCTGATGGACCAGCGCCTACTACCAGTGATGAAAACAGGCTTTATTAGTGATGATATGCTAATACCTCGCAGTGTTATCCATGAATTACAAATGCTGGCTGACGGCAAAGATCGTGACAAACGTTTGCGCGCGCGGGCTGGGCTAGACGTGGTGCGCGATCTAGAAAGAATTATACATTTCAACCTTGAGATTATTGATGATGCCTTAGATCATACACCAGTTGATGATCGCTTGCTGGAACTTGCTCGGACTAATCGCGGGATTATCATGACTAACGATTTTAATCTCAAAAAAGTTGCTGCTACCGAGCATATCGAAGTACTGAGCCTGAATGAATTGGCGCTAGCCTTAAAAAATGACTATGCTCCAGGTGAACACACCACAGTTAGAATTGTCGCAGTGGGCAGTGGGCAGGATCAAGGTGTAGGCTATCTGAAAGATGGCACAATGGTAGTTGTAGATCGCGCCAGTCAGTTAGTGGGTCAGGAGGCCGAAATCGAGTTGCAACGTGCTAATCAAACTGCCGCTGGCACCATGGTTTTTGCTAAAGTCTTGCCGGATCGTTCCGAAAAAACTTCTAGAGGTGCCAAAAAAGTTACCAACTTAGCAAAGAGAACTCTCACAAAGACCAAGAATCGTAAGAAATAAGTTATTAACTTTAAAATCACCACACTCAAAATGAAGTGCTCCTAGCTATCAACCTAGGAGCACTCATCTCTACTCTCGCTAGAAGTCGTTAAAGACTCGACTATACTTCTTGCCACTGCTGTCAGTTACTTCTATCACCAGCTGTGATTCGCCACCCTTAATATCATAGCGCAGACCATTGTCCCGGATCTCCGGAGTGAAAATTCCAGATTTTTCCTCTTTGCCATCTACGGTGATAACATAGCTGACCAAGACTACAGTTGACCCTTCTTCAATATTAATACCTAGCCATTCTTTTCCAGATCCATCTTCTTTATGATGGTTGAAGCGAATTGTAGTCGTAACGGTCTGGCAAACATCGAACTCATCATAATGATAACCGTCTGGCAAGCTGAGAATCTCAGTTCCTGATACCGGATCCTTTGTTCGTACTATCTCAATCTCAATACGTTTATCAGCTGGAGTACAGTCGTTAGCCCTCAATTTTGTATCTTTATTGAACTCGACTTTTTCGGTCACAACGGAGTTCTTATTATTGTACCAACTTGGCCAAATATCTTTTCTACCGTTTATAGTTAGCTCTTGAATGCCAGCTGGTTTCACTGGCTGATCACCAGGCTTCCATTTTCCTTCTTGCTGGTAGAGGTTCTTATGTACATTCTCCATGTAGCTATTAACTACTGTTCGAGTAATTGCATTAGTTGTGACAGAAAGACCAGAACCATCGTGATTACCATTCCAAACCGTAGTTGCCACTGCAGTCGAGTAACTAGCTAGCCAACAGTCTTTAGAAACCGAACTATCGCTCGTAGTAGTAGTACCAGTCTTTGAAGCTGTCCACACTCCTGGTACCACGAATCCAAATGCCGTAGCTTCACTGCCAAAGGTAATGCGACGAGCATCTGCATCACTCAGAATACTGGAAATCTCATAAGCTACTTGCTCGTCAACAATCCGCTCAGGTGCAGAATCATGCCAAGTCTCAACTGTTTTACCGTTAGAATCCTTAATATCAAGGACATAGGCCAACTCCTTATATGTGCCACCACGAGCGATTGAGGCATAAGTATTGGCATGTTCTACCATCTTCACAGTACATCCACTACCGATTGCCATTGATAAACCAGCCATACTGTTATCGGCACAATATGACTTATCGCCCAAGCCGTGAAGTATCTCAAGAGCTCTGTCAATACCTACTACACTAAGTGCCTTAACCGCATTAATATTCAAGGAACCCGCCAATGACTGTCGCAAAGACACATTTCCATAGAAACGTCCAGAAAAGTTTCGCAGTGCGCAACTACCCGTATAACCAGCACAATAAATATGGTCGATATTTTCATCGCGCCAGACTGTACCTGGTCCGTAGACATTATCACCGGTTAATGAGAACAATGGTACATAGTCTAGCAAAGGCTTAATACTAGAGCCGGGCTCAAGATTGGCCGTCGCAGCATTTACCTCACCGTAAATCGGAGTATTCCAATCCACCGACCCCACCATGGCGATCACTTGTCCAGTCTCGACATCAACCGAAGCCAAAGCTAAATTATCGCTATTATTCATGTAACGCAATTTAGCACCCTCAGCAATCGCCGCCTCCGCCATCTCTTGAGCGCGATAATCCAGAGTTGTAGTAATAGTATAGCCACCAGTACGCATGGTCTGCATACCGTACTTCTCCTCAAGTTGTTTCCTTACCTCCATTACAAAATGTGGAGCCTTAATATTAGCATACTGATTTGATTCAGGTAAAATCTGGTCAAGAATTGGTACTTCTTTGGCGGCTGCCGCTTCATCAGCTGTGATGTAGCCCATTTCTGCCATCACATCCAAAGTTTTATGTTGCCGAGCAATCAGCATCTCGTTGCCAGGTTCATAATATGGGTTCAAAATCGCTGGGTTATTCGGAATTGCCGCTAGTAGTGCCGACTCAGCCAGATTCAGTTCCTTTGCGGACTTACCAAAATAGGTACGTGCAGCACTCTCAATGCCATTGCGCCGTCCACCGTAAGGTGACTCGTTCAGATACATAGTAATGATCTGTTCCTTACTATACATCTTTTCCAGCTCAATCGACAGGATCAATTCTTTAATCTTACGCGCAATACCACCACGATTCTCGGATGCCGCTTCATCAGAGAAATAAATTTGCTTAATCAACTGTTGTGTCAGAGTAGAGCCACCCTGCACCCCTTTACCCGTCACAGTAGAAAGCACTGCCCTCAGTAGAGCAGAAATATCTACTCCAGGGTGAGTATAAAAGCTCCGATCCTCAATTGCTACAGTCGCCTGACGGGCATAAGTTGAAATCTCGTCTTCATTTACTACCAAACGGTAATCCGCATCACCTTTGTCTTCCCATAGTACCACCCCATTCCGATCTAGATACACGTTAACAGTATCAGAAATCGTCAAATCATTCAGCTGAATATCCCTCAACTGACTCTTATAGTAAACAAATAGTGCCCCTACACCAATAATCCCCAGCAAAAAACAAGCCGCAAAAATTTTCCCCACTCGTTTCAAACCCGCCTTAGAAAACCAGTAAGCACGAATCCTCTCCCAACGAAAGTGTGCAAAAAACCTCGCTGGCTGTTCTTTGGGCAAGGGTCGCAACTTCGATCCTTTGCTCTGTGATTTAGTACTGGTCAGTTTGCGAGTTTTTTCTGGTGTCAAATTAGAATAAGCCCCCAATTTACTCCTAGGAATAGTCTTATCACTAGGTTTCTTCGCAGTTTTCATCATGTATTGATTATAACACAAGTGCCTTAAATACAGTATAAGTAGTGTCAAAATGTCACTTTCTCGTCATTTACTTATCCAATATAGTATAATCATATACATGGAATTTACAGAGTTGACGTTAGTAGAATTCAAGCAGGCGAAATTTTCTAGTAATAATTTCCTACAAGCTTCAGAAATGTACCAGCGCTACCAAGATTTAGGACGGGAATCTTACTTAGTTGGCCTCAAGAATCCAGAAGGCCAAATTTTAGCAGCAGGTCTCATCCTGGGTCGACCCTGGCATTTTGGTCGCAAATGTTTTCGTATTGCTGGAGGCTGGCTGATGGATTACAATGCCGATAACCATCTCGATGTTCTAAAAGCTATCACTAAGGGTGCACGCGAGTTTTGCCGCCAAAAGAAAGCCATCGTTCTAACCGTTATGCCCAAGATTGTGCGAGAAGTAACAGATCGGCAAGATACCGTGCCAGAAGAAGATCATCAGCATACCGAGCTACAATCCGAATTTGAGCAATTAGGTTACAAATATCTGGGCGAATTTGAGCAACTTAAATGGCATTATCAGCTTTACCTCAAGGGGCGCCAGCCAGATGAATTATTTGCGAGCTTTCGTGAAGGACATCGTCGTCAAATTCGCAAAGCTCAAAAATTACAAATTCGCCTGCGTGAAGTTGACGCAAAGGATGCTGAGCTCTTCAAATCCATTGTTGCCGAAACCGGCGAACGGCAAAAGTTTCAGGATCCGCCTGCTGAATATTATTCGTCTATGAAGCGCCGCTTTGGCAATCATGCTAGGCTCATGATTGCCGAGATTCCTGCCGATCAGCTGCCAGAAGACGATCAAGCTACGGCTATAGACGGCTATGTTCCGACGACGGCCGCCATGTTTCTTTATGACGACAATGAGCTTTCTTATCTTTATGGTGGATCTATTCGCAAATTTCAAAAATATGGTGGCGCCCATCTCTTGCAATGGTCTATGATTCAAGAAGCCATCAAAAAAGGTTACGATAATTATAATTTCTACGGGGTTAAGCCCTTTGCGGATAATGGAGTCTATATCTTCAAGCAAGGCTTCCGTGGCCATGTTGAGGAATTAGTCGGTACTTTCGCCCTGCCAATTGGGCTACTCGGCAAACTCTACGTTTCTCGTCTCAAGCCCCTAAAGTTTCGCGATGTCAATTAGTAAAAAAGAGGTCTCCCAGCGAGACCTCTTTTCCCTACATTACGACGGCAAACTTATTTTTACCACGTTTCAGAATCGCCACTTGCTCTACCGCTACATCCTCTTTAACTTTGATACCATTTACACTAATCGCTCCTGCGCTAGCTAGTTTTCGCGCTTCACTTTTGCTCGCGCATAATCCAGTATTCACTAGCAAATCAAACAGTTTATTGCCCATTTGACCCTTTGCTAGGTATTGCCCAAACTCCACAATTTCTTCACCACTCAGACCACTCAAATCTTCCGTGAACAGCCTCTCACTCAGGGCAATCACTGCTGTAGCCGCCTCTGCTCCATGCACTACTTCAGTCACACCTTTTGCCAAAGCCTTTTGTGCCAAGCGCTCCTCTGGGTGCTCAGCATGCTTGACCAGAATCTCTTCCAGCTCCTCTCTTTCGAGCAAAGTATAAATCTTCATCAAGTACTCTACCGCGGTATCAGGCTGATTAATCCAGAACTGATAAAAGTCAAAAATCGAAGTTTTAGCACTGTCTAGCCAGACAGCATTGCCCTCAGACTTACCAAACTTGCGTCCCGTCGCCGGATCAATCACTAGAGGAGTAGACCAAGCATCGGCCTTCGCATCTTCCAGGCGCTTAATCAAATGAATCCCGCTCGAACAGTTACCAAATTGATCCGCTCCACAGAGCTGCAAATCTATCCCATAAGTCCGATATAAATGCAAGAAATCATATCCCTGAATCAAAGTGTAAGAGAACTCCGCGTAAGAAATCCCACTACCGCCTTCGCCAATCCGATTCTGCACGAACTGCCGGTCGAGCAGCTGCGTCATCGAAAAGGCTTTACCTACCTCGCGCAAAAAACTCAAATAATTGATATCCTTAAACCAATCATAATTATCCACCATGGTTAGCTGATCGCTCTTGACAATTCGCTGCATTTGCGCTGCAATACAGGCCTTATTGTGCTCAACTTCCTCAAGCGACTTGAGATCGCGCTCGCCGTTATCCTTCGGATCACCAATCTGCCCCGTCGCTCCCCCTACCAAGAGATACGGCTCATAACCGTGACGTACGAAACAGGCACACATCATGGCAGCCGCGAGGTTACCAATGGTCAGGGAATCAGCCGAAGGATCAGCTCCCCAATAGAACTTCTTGCTCGCTCGGTTATCTAATTCCGCCGGGTCGTTGATTGAGGTTTCGGCGTGAAAACCTCTCCAGATTAGTTCTTCAGATAATTTCATAACAATATTATACCACACCGAATTAAAAACCGGACATCTATAGATAGTAATTGACGAAATCACAAATTTATGCTACAATGAAAGTAAGGCACATTTTGTGTCTAGTTTGTGATGTATAGAATTGTAAATTCATACATACTTTTAAGAGAGGAGGTGTGATGAATGAAAATCACACAAAATGGTCAATATCCGTTCTATCGCCCTTGGGACTCTGGTTTAGCTAAGCAATCTTTACAGGATAGTTGGGAAGGAGAATTTAGTATTCTCGACCTCCAGCTCGGTTCCGCTTGCAATGCCCATTGTCGTCATTGCGATAGTTCCTGCAGCTCACTTCACGAATCAGCTAATCTCGATATTAACGAGGTCGTTCGCTTGCTGGGTGAAATGCGTCAGAGTCGGAACTATTTTTCGCCCGAACACCAATCCGAGCCGCTATGGTGTTTTATCTGTGGTTTAGGCGAACCTACTGAACCCACCGAAAACCTGCCCAAGCTCCTGGAGCTCTTAGACCGGACAGCGGAAATTGGAGTCAACTTTGCCCTGTTTAACAATGGCCTTTATTGGGACGAAAAACTAAATAAGCATCTCGGTGGGGGGCGCTTATCGGTTCAAGTCCAGGTCATGTCTAATCAGGTCGAAAAAGTGGCTCACTTCATGGGAGTAAGCAAAGACGAGGCTAACCTGCAGCTACGGCACCGTGAACAGATTTACGAAGTTGCCGTGCAGCAGTGGGATCATCCTCAGGCCGCTAATGGTACTAATGTCTGTGCCTCAATTGTTCCCATGCGGGATAATCTCGACGAGCTGCCTCAGTTGTTTTACGAAGCCATAATGCATAATGTCTATCCGCTGCTGGGAGAATTGGAAGAGGCCGGCTATTGTACCGGCAAGCTTTACCAACAGCAAAAACTTACGTATACTGAGTTGGCGAACTTTCGTGGCTGGATCAGGAACAAGTTTGATTGGTACTATCAGGTACCGCTTTGCCCGGCCACTTTCGGTGCCATTCATATTGATAATCATAACCATTTGACGGTTGATCGCTGTACTGGTGCAGGTTGTCACTGGTTTGATATGAGCAATCCGGATCCGTTTGATCTGGGCGATTTTCGGAATTACAGTTATCGCGAAATTGCCAATTTAATTTTGGATTATCGTGTGGAACATATCGAAAAAGTGCGTTCTGCTCAGACCGACTATCCCGAAATGGTCTTTGGCGGTTGCGGTGGTAATGCCCGACCGCTCTTACGTCAATATCTTGAGTCCTATGATCATTGGTATGCGAGTCAGTTCCGCTAAGTTTTCCTCCCCTCACAAAACCTACAACAAAATTGCCTCCTCTTGTACAAGAGGAGGCAATTTTATGTCGGTGCGTCTAATAATTCCTGCATGCCCTGCAAATATTTCGATCCAGCACCCACCGTGTCGCCATGCGTAGCATCAATCTCGACAATTTTAGCAGAACCAAAAATTTGCCGAATAATCTCATTTCTGAGCAGCTCATCATTTTTACTGCAAATCACCCCAACTGTCTTAGCAGCGGCGCGGGGCGGCAGATCATAAGCAATCGTCATATACTGATCAGCTAAGAGCATCAGTGAATATTTGCCACCCACAGTTGGAATCACTGGAATAATGCTCAGCCAACCCAAACTGCAACACAGCAAGCCCAAAAGCGGTGCACCCATCACTAGCAAAAGTGATAATGGCCGCCGTAAAGTGGTGTGATTAGAGCAAGGGTTAATCGCATAGATTTTTATGTCCCGTGTTCCGTAATGTTCCAAATATCTCGCCACGTGATCACCAACCGAGATTGTAAAAATCCTCGCTTGATAACTATGCTCAATGATATCTGTGGCAATTTTTTCCACCGTGTCAAACGCACTCCAACCATGAGTACTATAGTTAACGTAAGTAAAATTTTCACCGAATTCACTGCGCATAAACTCAAAAGCCGCTTCCGGCTGATTCAAGTTGCCAGCAATGAAATAATCCATTGTTTTGCTAGCATGGTTGCCGATTTGCTGCACGAATTCACCGCTCAGCTTACTGGTCTCTCTCCACCTAACTCTCATCAGGACAAAGCTCATACAGTTCATTATTGCCAGGCCGATTATGATCCCAATTACATATTCCCACATTCATTTTACCCCCTTCTACGAATGGTGCGACTTTTGACTCTAGTTTTAGCCCAAAGCATATAAAAAATCATCATTGTTACAATTACTCCCGCGAACCAGGTTATCGGTACACTCACATACCACACCGCTACTAGGGTTGCAATCATCAGCGCAAACCAAAGATAGGTAAAGCCTGTCATGATGATTGACCACATTAAGTCTGAGCAAGCTTGTACACCTACATTGATTGTAATTACCACTATCAGCAAAATCGCTAGTATGGTATATACCGTAACATTGTGGCCCTTGGAATAGACTATGCCGCCCACTACAAAACAAAAATCCGCTATAGGATCTAAAGTGATGGGTAGGCGATTAAACCAGTGCTTGTAAGGCCGTGCTTTCGTGAACTTGCGATAGCACCAACCATCCAGCACATCGCTGATCAGGGCTAGTGAACAAAGCACCGCCACAAACCAATAATGCCTAGGCATTATTGCCATAACCACGGCAATAATTATACGAAACATACACAGAAGATTGGCTGCTTCGTACAAAATTTTACGTTGGGTCAATTAGACCACCTCCTTATTAATTTTCTAGGGTTGTTTATGTCAGCAATAGCTTGTATCATACCCCTATCTTATCATTATGACACACATTCTTAAAATTATCAATAGTAACGTATTGCTCCACTACCTTTGCAACAAAATAAGGTAAGTTCTATACTTAGATT
>CANOTH010000036.1 GCA_947570505.1 uncultured Candidatus Saccharibacteria bacterium
CCGTCCCGCCGGAAACCTTGTTCCAGATTGTGAATGAGTTTTATGCAGAGTTTGAACGGCGTTTCGGCTCCCATGTCCATCTTCTGGACTGGGCGCTCCATCTTGATGAAGGCACTCCGCATATTCATGAAAGGCATGTTTTTGATTGTGAAAACCGGTACGGGGAGTTATGCCCCCAGCAAGTTAGCACGTCACGTTTGATACAAAATAAATAAGGCGTTTGCCCCGATTTATAGGGGTGAACGCCTTATTTTATGGTTGATGACGACAAATGAGTAGGAACTTGAGTAGGGAATTATACTGTGAAGATGGTGAAGTTTTGAGAGTGATTTTACACGATGCACCATTTTGCACCAAAAGCATTAACTGATTTTTGTATGAGTTTACTCTTCTCTCACCCCTCCCGTACCACACAGCGAACGGCAAAACCGTAGCCACGGGAATAGCTATACTGAGGACCGACATACGTCGGGAACGTATTCAAGTAGTGACCATCCATACTAAGACCAGCAGTAGTAGACCACCAGTTACCGCTCGTAGTGTGCCCGTTAATGTTGCCACCCGAGCGATTGTAGTGACCCGTACGGAGAAAGTTGAACGAAACCATTCCCACAACTAAGCTAATCTATTTTTCTATTTGCAGCATAAAGTATGCTATAATCATAACCATGAACGAGTTCCAGGAGGAAATGAGCGCCACAGATGCCCCATATTCACAGCCTGTGGGCATGACTTCAGCAGCATCTGTCGGATTTTGTACAAATAAACTGGGGGGGGGACTATAAATGAGGCGACCCCGATGGTTCTATACTACTCTTGGCATATTCGGTACTATTGTCCTCGCCGTGTCGATATGGGCGGTAGTTACTCTAATACATTCTTCCAATGATGAGGGTACTACAGCTTCGCTAGTTTTGGACGACAACACAAATAATGATGACGGCATGGGGAATGAGGCAGTAAATAATTATGTAGCTCAACTCCAAAAGATATATAATGCAGGTTCGGATAATGGCTCCGATAACGCTGCTGGTATGGAGAAAGTTACTCAAGCTGTAGATAATGCCGTACAGTCAAAACAAGGGGAGGCACAGGCGGGCTCAATCCGAATTGCGGCGATGGTGCTTGCGTATCAAAATTCAGATTATGACAAGGTCATAAGTCTCACTGATGAAATAAACCTTGATGAGTTAAGCTTGCAAGATCAGATAACATATTATGCAACTCTGTATGCCGTTTACGACAGTAATGGAGATACAGAAAAAGCCCAGGAGGCGTTTAGGATTGAAGGAGAAAAAATCCAGCAACTGTGCAGTAAACAGGAGTGTATGCAATGAGAGTGTCTAATGTAAGAAAAACTATTTTATATGGCGTATTGAGTACGATTTTTTGCTCGTTGGCTGTTTTGAGCGGCATAATGTTCTTCTCCCATGGTGTATCGGCCGGCAATGTAACCGGCGCGAATGGGGGTAAACCTCCAGCAAGCACCCCATGCGGAGGATTAAATGGCCATTCTACTTTCTGTGGAGAATTTGGCGTATCTTGGCGATACTATACGCTCTCTCAGGTCTCTTCTATAGCCAACTATAGTGGACCGGCGAATACTTGTGCCGAAGAGGATGTCGAGGGGATTTGGATTTTAGCGTATGAGTGGGTGAATGGGGATGGTTCCTTCCAAGGGAAACAAGTACTCGATCGCCCCAATAAGAACGTACATGTAGCCCAAGTCCAACCTCCGTATTCAACCGGTTGGTATAAGTTTGTCGGACCGACTGTTTTGGCTGATACTAAAGACTGGGCTGACGCAAAAGAAGCTTATGAGTATTATAGATCAGCTTTTGATGGAAATACATCTTGGGAAAATACGACTTGGTTTTGCGGTAATGAAGATCCTGACCCAAGGACTGGTGCCATAAAAGCCGATTCCGGTATTAACGTCTCAGGCGTAAGTGGCGATAAAACAGGAGCTGATGTGGGTTCAAAAAATTACGATAATTCGCTTGAAAAGACAGCGGCGATGACGGTTTCCGTACAGACTTCGACTTCGCAAATATCCGGTCAAATATGGCATAATCAGTACTATAAAAATACGAGTGATGGCTGGGCAGCTGTTAAGCAAAAAGCAAAGAAGTATAAAGGGATTACTCTTGATTTATATTGGGATGTAAAAGGTGGTAAGTCAGGTGATAAGTATGATGCCTGTGATGGCAAATGGACTTGCGAAACACTGTGGGCAATCCCTGCTAAGGAAACTACGGATAAACAGGAAAAGGTAGGGAGTGTCAACTATACCGTTAATGCTGGCGATGAATATTGCCATACCATGACAGTAGAGCCTACCAAGTTTAAGTTTAATAACAGCGAGGGGGTGACAGATGAGGCTGGTCGTGCACACACCAGGGCTTGTGTCAATGTTAGCCATGTCGACAAACCAGAGGAATCCACCGACAAATTTAAGGCCAACTCCAGTGTCGAAGTTCCCAATGCCTCTTCGCAGCTCGGCGGATACAACCCAGGCAAGCAGACTTCCGACTGGGATAAAGCCGTTGGTCTCAAGGTTAGCACCGATAGCACAGAGTTAACATTTACGTTTTCGCATAATATGGGCTTCGATATCAAGGATACTAACCATAATATTTGGCGCTATTGGGACTCCTGTGCATACACCGTAGGCTCCGGAGAGAATATAACTTGCGTCGGTGACTGGGTCTATGTCGGCTCATCTACGAGCCTTAGCTATGAGTTAACTGGTGATACCGGTAAAGTTGCCGAGAACTCTAAAAGCGAGAATGGTACCTACAAAGCTGGTATAGATAAGAACACTCAGAATCAAAATGAGCTAGTCGCAAGTAATACCTATACTATTTCCGGTATGGAACCTGGCAAGACCTACAGAGTCTGCCACAAGATTAAATACACTCCAAAGAGCTATACTACGCCAATTACCGAGAAATTAATTTGGACTGGTCCGTGGTCAATTGGCCCGCAGTGGATCTATGGAACGCCACAAGCCAATGGTGACTCTGAGGATTCCGAGGCCTGTATCGAGATTACTCGCCCGGAGAATCCTCCTGAAGGTGGTCCGGATCCATACGGTCCGAAGAGCAATGGTAGCAGCAATGCTGATGTAATGTTTGCTGGTGAGCAGACGAATATCGGTTGGAAAGTCGAAGCCAAGTCGGTCCCAACTCGCCGGGTAACGGATTATTCTGCAGTCGGTTTCGTGGTGCGGGATGATGTCGCGAGTGCTGCCGCCATGAACAGTGGCATGGCGCACCAGCCGAGTGACCCATGTGTCTACTTCGGGTCCAAAGCCGCGCTGATTGGTTTTGGCGGCACTACTTGCGCTGAGTTTAGCGGCGATGGTCTTAGCGTGGCAGAAAACACCGATGGTCTGTCTGGGATCAAGGTTGAGAAAATTCCAAGTTCAAGCGGTGCGTTTACGAAGCAGATTAATATCGCCGTACCCGATAACGTTGGCGCCAAGTATTGTAACTCTTACGGTTATAAGTGGGGCTATTGGTGGGGGGTCGTGAAGGGTGAGACTGCAGAAAATCTTACCGATGACGCAGCAACTTGGACGCACGTCAATGGCAAAGATTATTGGACCAACTATAGCCCAGCTTGCCGTACTATTGCCAAGAAACCCAACTTTGCGATTTGGAATGGTAGCATCTTCTCGGGCGGAGGGATTGTCTCTTCAACTGCTCCGCGCCACAATGATGCGAATAGCGGTCAGCCTACAAAATTGAATGACGACGGCAATAAAACTACTTACGGTTCTTGGGCGGAAAATCTTGCAGTTGCCGGCAGCAATATTAGTCGCTTTGCCTCAAGCGGGGCTTATGGCGCCGGTCTTCCTGGTCTAGTCAATCCAAGTGGAGGCGGTAATGATTGGAAAATGGCTTGGTTGACTATCTCCAACGATGGATTAAAGTCAAGCGGCAGTGCACTCGGAAACTCGGGGATTAACTATAACTCTTCTTACGATACGCGACTCTCGGCATATCTCAAAGGTAGCGCTACGAACGATGCGTCGAATCAATCAGCGACGACCTATTCCGGTGCTAGCGGTGTAGCTGGTACACAAATTCTCTACTTCAACCCAGGCGGGGCTAACGGTACTCTAACAATCAATGGCAATGTAACCTTGGATAGTGCTAAGAAAGAGAATATCTATGAACTGCCACAAGTGGTAATCTACGTTGATGGTGATATCGCGATCGACCCAAGCGTAACTCGACTTGATGCCTGGCTGATTGCTACCGGTGATATCGATACTTGTAAGGATTGGCAAGACAATACTACTGAGACACGGAGCTTGAACCGTAATGCCAATGCCACTTGTGATAATCAGCTACAGATCAATGGTCCAGTGATTGCGAACTCAGTCAAATTGCATCGCACGTTCGGGGCGGATAATCTTGTTAGCTTCACTGGTTCGCACGGTGACCGGTCCAACAAGAACGTTTCTAGTGAAGTATTTAACCTTAGCGCACTAACTTATCTTTGGTCCTTTGCGCAGGCTGGAAGGTATCAGTCGAGTTATACGGATGTTTACTCCAGGGAACTGGCTCCGAGATATTAAGTATCTTATTACTTTACTTTTAGCATTTATATCTAAAAAATGTTCTCATAATCCTGCAGGTCATGGAAGATTCCGAGGACATGTGCTTCGTTGCCTGCGATTTTATACAGCATAAAATATTTATGCCGTCTGAAATGAATTGTCCGATATCCTAAAGCCCGCAAGCGGGGATGGTCACACAGCTTAAGGCTGCCAGCCACAGTGGAAAGCCTTGCTGTGGTTTCCTCCATATCATCTGCAACCCTGGACGCCGCCTGGTCGCTTTGGAGTTCATAAATCAGATAATGGAGAATTTTTCTAAAATGTTCTTGTGCTTCCGCTGAAAAAATAACTTCATATACCATATTCCTGCCTCAGATCTGAAAGAAAATCCTTGGCGTTTTTGCACTCGCCGTTGGCAATCTGCCGTTCAGAAGTCTCTGCAATCTTGATGATATCCTCTTCGCCCAGCAATGGGAATGGATACTCTGCCCCGCGCTGCTTGAACAGGCTTTTGGCGTAATCCTGGATTTTAATCAGATCGGTCTCCGGCAGCACTTCCAGCATGGAAATCGTGTTTTCTAATGTACTCATCCCGGCTCTCCTCCTTCTTTCTAATATGAAATTGGCATAATCCTATTAAAACTATTATAACATCTTACGGCATGAATATAAACACTTTTAAAAAATATCTGTTGTGGGTTCAGAACAATGTCATCTTAAGTATCGCCTCGTCTCGCTCATCCTGTCTTATGCCGAGATAAAGCTTGGTAGTCTCGTAACTGCTGTGGTTATAGATATCTACAACTACTGCCAGTGATACATCCCCGTTTGTGATTGCATGATATCCCCAAGTCTTCCGCAAAGAATGACAGGCGATCTTGCCCATAATCCCCAGTTCCACTACTGCGGCATGGATAATCCGCCACGCCTGCACCCGGCTGATTGCCTTTGGCTCTTTACGGTTATTGGCAAAAATATAATCGCCCCGGCGGTGGAGGTAACACTGCCTGAGTGCGCCCAGCAGCTGTGGGTTTAAAGCAATGGTGCGCTTTTTCTTGGTCTTCTTCTCTGTCACGGTAATATGGGTACGGAATGCCTGTCTTTCTTCGTCATACACATCCGACCATTTAAGCCGCAGCAGGTCGCTAATCCGAAGAACGGTATATGTCCCCATCAACACAAGCGTATAATTACGCAGCTGTCCTTTCTTCAAAAAATAATTTGCGAGTTCCTTTAACTGTTTCTTGTCCCTGATTGGTTCTGTTGCTGCCATAATAAATAAAGCCCCCTTTTTTCTTTGATAGAAATAAGTATAACCTATCAAGAACAAGAGGACACTCGTAACATTTTGTTTATACTGTAACCTATTTTAACATCAAGATTGACAAGATTCAAGGAAAAAATTATTTTTGTCCAAATACCGTCCCCAAATTTTTACAACAAGCATGGTTTATCTGCCAATATTTAGTAATTCCTGCGCCGTTTTCTTTTTAATGAGGCGTGAATTTAGTGATAAAACGGCATTTTGTGGGATTTAGCCATTAAGTTATCTGCCAGATGTAACATAATAAACATTCTGTTACATTTGGCCCCTGTGGGCGGATTTTTGAGCAGTTAACATAGTATTTTATACTGAGCGAAAGCTGGTAAATTTACAGAAAAGGTGGTGGCGTACATGGCGAATTTCGAGATGCCGTCTTATAATGTATACGCTAATTCTAGACAACGTCGTAGAAAATGGAGTGAGCATTTTATACTTTTTCGAATCGTGACCTACATCCCCTTCCATATTTATGACTGGATTTTGTCCGAGATCGAGTATAAGTATTATGCTCCGTGCCCATGGTGCGGTAGGTGCTATCCGAGGACAAAAAAAGGTTGGCAGGCACGAGAGGATTGCTGTGCCGACGCAAAAAAACGTTTTGGTCCGAGACGGGGAGGTAGCTGTGCGGTTCCCGGTGGCGGTGGTGGTTACGGTGGTGCCGTATATGATAGTTCTCGCGATTGCTATCGTGATGGTTGCGGTCGGACGTACACGCGGGACGATTAAAGTAGCTGTCTTGTAGCGTAGCTATTTGGTGGATGATAATGTAAATATGGCGGCGCTAATTGCCGGTCTCTCAAGTGTCTGACCTCGGGTCTTAGAAATCGGTCACGCTTTTGTTGGCCCAGCGCAAACTTGCGCTATATTTCTCCTCGATTCGAATAGATACGGAATTCCAGTTAGTTCCGCCTATTCACTCCACCCAAAAAAATTAAGCCCCTCTATGAAGATATATACTAGGAGGGGAAGCTCCTGTTTATGTATAACGGATTTTTTGTTAGAGTATCATTTATTTTTACATACATATTTTGCGTAATCTGTAATTTTCTTGTGCAAGGCATTTGAAGGAAACGATGTGGAACATCGTTGACCGAAAACAACGCAGCAAAAGGAAACTACAGCGGGCAAAATTGCATGGTTTAAAACAATTTGTCAACGTGGGGGGATTGTTAGGTAGATACAAACAAAACCGCTGAACAGATGCAGTATTTTTCCGTCCAGAAATGTCAATGAGCTATAGTTATCATTGGATGCGCTGGATTATATTTATATAAAAATGGGAAATACAGTTCAATAATTGTGGTTGCTCGGCATACCAAAGAGCTTATAATTGCTCCTTTTGTCAAGTGATAGTACAATCGGAACACTGGTCTGCCAAGACCAAGTATTTTAACAGTCAGGAGGGAACTATCATGAGAACAAGGAAAGTAACTTTGACATTGTTGACAGTGATAAGTTTTATGATTCTGTTCATGGCTTGTCCGCCGGAGGCAGAAGCCGCAAGCAAGCTAAAAACGATTACTGTCACAAAAATTGACCAGCAAACTGCCCAAAAAGTCCACAAGCAACTTTTGAAGGGAAAAAAGTTTAAACTGCGGTTTAGAGGAGGTGAAAAAAACTTTTATAAGCAATTCCAAAAGCTGAGCAAGAAGGTTGCGAACTGTACGGATGAAGGGTTTAATATTTTTCCCATTTGTATGCAGGATGCAGGTTATTATGGTACCGCCGGCTTTGACCAGCAAGGTAACCAGCCGAGAAAATCAGGCGGGTATACGAGTTTCCTTGTAAAGAGCGGCTACTGTCAGGAGTATATTTATGGCATAAAATTTGCCAAGCGTGAGTACGAGGCTTTGAAGAGGTATGTCGATAAGATTCTCGCAAAATCGAGATCAACGCTAAAAACGCTTGAGGATGACACATCGACGTGGCTCTTAAGCGAATCGGCAAAAAGGACATATATCAAGAAACTGAATCATGTCATTTCTGAATATGAAGAATTGCAGCAGTACTTAAAAAGAAAAAAACTTCGCGACCTGCCCGGGACTATGAAGGCTAGGATTTTATTAGAGATAGGTGGGAGCGTTGATGCTAATGACTGGGTAAAAACCTCAATGAAGCATAAGGATATGGGTTTTAAACGTAAAAATAGTTTTAAAGACCTATATAACAGAAAAGCTTACGGCCGAGAGCTTTATATAGCGCATACTCTTTGTAAGATATGTGCAGTATATAACATTGGCGATTTTAGTTGTGTAAAAGAGTCGTCACAACCGAATGGCGTTATGGTGTGGGTTAAAATGAAAACTCGCAGCGGAAAGACACGGTACGGAGTTTACAGGTACGGTACGCTTAGGTCTACTCGCAGACAAATTAGCTATGAAACAAAAGAAGCTCTCGTACGATACCGCAAACGTCGTAAAAGCGATAGGGTGATAGGGCAAATTGCCAAAGCTAAGACAATAAGACAGCAAATTGCCGTAGATGGTATCAATGTTAGCTTCGGCACTACATCTGGCGATGCGGTTAACTTGACGATTTATGAATTTAATCTCGATAGGTCGGAATGGTAAGTCCTGTTTCTCTGAGGCAGTTTGCCTCCAATAACCAGTCCATGAAAAAAGTGGGCTGGTTTTGCTGTCACCTAAAGCCCCCGGATTGTCCGGGGGTTCGGTTAAATTCTGCATTTAAGCATCTGACATACTCTCCTATAATGAGATTAGCTTGAGCCCAAATAAACCCTGCTTTTGCAGGCAATGTAACATTATCCCAATACGGTTACTATTTTATCAGTTTTCAAAGTGGTTTACAACTGATTTTCCGTAATTGTTCAGTGCCGGAAAAAGATTTTTATCTGTATTACGATAAAAACACCAAGGACAAGGGGTTTTACAGAACAATTATACTATCAAAATGTAACATAATTGGGAAAGTGTTACATCCGGCCTGCGAAGGCGGATTTTTACATATATAAAGGC
>CANOTH010000037.1 GCA_947570505.1 uncultured Candidatus Saccharibacteria bacterium
GCCAGCATTTCTGAGAGTCCCAACACTTAGATCTTGACCGCCGCTACGGACGAAGGCTAAGCGATTAAATTTTACTTTGCCCAGCTTGCCTTGAGCAGGGTATGGTTGCATAATTAGCCTTGATATGATATAATTTCAGATAGTTGCACATTAATAGTTAGGCTTACAAAAATCTATTGGCTAGTGTGATGATTTTATTTTGTGAAGGAGGAACATAATATGCCAGAAGTTACTGTTTATGTTACTGTGGAGAATGGAAGGACCGTTTTGCATGATCCAATTCTTGAGGCGGTCATTGCAGTTGTGGATGAGCACAATCACAAGATCGCTTATGAAGATTGCAAGACAATGTTTGATCTAAATGCTGAGGCGGTTGAGCGGTTCAAGAAACGTTTTGCCGAGAAAGGTTATGAACCGGAGAAACATTGTATCGTGCTTATTCAAGTTGATGATCCTTATGGCGGTCAGATCAGTGACGTTTTAATGCCGAACGAGAATTGGCAGGTTATTCGTGATCAGGGCTTAGAACCAATAGCGCGCGGCATTGCTGATCGCAGGTTTATGACTGACGTGGTAGCGGAGTTTGATGCCAAAGCTGCTGAGGATCTTGATTTAGCGAAAGATTGTCTGATCGTGATAGTAGTAGCAAGTTCTGTTGCTCGGGTTTTTGTGGTCTGATTCAAAAACCTATGGACCCCACCAAATATTTGGTGGGGTTTCGATATGTTATAATAGAGTTGTCTAAGTTATTAAATCCAAGCAGTAAGTTAAGCGATAAGTTATTGACCTACTCATACATCGAGAACGGCATCGTGCTGACGATTGGTGTATGAATAGTATGCTTATCGCTTGGATCGACTTAGACATCGTGATAGAAGCACGGTGTCGTTTTTGTCGTTTACTGCTCCAAAAAGGAGTATTCTATGCCCGAGCCCTTATCAAAATTTAATACAAAGGTTGTCCTAATTACGGGTGCTGCTACGGGTATTGGTAAGGCTACTGCCATGAATAAAGATTTGCCAGCTGATTATATTGCTAAAGAAAATAGCAAGATTTATTTAGAGCGGTTTGCCAGACCAGAAGAAATTGCGAATACGATTTATTTTCTCGCTAGTGACGAAGCTAGTTATGTTAATGGTGAGATTTTGGTAGTTGATGGAGGGTATTAAAGATGAAAGTTTATATTGTTCGACACGGACAAACCGATTGGAATGTTCAACACAAAGCGCAAGGCCGCTCTGATATTCCACTGAACGAAACTGGCAGAAGACAGGCTGAAGAACTCCGTGATAAAATCAAGGATATTAAGTTTGACGCAGTTTATGCTTCACCTTTGAAACGTGCTCGCGAAACTGCGGAGATTGCTACGGATGGGGAATACAAAATTGTTTTTGACGACAGATTGATGGAAAGATCGTTTGGAGATTTTGAGGGTAAAGAAATTAGCAGTTGGCTTGAGGCAACTGGATATGATATCGGGGATTTGAAACTTAATACGAATGTTGGAAATATAGAACCAGTGTGTGATGTGCTGGCTCGCACAAAGGTAGTATTAGACGATATCAAGACAAAACATGATAATGACAAAGTGATTCTGATTGTGGCGCATGGACAAGTAGTGCGTGGTCTCCATCATAATATTGCTGGCTATACCGATGATACTGATTGGTGGAGTGTGGAATACGGTAATGCCGAAGCTCGTGAATATGAGTTGTAGAGATTGTATATATACTTGACTTGGGGAAATAAAACTTCGTCCGTAGCGGAGAAATCAAAATAGATTACAGCGCCTTACAATATGCTGGGCTTTATGGCGATAATTGGTCGAACTCTGTTAGTGGATATGCTGCCAGCAATGCAGCGAATGCTTACTATTTTCTTTTGACTCATCTCGCTGTTATTCCGTCTTATAATGGCATTCGTCAGAACGGTTTCCCCGTCCGCTGTTTGGTAATACTAAATGGATTTCGGCAATGGCGAAGCCAGCTGTAGGTAATTACTAAAGGGTTTCGGGCTGCCCTAAAGAGGCAAATGTGGTATAATGGTGGTATGCCATTGTAGCTCAGTTGGTAGAGCAGCTCATTCGTAACGAGCAGGTCACAGGTTCGATCCCTGCCAATGGCTCCATTAGTAACTTGCCGCAAAGCGGCGGGTTACTAATGGAGGAAGTAGGAGTTTGTTCTGTCCGGTTCGTTATCCGCCCGGTGCGTAGCATGACGGCGCGGATTGATTTGCCTGCCAATGGCTCCATTTTGTTTTTGGAATTACGTATTAGTTTTGAGCTTGGATTTGCTCAGTAAGAATCATTGGGTAATTGATGAAGGCATTAGCATCAAGATCAGTTTTGTGCATATCAATGACCGTGATTTGGTGATTATTGTAAGAATTATAATAGCAGAGGCCCTGATTTAGATTATATCCGGAGCTGTAGATGGTGATTTCAAATTTGTCGTCGCCGACGTTGGAACTGCCGCGGGGTTGATCGACGGCACTGAGAATGTGAAAGAATTGACTAATGCTGCTCATTTCATCGTCGCTCGACATAGAATGGAATTTTGTAAAGGCAGCTCGGACGAAGCGCGAAGCGGAAGAAGTATCGCCGGGCAGGCCGATAGCACCCATACCACGGCTGTAGGGTTGAAGATTGAGCTCAGGCGCGAAGTTGTTCACTGGATCTTGGGCCGAGAGTTGCATATAATTGTTAAGGTTAAAGACTTGCTCGGGGAATGGAGGATTATTAGTCAGAATTCCCACTGGGTTGTCGTAAATTTTGAGACCATCAGCGACTGATTCTACGACGATACTTTCTTGACTGTCTGAAATTATCCAGTGCAGCTGTGACGGAGGTAATTGGGTGCTAAAAGCAGTGTTAGTGATGTTAATGCGATCGAGAAGAGTGCGTGCCTCTTGGACTGTGGCGCATTGGGCGAGAAGCCAGGGCACGAGCTCAAATTGAGCGATGTTGTCTTTGCCATCAACGTGATCATTGTAGACGGCATTACCGACGAAATTGAGGCCAGCGATACCGAGGCCTTTTTCGTTGATGCCGTCATAGAAAAGGGGATAATTTTGACCATTCTGGTCTGGAGTGACGAAGGCGATTCCGAGCATCGCATAATGCTGATCGAGTAGGCTAGCTTCGCGGAACTGCAGAGGGAATTTGCGCGGTACAATGGTAATTGATTCGCCATAAGAGAACTCATAATCGAGGTTGCGTCCAAAGTAAGTATTTTTGGTACGATAGGTGGCGGCGGTGCACATGTTGATTTTCCTTTTTATTTTTGAAGTATGTTTAGTAAACATTATAGCATGATTAGGAAAACCAGTAGTATATTTTTTGTAAATAATTATCAAACAGGGGTGAAATTACGTAAAAAGCTCAGAGCATGTTACTCAGAATAGGGAGTAAACTCGAAATCAAAGCCAACGTACTTGGCGGGTTTCACGGCAAGGAATTTATCAAGCTTGCGTTTGGCGGAACGAGAAAGTTCGGTAATGCGCACATCGGTATTGGTATCAGTGTCGGCTACTAGTGGAACGCAATAACGTTGTTTGGCTTTGACCGCAGTACAGTAGCGGTCTTTTTTGAGAGTAGGACTATTGTAGACACTGGTGGCGCGTTGGAATTGACGAAAAGCTTCGCTGAGAGGTCGTTCGCCACAACTCAGAATCCAGTCAATCACCTCACGTTCGTTCATATTATAGAGGTCATCATTCGTCAGCGAACCGCTAATTTCCATAGACTTCAGGACATCAGCGATGAATTGCATAGTGGCACGGGCTTGGTCGCTGCGATAATCTTCGAAAGCGGGTAGGGTGGCGGTGACGAAGGTCTCGGCGATTTCTGGAGTGTGAAAGCCGATTTCATCGAGTTCGTTTTCATTTTTGAGAACGACGAGGTCATCTGAGATATGTTGGACTTGGTCAATATCAAGGGTTTCATAGAGGAAGAGGCAATTAGACAAGCTGTATTCTAAACGGTCGGCGGCTAAGCCAGGAATATCATTATCGGCGATAGGATAGAGGTGGTAGTCGGAAATTTCGCTAGCTAGAATACCATCGCGTTTGAGCTGACGCATGATCACACGTGAACCTCGGATAATTTCGCCAGTGCGGGCTTCAGTAGATTCTTGAGTCTCGGAGTCACTGTTCATAAAATCGACGCAGTGTTTGAAGGCTGGGCTAGCAATGTCGTGGAAGAGTCCCGCAAGAGTTTGCTTTTTATCGTGAGTGAAGCGCCAGACGATTAGGGCAACACCAATACTGTGGGAGAAAACTGAATTAAAATGTTGAAAGTTGTAGAGATTGCTATGATCGATACCGCAGACAGTACTAACTCCACTGAGGCGCTGGAATTCGGGGGCGGCAATATATTTGAGTAACCAGGCGGGGAATTCCGGTGACAAAGTGCGAAGGTACTCGCGGGCGGCTGGGGAGAGATTACGCAAACAACGTTTGCGGCAACCGAGAATATTGATGGTTTTTTCGTTACTGCGGTTAGTGTTATGAAAGATATTGACCTGAGGCATGGGCAGAGGATCAACAGGCGCAACCGGAGCTATTGATGGTTTTTCTGTGGTTGCAGCTGGAGTTTCGGGTGTTTCTTCGGGAGCAGAAATGATAGTTTCTTTTGGCGCTGTAGCGGGAATGGTGGCTTTTTTGCCAGTTGGGCGATCGTAAATTTTTAACCAATTCTGATCAAGCCAGAATTGAATCTCTTCATGGCAGGGTTGCTCGGGAGAGGGCATTTGGAGAATATTGATTTCGATTTTTTTACCACGGTTGAGATTGGCGATAATAGCATAAGTGAGCTCGGCGAAGGCGCTGGGGCCAATGTAACCACCGATGTCGTTTTTGTCTTCGTTCATGAGGAAGAAAACGTCGGCGCGATCAATATTTTGGTAGAAGGAGACGTAAATGTCGGTGAGATTGGTGGCATAATCTCCTTCTTCGGAGACAGGGGAAGGAAAATCAATGACTTCGTAACCCCGGCCCTCAAAGTAGCCGCGCCAGTAAGCGGCACGTTCTTGAAGTTTGGAGCTACCAGCGATAATGAGTTTTTTCATAGATTAATTTAGTCCTGCAAGCTGAGGACAATCTCCTTTCTGCCCGTTGGTTTGAACTGACGACATTTAATTCCGCAAACATCGAACATGCGAATTGAGGCTTCTTCTTCGACTCCGTCACTACTGTGGTCAAAATCGTGCAGATAGATTACTTCTTTGATGCCGGCTTGAATGATGGCTTTGGTGCAATCAACGCAAGGGAAGTAGTGGACATAAATGCGGGCATCTTGTAAATCGTGCGGATTGCCGCGGAAGTTAAGAATGGCATTAAGCTCGCTGTGGCAGCTATAAGGATATTTGGTGTCAGCACGATTTTTGGCTTTGCGGACATCCCATGGCACCAAGCTATCGGCAAAACCATTCGGAGCTCCGTTGTAACCTACAGAAAGAACACGATTGTCTTCGGCTACAATACAGGCTCCGACTTTGGTATTAGGGTCTTTGCTACGCATAGCGGTGAGAGCAGCAATGCTCATAAAGTATTCGTCCCAACTGAGATGTTCTTTGCGTTTCTTCTCCATCTAACTCCTTTGGTTATAGATTGTATAACAGATTTGGGATTTTGCCTAGACCCCTTAAAACCATGAGCTTTTTGGAAAAATATTGTCGTGAGGGGGATTTTCGACTATAATGAGGAGAATGGTGAGGAGTAAGGTAAAAGAAGAGAAACCTACAAAAGAGAAGAAGTTGAATTTTTTGATGACTTGGCGCGAGATTTGTCGTAAGCAGAAGGGCTTGATGGTGGCGATGATTATAATGGTAGTGATGGCGGTGGTATTGTTGATGTTTGCTTTGATTACCTTGAGGCCCAAGAATAATATTGTGATTGTAGGCTACGGTGATGTTTATGGGGAGATTGCGGGGCTGTCTGGGGGTTATCGGCGAGATAATTGGCTGAATATGTTAGCTTTTCCGATTTTGGCTCTGGTGTTTGGAGTTTTACATAGTTTGATTACTTTGCGTCTTTATCAACGTTATGGTAAACAGACGCCGATGGTTATGGTGGGGGTGACGATGTTACTGATTGCAAGCACGTTTGTGGTGATCTGGCGGCTGATTGGGGAGTGGTAGATGAAAGATTTAGAAATCCCGTTAGGCAAGAGGCGACCACTGTATCGTTTTTTTGAGATTTTACCAGGGTTGTTGAGCTATGCTGCGGTGGCCTTGCTGTTTATTCTGTCGTTGATCAGCCCAGTGCTGGGGGCGATTTATTTGTTGGTAGTTGTGGCGACGACTTTTGTGAAGGCGATTGCGACGGCTTTTCGGACTGTCCAGGGATATAAGGTAGTGCAACGTGCGAAGCGGGTGGACTGGCGGAAGCGGCTAGAGGATTTGGAAGATCCTCATGAGGCTTATGAGCGGTTGCGTGATCAGACGAATGACAGTTATGATTTTCAGGAGCATGTGCAGAATTTGCGTTTACTATCGGCGGTGGAGGGTAAGTCAGAGCCGAAGCCTCATCAAATTTATCATGCAGTAATTATGACTGCTTATAATGAAGGTTTGGCAACTTTGGTGCCATCGGTAGAGGCGGTACGGGATTCGACTTTTCCGAACGAGCGCATTATTTATGTTTTGGCTTACGAAGAAAGGGGTGGGGAAGAAATGGAGCAGACGGCGAAGGAGCTAAAAAAACAGTTTCGTGGAGTGTTCAAGGATTTTATCTTAGTGAAGCATCCAGATGGATTGAAAGGTGAGATTATGGGCAAAGGACCGAATTTGACTTATGCTGGGGAGCATCTGGCCAAGTATGTAGAGGATCGTCATATTACGAAGGAAAACGTGATTGTGACTTCACTAGATAGTGATAATCGGGTAAGTAAAAAATATTTTGATTATGTGGCTTATGAATTTTTGGTGCGTCCGGATCGTCAGCATTATAGTTATCAGCCTGTGTCTTTGTTTACTAATAATATTTGGGATGCATCTGCACCTATGCGAGTAATTGCAATGTCGAATTCGTTTTTTAATATCATTTCGACGATGCGCCCACATCTGTTAAGGAATTTTGCTTCGCATTCGCAACCGTTGGCAGCATTGATCGGGATGGATTTTTGGAGTAAGCGGACGATTGTAGAGGACGGGCATCAATATTGGCGCTCGTTGTTTTATTTTGAAGGTAAGTATGATGTAGTGCCGATTCGGGTGCCGATTTATCAGGATGCGGTGATTGAGGAGACGTTTGTGCGTACTCTTAAAGCTCAGTTTGTGCAGTTGAGGCGATGGGATTATGGGGCTAGTGATGTGGCTTATGTGGGTGCCTATTTGTTTTCTAAGCAGAGAAAGATGCCGTTTTTGCCATTGTTTGCTAAGTTTATGAGGCTGCTAGATGGGCATGTGACCCTGGCGATGATGGCACCAATCGTGGCTTTTGGGGGTTGGGTGCCGATGCTGCTTAATTTAGGTTCGCGGGGGGCGGTGGCCTGGAACTTACCAAATGTGGTGGGTTGGATTCAGACGATTGCGGCGGTAGGGTTGATCATTACAGTCGTGATGTCTTTGCAAATCTTGCCTAAAAAACCGGAAAAGTACAAGAAGAAAAAGCATTTTGTGATGGTTTTGCAGTGGGTGTTGATGCCGGTGGTGGCAATTGTTTATCAGAGTGCAGCGGCTTTTTATTCGCAGACAAGGTTGATGTTGGGAAAGTATATGGAGAAGTTTGATGTGACGAGAAAGGTTGTAAAGGAATAGGTTTCTTCGTCCGTTGTTTCATAACACTATTTGCAATAATACTTAAATCTAAAACTCCTGCAAGTGTAGACACGGTGTTCTCGCGTCCCGTCGTTACGGGCGCGAGCCACCTCTCCCTCACTCGTGGCGCTGCGGATGGTCTACACTTGCAGGAGTTTTAGCTTCACTGTTTCTTGCAACTAGCTATACCAAACAGCGGACGGGGAGACCGTACCAACGAATGTCCGGGCCG
>CANOTH010000038.1 GCA_947570505.1 uncultured Candidatus Saccharibacteria bacterium
TCAATTACATTAAATATCAGCAAGGTGTTGTTATACAGAGCAATCTTCGTTCTATTTTTGATTATCTTTTCTCTCAAATTCAGGCGTATAATCGCGATAATGAGCCTGTATCTGAATACGATTCGGAAAATCTGACTTTTGATTTAATTGAGAATATCCGAACAAATTATCCTCACCTTTCTCACATCAAGGCTCTTTGTCATTATCCTGTGCGATATCTCATTAACGACACACAGGGCTTGTCGGAACGAGAGAAAAGATATGCGCTGCATCCGGCAACGCATATCGACTTCTTGATTATCAACCGAGTCACAAAAGAACCTCTTCTTGCAATTGAAACAGATGGCTATAGTTACCATAATGAAAAGACTGAACAGTTTCAAAGAGACCGCATGAAAGACAAAATCCTTGAATTATATGGTCTTCCACTACTGCGCCTTTCAACAGTCGGATATGGAGAGGAATCCAAAATTGTCGATGCGCTTGATAAACGAGTTAAATTATAACATTGTGGGCATAGTAACACGAAAAATTGGTTATGAAAAAGTTTGGAGGCACTAAATATAATTCGATGTGGGATGGGTCAACATGGCTCATGTTGGGATTTGTAGTGGCATGCTGTCTTGTGCCTTGTTTCATAGACCATAGTATATGGCTAATCACATTGTGTCTGGCTATGTTGGCTTTTGTGTTGCTTACCTTTATCGGTATCTATTACCGGATTGACCGGGACAAGTTGGTGGTGTATTCATTCTTTGTTCCGACCGCCTACCCGATTGACAAAATCAAGGAAATCAAGCCGACCAGGAGCGTACTCTCATCGCCGGCTACATCGTTATCTCATCGGTTGGCAATCACCTTTACCAACCGGAATATTCTCAAAAGCTCTATTCCACTCATTATATCGCCCATGCGTCAAGAGGAATTTATCCGACATCTTCTCTCCATCAATCCCGAAATTAAGCATTTGGCATAGGTAGATTGAGGGAAAAGAAGCAATCATTCTCTCCTCAATATATCATATAATAAATATTTTTGCTACCTTTGCAGTATTAAAAGATAGATTGAGTATAGCAAAGTCATCGGCTTTGTCGCTTTGTACCTTAAAATATAAACGATGGCAAAGAACACTATGGGGACTAAGTTGCCCCGAAAACTGGAACAGAAAATGGCTCTTATGGGCGAGCAGATTAAGCTCGCCCGGCTGCGTCGTAATCTCTCGATTGCGCAGGTTGCTGAACGTGCGACCTGTTCGCCTCTCACTGTGAACCGCATCGAGAAAGGCTCTCCTACGGTTTCAATCGGAATCTATGCCCGTGTTCTTTATGCTCTGCAACTTGATGACGATCTTCTTTTGATTGCCAAGGAGGATACCCTCGGACGCAATCTGCAAGATTTGAGTCTGAAACACCGCCAACGCGCTTCTAAAAAGGAATAAGCCATGAAGAAACTATATGTGTATGCCGACTTTGATTGGCTTGATAATCCACAACTGATTGGCGAGCTATCTTGCGACTCGGTGCGTGGCAGCGAGACATACGGATTTTCGTATGATAAAGAATGGCTTGCAAAATATGGAGATGTTTTTCTCAGTGAGGATTTACAAAACTATTCCGGCATCCAATACACCCGACCGGAACGCGATATTTTCTCTTGTTTCTCGGATTCCCTACCAGACCGTTGGGGACGCACATTGCTGAACCGTAGGGAGCAAATTGCAGCCACCGATGAAAAGAGAGCCGTGCGACGCCTGACATCTTTCGATTATCTGATGGGTATAGATGACGCTTCACGTATGGGCGGTTTTCGGTTTACCAAAACGTCCGGAGGGAAGTTCATCAACTGCGAGGAAAGTCTTCGGGTGCCGCCAATTGCGAATGTCAGAGAGTTGATGAATGCTGCACATGAGATTGAGCTTAGCGAGGAAAAGCATCTATTACCGTCAAAAAAATGGCTGGCACAGCTGCTACATCCGGGGACTTCTCTCGGTGGTGCAAGACCGAAGACATCTGTAATTGATGAGGACGGGAGTCTGACTGTTGCCAAATTTCCTTCGCGCAAAGATGATTATGATATTGCCCAATGGGAGCATTTCTGCCATGTGATGGGTCGAAAGGCAGGACTGAATGTTGCCGAGACACGAACTATAAACGGTGAAGATTATCACATCCTGCTATCAAAACGCTTCGACAGAAACAGGGATGGGAGGCGAATACACTTCGCCTCCGCATTGACCCTTCTCGGATTAACTGATGGTGACAATGCTTCAACCGGCTACGGTTATACTGACATTGCCGATTTCATCATTCAGCACGGCAGCAATGTCGAGCAAAACTTAGAGGAAATATTTCGCCGCGTTGCATTCTACATCATTGTCGGTAACTCCGACGACCATTTCCGCAATCATGGTTTTCTCCTGACGCGCAAAGGTTGGGAACTCTCTCCAGCTTACGACATTAACCCCACACTTTCCGATAACCAGAGTCTGCTGATTAATCGCTCCACAAGCGAATCCAACCTCAATATCCTATTGGCATCAGCTGGAGAATACATGCTTTCAACGGAGAAAGCCAATCGCATTATAACCGATGTAAAAACAACCATGAAATCGTGGCGGACAGAAGCCCGCAGACTCGGTCTGCTCCAACGCGACATCGACATGTTCGCGCCACGATTCGACACGAGGCTTTTTTGAAATTAGTTTAGCGATTATATTCGGAGGAAGTTTGCCATTTGAAGAGACCGACTCTTTGTTATATGTGTTGGAGAATTTTGACGAAATAATCAATCTATGTTCCAGTATGCAGATGGATCCCCATCAAATATAGTGTCAATGTCATCATCACTATATCCCATTTCGTCCTGTGCGTACGATCCGGAATATCGTCCATATGTAGGTGGTTCGAAGTCATCATAAAAACCATGTTCATCAAAATCCTCATTTTCGTTATAGTCTTCCTCCCAATCTTCATATTCGGCAATTCGCTGATTTCGCATTGCTTCAAAATCTGGAGAGATTTCAAACTGAGGAAATAGCAATTTAAGTTCTTCTATAACAGAATCGCCAAATACACATATCTCACCGCTGACATTTTCAACTACCCATGAAATATATTCAGGATTATATTCCACAACTTCAGCAAATGAACATCCTGTAAACTTGCCAAAGTTGAACTTATCGTCTAAATGCTCAATGTACGTCATCAACAAATACTTCGTTAAGATTGTACTGCGTATAACACATTATTCCTGTTTCTGTATGGAGATAACGGCATACTACCATGATATTCTCGCCAATACTCTTAATTTCTCCGTCTTTGTCTATAATTTGAATATGTGATTTAGGCGCATTTAATATTGCCTTTCCCTCAATAGCTTTTATATATGAGGGAAATTTCGCTTTTTCTAAGTCATATTCACGAATAACAACTCCATTTCCGTGACGTGACTTAATCTTACGATAAAGTTGGTTTCCTACCAAAGAAGGAACATACAAGTTTTCTATATTGTATTGACCTTCAGATCCAGATACCACGAGTGACTGAAAGATAGGAATAGCCATGCCTTCACTTGTAATTTCTTTACCACTATAGTGAGTAGTTACTTGATAAATGTAATTGGACAAAACAATTTGACGTTTTGGTTCCTTGTTTACAATGCCATTGAGAATAAGTCCGGCATATACATCGTTATACATGTCTTCATCCTTACAGGCATTTGCAAATCCGTATATTTCCAATTTATCAATAAGATTGCTTTTGGCATTCATGCCACAATGAATACTTCCATGATTCTTCAGATAATCTTCTAATGTAATTCTTTTCATGATTTCTATATTTTATTGATTCTTTAAATTATCCATTTCTTCTATCAACTCTGTGAGCTGTCTATTTGCCTTATGAAGTTTCTTCACTTCTGCACTCAGTTGTTTCTCTAAATCATCCTTTCTAAGAATAATATTGATAAGTTGGTTTTGTGTGAGTTTTCGCAACCCTGTTAATTCCATACTTTTGTTGTTTATTGTTTCCATTACTGCTATTCTATCTAATGATTTACAATGAATTTATTGACTCTGCAATTAGCCAATCACTTGAAGGCTTCGTAACCAATCGCGCATTACTGTATGCCATGTCTAATGTGAAGATTGTAACCGCACGATACCGACCTGAAGGTGTCTTTGTCATTACCAATGCAATTGATATTTCCTCAGGCTCATTAATGTTTAATGCCAAAGGCAAGATCAGATGCACAGAGTCGTCTGTAGGATAATACACAGGTATTGCTGTCTTATAATTCCAAGCTACTCGATGTTTTGCTGTTTCAACCGCCATACCCATCATACTCGAAATGACAGACAACCGCATTGGATTTGACTCCAAAACATTTCTCAGTTCATCGTAATAACGCGCTTTGTCGTTATCATTAATTTGAGATGGATCAAGGACGTCAAAAGATCCGAAACAGACTTGACGCAGAAGTTCTGTTGGCATTCTGTCTATGTTTTCCAAGATGATGTGTTCCCAATTTACATCAACAGGGAGTGAAGTGTCGTAAATCACATCATCATAGTTTTGAATATATGATGCTCTTTCTGGTAGATGAGAAAAGTTATCCGTTAGCTTTCTTGCAGCAACAGTACTACTTCCTGCCACACAAAAGTCTATAAAATGCCACGGTTGTTTGTTGAACTTGTTTTTATCGAAAACCGCATAAATCGGTTTGTAGAACTTATCTACCAATCCTGTATTGAAAGAGGCATAGTCATTTGAATACAGGATTTTGTCCTCCTTCATAAGTTTTACAAAAGTCCATTTCAAGTACTTTGCAAGAATTGGACTTGGGTAATTTTCATCCTCTACATTGTATGTCCAACGTTCAGGAAGTGCCATGTTCTTTAATGTCTCAATTGCACTCTTTTGGTTTATATTCGCCCACTGAGTTAAATGCATCATTTCTTTTTTATAACAATTCGAGTTCTTTTTTGTATTAGAAATGGAAGTTGTAGACGCCATATCACAACACTTTACCAATGGCAAACTACTTTGTTCATCAATTCCAATAACAAAATACTCGCTTAATGACTCAAAGAAAGGTTTCAATTTACCGAAACCATCGTCTTTGATGTCGATACCGTGAGCTTTAAGTTTCGAACCAATGGTTGACATTGGTGTCCAACCATCTTCTCTCATACTAATAGATACAATCTCTTTGATCTTGGAAATTCTTTCAGACTTCATAATTTCTATCAATTAACGTTTAACATCAAATTGTTTGACGATGCAAAACTACACGTAAAAAATCATAGGCGGAAGAAACAAACTGTTAGTTTCTTCCGCCCATCAATAATTAACAGAATATGGCTCATTTCCCTGCTATTCCATCTATCAAATTTATTAGTACAGAGACATCTGGCATTTCCCCCATATTCATAGTGAAGTTTGTTAAGGAAGCCTCTTTATGCAATTCATTTTCTTTAAGAGGGTTTATATTACCTTTGCTCCAAATGCTATAAGGAATAAACTCTATGTATAATTTTAGCTTCGTTTCTAATAAACCAGGAATAATGAGAGGCATTATGTGGTCAACCGCTTTATACTTATTATTGAAAAGTTGTCTAAATCGGGATTCCGTTACAATTTCAGGAGAAAAATCAAAAAACTTAAGAAGATAACAGACCAACTTTTGTTCTGTCGTTGTAAGGTAACTATTCTTTCTTCGTTTTACAGAACCGAAATAGTTATGCAAGAATTTTGAGATATAACGTACAAACTCAATCTGCCCATATTCTTTAGTGTAAACATCAATTTTCTTTATTAACCGATCAAAACCAACCATTGACATATCACTCCCTTCAAGGGAATTAACTATTAACTTCTTAACCTCACAGAAATCTGTACTGTGTTTATTACCATTTTTAAGATTGAAGGTTACGCTTTCAAGATTATCCAGACCTCCTATCTCTTCAACAGTATCTTTCAGTGTAGGTTTTAGTAAAAGTGCATATCTACGATTGATTATCTCTCGTATATAGGCACATAGTCCATATAATGCTACCCAATTTATATATGTACCATACTTTTCCAGCATCTCATGATGAAGAAAACATGAATAATCATCGGTCAAGAATGTGCAAATCTTTTGATGGTTTTTATCTTTTATGAAAATCTCTACAAATTTATCTAGTCGGAGTCCATCAAGATAAACACTATGCTCTGAAATATCTTTCCTTTGGATATTTTCAAAGAAATATATAGCATATTTCCATGTATCTACAGCTACAGTTTTACCTTCTGAATCTACCATTTGAACTATATTGTTCTTGGTGTCGTAAGTAAAATCTTCTGTCGATATGGAAATACTATATTGCTTCTCTTGTTTCTTTGACATATAATCACTTTACTAGCTTTGTTCTACTTGCTTAGAATTCAACAAGTAAGTGCAAATTTACAATAATAATTTGAAAAACTCTGTATCTTCCTTCGATAATCGGATTATTATAGTTAACTTTGTATAATAAGGATGCGAACAGATAGAATTTATAATCAAAGGAAGAAACACATTTCGAACTATCCCATATTACAAAAGGAATTTCAATTAAGAGATTGTCTAAATTTTATTGATTAAAAATTTTATGGCAGCGAAATCAA
>CANOTH010000039.1 GCA_947570505.1 uncultured Candidatus Saccharibacteria bacterium
TCGAAGAAATCTGGCCCGACTACCCCTCCAAAGAAGACTTCCTCTTCAACGAAGACGAATATTGATTGAAATTTAGCCTCAAAATAGAGTATAAATAATTGAAATACAAACGATTGGCGAACAGCAAAATAAACTTGCCAATCGTTTTTTATGTTGTTTTGCCGCAAAATAAACTTCTCTATTTTCAAGCATTTAGCTCGCCTGAAATTTGTTAACTTGCCTATATTTTAGTGAATTCGCACCATATTCCAACCTTGGTGAGTATTAGAAACAAAAGATTATGGGCAGACAAAAGAGACCGTTCCCTTTAGGGCGTTTCAGGCTTCGTTATCCGAAGAATTACGATAAGGGGAAAGCATATCCGATCGAAATCATCTATATCTTCGGCGGCAGGACATTGCGCCGCAACATGAATATTTCTGTCACCGTTGCCGACTGGAATCCGAACGGCAATAACGGCAGGGGCGAGATTCGCGCATCCATGCCTGACAGTACGAGATTCAACAACCTCTTGCTGGCGAAAGTGAACAAGGTTGATGCCGGGCTTAACGAGTATAACCAGAAGTTTCCCGGACAGGTCAACGAAGATGTCATATCCTCTTTTCTCGATGACAAACCGATAACTCGGAAAGACAAAGGAGAGGATTTCGTGGAATTTGTCTTGAAACGCCTCGCCTCAGAGTATAGCCGATACAAGATCGGTTATAGCCGATACAAGAATGGCCAGAGCGGAATGAATATCTTCCGGCAATTCTTGAAAGCCACCAACAACGGAACTTATAAGCCGGACGGTTTATATATAGGAGAGGTTTCAACAGAAATCATAGACAAGTATATCAAGTGGAGGCGTGATTTCAAGAATAACTCTGATGCCACGATCAACCATTCGCTGACACCGATTCTGAAAGGTTGCGAGGCAGCCTGCAAGATGGGATTGATTGATCAGGAGATCAACGTCCTGCTTCAGGATATGCGCATTCAGGAAAAGGCATCGCTTGAAGCAGAGGATGAAAAAGAATTTGACGGCCACAATCTCAGCAAAGAGCAGCTTGCCCAACTTGTGGAATTCTACAATAAAGATAAGGAGCCGCGCCGGAAAGAGTTTATCGAAATGTTTCTGTTTGCCTTTCATGCCTGTGGACTGCGGATTGTCGATGTCATGACCCTGCAGTGGAGTCATATCGACTTCGAGAAAAAGGAACTGAGCAAGGTGCTGATCAAGACAAGCAAACGCCACAAGATTCCGCTGACCGACCCGGCGTTGCTTATCCTCTATAAATGGCAGGCAATGGGGCGAAGAAAGAAATATGTGTTCGACCTCGTTAAAGATGACCTGAGTCTAAACGATGCCGATTCTCTTTATCGCGCCCGCAACTCAGCGACAAAGTGCATCAACCAATCCCTGCATGTCGTTGGCGAACGGCTCGGATTCCCATTCCCTCTGTCATTCCACACAGCCCGCCATACCTTCGCCGTCCTCGCCATCAATGACGGCCTGACCATGACCGTCGTGAGCCGCCTCCTTGGCCACAGCTCCACCGACATCACAGAAAAGGTCTACGCCCGCCTCCTGCCCCAGACACTGACAGCCGAAGTCGAGAAGTTGAACTATCAGTTTGTCCCTGACAAATTGTCTAACTGACGTGTCAATCGAAGCGTGCCAGAGGCGTTGAAATAGATTCCCGACTTCGGAGGGAATCTTCATCCATGAGCAAGGGTTTGGAGGCACTATTTTCATTTTGAGTGCCTCCAAACACACCTTGCTCATCCATGTGGATGCGCTGTTTCTACTCCTTGAAATGATATTTTGCTTGTATCTTTTGCGCGTTTTATAGAACGCGGCAGTCTGAGGCAATGCGAGGCAACCGAGTACCGAAACCGCTAATCATTTGGATATGCACATTGTCACATGTTAACTTTGCAATGTGGATAAGGAATTTGATAAACGTTCTCATGCAACAATTTTAGTGCATACATTAGTACTCCTACTTTGGCACAAAAGCATATTAATAACCACCTATACTAACGACAGTATGGATGGTTATAAGCAGAAGAACATTTTAACACAATTATCCATCCATACATATAAGTACTTAAGTACATTTGGATACAAAGCCGCATATCCAAGCTTATCAAATTCCGAGACTACCTTCCTCCTCAGAACATGTCATCGGCAAGACAGCCGTGACGTATACCTTTTAATCTCATGATCGATAATGAAAAATCCATTACCGAAACTCTGAATCAAATCCTGCTCTTGCTGCAAAGTCAAGAGGAAAGGATTGCCGCACTCTGCTCCTCTCCACTTTACGACAACAAAGCCCTAATGGCCCTCCTCGGCATCAAAGACCGCTGCCTGAAACGCTTCCGCGACAACGGCCTTCTCGGCTACTCCCGCCACGGCGACAAATACTGGTACACCCAAGCCGACGTCGACCGCTTCCTCGCCCGCTGCCACTACGCACCATTCAACGACCATTAAGTAAGAATCCGTCATCAAAGACTCGCTCCTATGGAATACGACCGCTGTTTCATTGGAGCAAATCACCTTCTACATCATATTACATCTTACTGTCTTATGCTCAAAAACATATTGTCAAATTTGTTCGGGCCACAAATATGGACTAAATTTGCGTTCAAATTTAATATATCATCCAATGGAGACAAAAACAGAAAGACAAAAACTAAATAGAATAAAGGCAGTATTAGCGGAAACGGGGCATACAGGCAAATGGCTCGCCGAGCAATTAGGCAAAGACCCCGTCACCGTTTCCAAATGGTGCACCAATACCTCCCAACCCGATTTGTATACTTTACGACATATGTCAGAGTTATTGAATGTAGATATGAGAATGTTTATACAAGTACCAACCGATTAATTGTTTTGACGGATTCAAACATGACGAAACCAACAAGTAAAATAAAAATAACTTTAGATTCTGGTGTGAGTGCGGAAGCTCAAGCCCCAATTATTGTGTCAGCAAGTAGAAGTACGGATATTCCTGCTTTTTATGCAGATTGGTTCTTTGAACGATTAAAACGTGGTTACTCGGCTTGGACTAATCCTTTTAACGGTATTACTTCATATGTTTCTTATAGCAATACACGATTCATTGTATTTTGGTCAAAGAACCCCAGACCGCTTTTAAATCATCTTGATTATCTTTTTGAGAGGAATATAGGATGCTATATCCAGTACACCTTGAACGATTACGAACAAGAGGGTCTTGAAAAGGGTGTACCGCCGGTGTGGCAGCGTATTGAAACTTTCAAGATGCTGGTGAATAAATTGGGGAAAGGACGTGTCATCTGGAGATTTGATCCGATGATTATTACTGATAAAATCAGTATCGAAGACCTACTTAGGAAAGTACAAAACATAGGTGATCAATTAAGAGATTATACTGAGAAACTTGTATTTAGCTTCGCAGATATCATTTCATACCATAAAGTAAAGGCCAATCTCGAGAAGAATGGCATCAACTATATCGAATGGGACGAAGCCATGATGAATGAATTTGCCGAGAAACTGTCGGTTATGAATCGTGAACGTGGCTGGAATTTCCAACTCGCAACATGCGGCGAAAAAATCGATATAGACACGTATGGAATTAAACATAACCGTTGCATCGATGATGACCTTATGATTCGCTTTGCATATCGAGATAAAGAATTGATGGATTTCTTAAAAGTAGAGGTCAATGTAGTCCAACCATCTGCGCCATCGATGTTTGAGGAATTTGAAGACCAACCACTGATTCCAGATGGAGCCATAATGCTTACTCCCTATACTTACGCAGTAAAACAAAAGAAAAACAAGGACAAAGGGCAACGTCAATACTGCGGATGTATTATAAGTAAAGATATCGGCCAATATAACACATGCCCACATCTCTGTGAGTATTGCTATGCCAACACAAGCAAAGAAACGGCATTAGAAAATTGGGAAAGATACAACAAAAATCGTCATTTTGACATTATTATGGGACAATGAAGGAGAGTAAAACTGCATATGCGTATTTAATTGAACATATGGATAAGCCATCCTTTATTAAGGTATGGTACTTCGCACATGACTTTGTTCGTAAATTGCCATCTGGATTATCTGCTGAATTACATGAGTCTCTAAATAGAGGAGCTGATGTATTGGACACAGAGCCTCTATTGCAGATGTACATGTATGCTTTTGGCAAAATGCACAATGCGAAACTTCAGTTCGCATTCGGTCAAATGCACGACATGGTTACTAAAAAGGAACAAGTACAAATAATTGACTATGGTTGCGGACAAGGATTAGCCTCCATTTGCTATCATGACTTTTTAACATCACATAATCTAGAGCAAAAGATCACAAAGATAATATTGATTGAACCTTCTTCACTTGCATTATCAAGGGCAGAATTGCTGTGTTCCTGTTTTTATCCGAATACGGAGATTGTTGCCGTGAACAAATCTTTTGATGATTTGAATGACAAAGATATTGACGTTTCCCCTGAAGTACTGACATTGCATATATTCTCAAATATCTTAGATATTGAATCTTTCAGTCTTCCGCATCTTATTCATACAGTCTCAAATCTAAAATCCAAGAAGAATGAACTTGTGATTGTTTCACCAATTGTAAACGAAGTTAGAACACAACGATTAAAAACATTTGCTGCCAATTTTAACGGACACATTTATTATGAGAACTATTTGGGTAAACGGCAATTAGATGAAGAAAGAGATTGGACTTGCTCCATTCTGCTGTGTTCAGACACAAATAGGCATAATCTGATTACAGAGAATTGCGATAAAATGTTTGAGGAGACTCAATCATTTAAAGAAAAGAAAAATTATGATAATCTAGCGGCAGAACAGAGTAATGTAATTGCGAATCGGTTATTAGGTGATTATTATAGCAATCCGAAAAATCATGAGTGTGATTTCGCACGAGCAATTCAGCATTATACAAAAGCAGGGCAACTCAAAGACACCGAATCTATAAAGGCTCTAATTAAATTGTTTCTGAAAGAAGAATACCAGGGTCTGTTTGATAATGAACAAATGAATGTATTTGTATTAGCCACGAAACTCGCAATTTATGAAGTATCCGATATTACGACTGCAGGTAGTGATTATACTGATTCAGATGGGGTTCGTTATGCCTGTAAAGGATTGATTCTAACTGGGAGCTCTTATTATACGGAGGATATCGGAGGGGAACTCGTCAGTATTAGATGTGTTGATAAAGAAACATATAATATAAGAGATGGGGTTCGCATAATTAATAATGGGGCATTCTTGGATTGCTATAAACTCCGAAAGTTGGAAATTCCGTCTTCTGTAAATTTTATAGGAGCAAATGTATTCCGCGGTTGTTATTTACCCGATTCTATTAAATTACCGAACTCTTTAGTCTACATTGGTGACCAAGCATTTGCATTTGTTAGTGGTAATCCAGATTATGTAGAAAACAAAAAAACTCAGTATGTTATATCTATACCCAAATCTGTTCAAATAATAAATGGGAATCCATTTTGCCAGAATACACTTATTCATAATAATAGCCCGCGTTTTAAGGTTATAGACAACGTACTATATAGTGCAGATGGGAAAACGCTGATTTCGTATTGCTCGGATGCAGAGGAATTTAAAATTCCTGACGGTGTCAGAAGAATTGGGCCTGGAGCCTTTAGATCTACGAGAATAACAAAAGTTGAATTCCCTCAATCATTAGAAATAATTGGTAGATTCGCCTTTAGCCAATCATGGATAAAAGCAAATATTGTTTTCCCAAAATCTCTCAAAGAAATCAAAGAAAATGCGTTTTGGTGTTTTGAAGTAGACAATATTGATTTTACATTTCTATCAGATAAAACAGATGTGGCATCAGATGCATTTGGCACTTGCGCGTATTTAAATTTGGTTAAAATTCCTAAAGGGAGTCTATCACATTACAGGTCAATCTTTGCCGAAGATAGTGTCAAACAGTTAATTGATGAAAATTTTATATTTGAACATAATTTATATCTAAATTCAGATAGGACAGAAATTATTACTACCAATTTTGAATCCTATCATGAAGATATAAATAATGTTTACGTCATTCCAGAAGGAATTTACAAAATTAGAGACGAGGCATTGGGTAGTCTTTTTTATATTCAGAGTATCAAATTTCCGAAGACATTAAAAGATTTCTCAGAGGGGATATTCAGTGAAGATGTAGAGATCAATAAAATTTATGTACCAATTGGCTATAAGAACTTTTTTATATCTAAACTGCCTAATTTTGAAGATTTAATTGAGGAGGTGGAATAGTATGAACAATACAATTTCTAATGAAATAATATACCGGGAAGCGGCATCAAATCTTATTGACAAGATTAATGTAGCACGAACTTATTTACAATGATTCGGTAAAAATTACAGAAGTAGTTGAAACTTAAGTTAATATAACGAATTATCAAATACAATGATTCGGTAAAAATTACCGAAGTAGTTGAAAGTTAAGTTAATATATC
>CANOTH010000040.1 GCA_947570505.1 uncultured Candidatus Saccharibacteria bacterium
TCATTGACATTCTCGGCAATAACATCAACATTACTCGGCATAGGCATTTTATCAGAGCGAGATATTATTTGAATGGACTCAAAGCCCAACTGTTGAAGTTCGGTCCTGATGCTGTCAATAAACTCAGTCGCTCCTACGACTGCTATTCGGCAGTCTGCTATCCGGCGTCTTTCTTCGCTTGTCATTGGTGCGTATTTAATGACGACTCATTAGATCGATGTATTCTTGTAATGTACACATTCCCATTGAGGCTCTACGTGTATTAACATTTTCAGGTTCAAATATGGGAGCCGGTACAAATACTCCATTTTCATCAATATTTCCTTGAGATCCATATAACTGTAACTTGCCGGACCAACAGGCAATCCTATCCTGCATTACTGCTATAAGTTCGCCACGGATTTTCCCTTTATGTGCCGCTGCTATAAATTTAGGCAGATATTTTTGTTGCAGTTCAAGAGAACTATGCTGTATTACAGCCCAAAGGACTTCATTCTCCTCTCCAAAATCCAAATTGTAGTTCTCCAATATGTCGAATACCCGTATAAGATTTATGCTGTCATTATGCCATATTTCTCTGCCTATCTGCTGATGCAAAATGGTGTCTTGAGGATGTTCCTGCCAAGCAGTAACAATTCTGTTGCGGGGTTCCTGATCCAATTTGAGTATTTCTTTCAATTCAGCCCGTATATCATTTGTTTTCCTACGATATTCAATTTGCAATCCAGCTCTGTAATTGTCAAAGACAATATCCCTTCTACTGTCAATCCAGTTAGCGAGAATATCATCATAAGTATGGTCAAGGAGATTGCCTTTGCTCGTCCAATGCCATGGTTGAAAACCCATTGAAGTTGTTTTAGGAGTCGTGGATTGGAAAATATGAAGGCAAGCCATAGGTATTGAGCCATAATGCAATTTATCCACAACGATTAGAGTACCATTCCTTTTATCTTTATAAGTATTGGAATAGATTTCATAAGGTTTTCTATCGCCTTCGTGTATATCATCATCCCATACCCATGAGGTTCCCGGAATGGAATCATTAAGATTAAAGGAAACAGCAGCAGGCTTGACATCACGATAATTTTTTGGCAACTCCACCCACATTGTATTTTCCAGTGGGGCATAGAAATATACAGTGCTATTTTCAAGACCGCAGACTTTCAGAATACGGGTAATATATTTTCTTGCATCCTTGTGAATTGATAAAGAATCCGCACAACTGATGAGAGTCATTGCGGGATTAAGGACATGGGGCCCAAAGCTGAACCTTAGAGTAGAATCGGAGTTTATAATATCGTCTACGACTCCGGAGAATGACCATTTTTCATTAGAGAATGTAATGGGTTTCGGGCTCGAACACGATGTTATCCATAGAATTGACAACATCAAAAGTATCTTCACTATATTGTTCATAATATCTTGGTTTAATCTGCTGCAAAATTAGAACTATAACACCATGCGTACCATACCCAAAAGTGTATGTTTTCACTCCGAGCTTCATTTGTCTACTTTTGGGTATGGCAAGGGATTCTTAATGGCTGTAATTTTGCATCAGAAATTTAAAACTAAAAAAATGATAAGAATACTCACAATATTTTTTATGGTGTTGGTCTCCATATCAGGAGCATCGGCACAGGAGACTGCAAGAGTTGAGGTCAAGTATCTTGACTCAGAAAATTTCCCTTTCAAACGCCCGGTACTTATATTCACACCTGATGAGTATGATGAGGCTACCCAATCGGAATACGATGTGATATATGTATTCGATTCTCAATGGCGTTCAAGATTTGATCTGGTACATAGCCTTATGCACTATGGTTGTCAACCTGAAAATGAGGATACTCGTCCATTCATTGTCGTGGGTATCCCTTCACCATATATACCTGATTACAATTATGAAAGGAACAGGGATTTCTATTCCAAGCCGGTTAATATACCGAAACCGGAAAATATGCCGGATGATTATGGATGTGCACCGCTATTCAAAAAATTCATAAAGGAAGAACTGATGCCATATATCAATTCAGAGTATCGCACAACTGGACATACGCTTGCAGTAGGACATTCCCTAAGCGCGTCTTTCATTCTTGACTCATTGACTTCCGAGGATATGTTTGACGACTATATCGCCCTGTCTCCCAATCTGGCATGGGATGACCAGCTATGGGGAAAAGAACTCGTAAATTATGATTTCAGCAATAATAAGCCCCGTTTCATTTTTATGACGATGGCCAATGAATGCGTGGATACCGGTTGGCCTGACGAATGGCGGTCGGCATGGGACAAAGTGAAGACTCATTTTGAATCCGCTAACCTCCCCGAATATGTCAAGATGGTTATAAAAGAGTATCCGGAATACTCCCACAATTGGAGTTACCAGCCTGTGCTTATCGACGCACTGAAGAGTTATGCAGTCTATCGACTTGCAGATGACTGTCAGCCAACCGATAATATATCCTGTAAGGCACATGTTGAACTTTCGGGGGCCTCCCTAAATGGAGATGTGTATATAACCGGTAATCAAGAGGCTCTTGCAAACTGGAATCCAAAGGGAATAAAAATGACACAAATTAATGATTCGACATACAGTATCGATATCTACCTCAAATTACCTGCGGAATTCAAATTTACACAGGGAGGCTGGGACAATCAGATTTGGGTCAAAAATGCCATACCCGGCAATCTTCGTATTACGAATGCAACAAAAGCCACCAAATACTATGAGACATTCTAATCTTATGAGAACTCTGATAACTATATTCTTTATGGCTATCATGGCTCTGGCGACTAATGCCAAACCATACTGCCAGAGTTTCAGCAATTACGATGACAAGGTGACTATCGTCTTTACGGATGATAAGGCCGGAAATCAATATACTGTTTCCGATGTAAAACTCATTCCAACATGGAGAGGACAAGAGTATCAGGCGACTTCAGTTAAGGCTACTGTAAAGAATGGTGTTGCCACTGTAACACTCATCTTCCCCCACATCACCCAATTCTATAATCCGAAAGTTACACTTCGGATTAACGGAAAGAAGACCAAATTTAAGGTGTGCCAGTAGCATATCCATATTCAATAATGACTCGCTCACCACCTCTGCATTCTGCGCCATTCTGAAATTTTGGCAAAAAGAAAAAACGCTGAAAGTCAAATGATTTCAGCGTTTTTCAACATTTAGACATTTTGTCTTGTGACCCCGGTGGGATTTATCTCAGCAGGGGTTAAGTCTTTTGTCTATCAATACTTTAGAATTCTTGAAAATCATGGATGTTCCCTTTTTGCACACCCGGAAATTTCAATGTTCTTCGTATTTCTACAACGCAAAGATAGCTATAAAAGTCTGATTTCAGCCTGTTTCCAGTGTTAAAAAGTCCTTACATTCGAGAGCGATATTTATCGGGTCACTTATTGGGTCATTCTGTGTATCGACGAATAGACGTCAAGAATCAACCACATAACTCCAGTTCATATGGTAGACTGTGTAAATGTTTCTACATAAAGCCGTATTAAAAATACCTTTTACTCATACATAGAGAATTCTCAGCCTAATGGTTCAAAACGCCAAACAATAGATTAACGAAAGATTGTCGTATTACGCCAATTCATTCACAGCCAAAATCAAGTAAGCCGTAATGTGTAGTATGAGGAATATTAATATCCAAATGCTCTATGTCTGCGGCACAATTTATTCGTAATGTTTCAATAACATTTTTCGATTTTACATCAGCTGTCACAAAATATCTAATATCTTTTTCAACTGAGCCTTGCGCAAATATTTTGGAATCGTTAGGTATAATTAATCTGTCTGGAATTTGAATCAAGCCCTTTGTTTTTGCCGAGAAAAGGGTGTTTGCAAAACGTCCAGCTTCTTTCGCATGAAAGATGTTGAATGGCAAAACACGAATATTTTGGAATGGCAAATCTTGAAAGTCTCCTTTTACACAGTATTCTGCAACAGAGACTGTAGAAAAATACATTGGAATATTATGTTCAAGAAAATAACGGAAATATCCTAAAGCATTAGGATGCAGTTTATCAGATGCGCTTAATAAGCGAATCATAAAACTTGTGTCAAGAATGACACTGTATTCAGCTTCTTCTTTTTTCTTAGCCATTAATTCCTCGTATTTCAGAAACCCATTTATCAGCGTCCACTATATCTGCCCATTTAGGGGATGCTTTTTTTATTAAATTATCAAGATACTTCTCATTATATGTTGGGTCAAATGTTGATAATTCTAATAATTGAAGGCTTGAGGTATCAAGTTCTCCTGATAATATATTTTGGCGACCTACCGCACGGACCATAAAATGTTTATACAAGACATTCTCTTCTAAACCTTGTAAAAACTCTTTTTCAGTTGCAATAGTCAGTAGCCCGTTGTCTTTGGTTTGAAGATGAATGTTAGTTTTATCCTTTCCACCTGCATTGACAAGTACTCCGTAAAAATAAAATTCAGCATCAGCCCATAAATTCTCATTGATATGATAAGTGGTCTCCTTAGATATTGTTAATGACGGCACGTCATTGTATGGAGTACCAAATTCATATGTAAAGTTATTTCTGATAGCGGATTTCTGAATTTCCTGAAAAGCTCTTGCCGTTGGCAATTCCAATCCTTCAAGAGAACCAGATTGTTGAACCAAACTAACGATTGCAATAAATGCGGCTGCACTTTGACGAGTAGTTCGAAAAATATTTCTGACGGAACCTGATTCTAAAGAATATGTGATAGGAGCTCGACTGTTCTTTTGATTTGGATATAATAAGGTTTCAACCACATCAAAAAGACTCTTTATCTCTCGAATATCAAAATTTTCGGGAGATAGAGGATCATTGCCCATTCGTCCAATGACTCTGATTTCTATTTTGTCAGATTCTTCCATCTTTTATGTGCGGTTATCGCCTTGCAAAGATAACAATTTTAGAGCACATAATGGTAATAAACCCTCAAAATATTTTTCACTACTTGATTTAAGATTGCTTTTGGGTTAATTCACAACGTGTTATCTTGCACTGCGAAAATGAAGAGAGGCGTGGCGGCTCACGGTGTTGTCGTCGGCTTTGCCGTCAGAGTGTGACGGTGAACCGGGCTTCACTGACACCCTCAGACCGCACGCCGACTATGGGAGCAGGCTAAACCCCGGCTACCTCTAACGCCTTGTGCCAATGCTGCTGCGTAGCCGACGCAAGACTCAATATCGGCAGTCAGAATTCTTAACGCCTGCACCTTGTATGGAATTAGAGCCACCGCGCCACTCTCCGTTTGGCACGGCCCACGGCGGCAAAGAATGTATCGGTGCCGCCCCCTCCATTAATTCCGGTTTCGTCCACGCTACATACATTGCCTGTTCCGGGGCTATCAATATCGTTTCTGCTGAAAGCTCAGTTGTACAAAGCATTAGATTACAGGAGCTAACACCTGTATTTATGGCATTTTGATTTTTCTTACGAATGGCATTTCTGTATGTCTGTTACCTGGTGTCTCCATAAAGGCACTCGCGGCTCTATGTTTCTCACCGGCAATCGCATCTATCACAGCACGGAGTATATTCGCTCGGTATGGATAACGTGCCGGGACGGGCTATTCTATTGCCGACAACTGAAAAATCTCCAGACCTCGCTTCCTGCGGTCGCTCAGCTCGTATTTTTCAGCCGCCGGCGAACAGCCCTTTGCTCCCGTCACGCTGTGGTGTTATCGAGCGAACATACTTCATACTGCGAAATAGACGCATTGAGGTTAAAAAAAATATCGCCTTATGACACAGGATAACCGACATAATAGAAAATCGAGCTTCACACCTTCACCAGCTCATACCGCATTAAGACGGACTGCAAGGGTGATGGCTGTCATTATCGGAGCGGTGGTCGGGCTGGTGCTTATGGTGATACTCAAACCGATATGCAGAGGTGTCGGGTGGGTTATCTACCTAATCTCCGCTGTGGTGATAATCTTTTGGCTGATAACAATTTTCTAAACATTTACGACTATGGCACAGAACTCAATGAAAGGAACTCAGGCGTTCCAAGACACAATCAGAACTTATCTTGACAATATGGCGGAGTCTGACGCATTGTTCGCCGTCAAGTATGCCAATCCCTCAAAGTCGCTCTCTGAGTGCATCACCTATATAATCTGCCAAGTGCAGAAAAGCGGGTGCAACGGATTCGAGGACGACGAAATATTCGGAATGGCAGTCCACTACTGGGAAGAAAGCGAGATAGAGGTCGGAA
>CANOTH010000041.1 GCA_947570505.1 uncultured Candidatus Saccharibacteria bacterium
AGGCGCGGGGCGGCTTTTGCTCGTCCCCTCCCAAAAGCCGCCTCTTTGGAAAACAACAAAGCCCCCGACTCGCGCCGGGAGCTTATTGTCTTAGTATGATTAGCTGTTCAATTATCAGTGTAAATCTAATTCGCGTCACGCATTTGTCCTCTACGATAATTCTCTAATGCCATCTTTCGGTGTCCTTCAATCCAATTCGAAATTGGTTCAAGGCAAGTAGGGTCTGTTACATCGGCCCATGTGCCAGACCATGAAGGCAAACCCATTCTCCTGAATTTTGGAGTTTCAGTCTGAATTATATGGATTATTGCGAGGTCTTTCTCATCATAAGTGAGGCGGTCTATTATCAATAGCTGTTTAGCTCTTTTATCTAAAATTACATTAGTATAGATCTCATCTGATTGTCTATTCCAGTCCTCAACATCATCATCGCGCACCCACGCTGTATAAGGTTTTTCGCTTGATAAATTTGCTGATTGAGAACGTGGCTTCCACGGGGTATTTTCTGAAATTTCCACAAACAGCAACCCTTTGGTGGGAGCATATAGCAAAATGCTATCACAAACTACCTCAAGATGTGAGCAAATCTTGTTCAAATATGATTTTAGCCCTTTATACTTAAGGGCATTTGTATCATTACCGATTATTGGCAATTCACACTCATTCATATCTGAGCATAAGGTAAACGAATATGTGCTGTCGATGTTCTCAACATATCCAGATATTGGGTGTACTCTCCATACATCAGATGTGAACGGAATATTTCTAATACCGGCACAACCCGTCAGAATAAGCGATAGAGCTGCAACTATGTATACTGCTATTTTCATCGGCGGTTCATTTGTTCCAGATACTCTTGAAGTGGAGGCAGTTCCATCTCTTTTCTCCACTCATCCACTTTCTCAGGGTCGAGCAAAGTATATGGCACACTTTCACCATTATCATTACGTATCAACTGTGTACCATACTTTTGCGGACGATTGCGCCACATGTCGCACCGGTCTTCCATCATTGCCACAAAAGATTTGTTCAGTTCATTATTGGCGGCAGCGTTATGGAACAACGGTAGATATTTCTCAATCGCTTCAAGAGATGTGTGCTGAATGACCTCCCAGATAGCAAAATTAGAACCACCTACGATTTCGGAAGACGGCCAACCGTAGCTGTCGAGAATATCAAACACTTCAATTTGATTTATGCTATCATTCCTTTGCATTTCCACAAGGCGTGTTTTTACCAGCAGAGTGTCTTGTGGAACAGCTCGCAACGCTGCAAGATAGGCATATCGGGGTGTTTGATCCCGATAATGGATTGAGTCTAACCTATCTTTCAGTGCATGGTCGTAGTTACGCTCAATAAGTGTCTTTCGGGCTTGCAAAGTATCGCAGAGAATTTCCCATTTGGGAGAGGTGTGCAGGGATAGTAAGTCCCGGTCTTGGTTGATTTGATCGCTATACCATTGCGGATATAGCTGTACTCTTGCAAACAAGCGATTGAAAGCAGTGCTTTCATCACCACTTAGAGCCGCCGCACAAGCACCATTATAAAGGTGTTTGTCAACAGGCTTCACTCCAAGAGAAAACGCTTTGTCAAAAAACATCGAGGCAAGCTCGAAATTTTGTTTCATATAGCACGAGTCAGCCTTATTGATTAGCGTGTTATAGACTGCGATTGAATCTTGTTGGTTGCCATATTCCGCAGTTTTATTATTTGCGGAGACACCGCAAGTAACGAGAATACCGGCAACCCAAACCATTAGTTTTTTAATCATCATATTTAGTGCTTTGTTTTAACTATTGCAAAGTTACTGCCGCTGAAAATTCCTTGCCATACCCAAAAGTGTATGATTTGAATTTATCAATAAGAAAATCCCCGACATCGCTGCCGAGGACTTCCATTCTTGCACGAATTATTTGTTTTCTATTTTGGCGTATTTATTGACACACCTTGAAATTTGCCTTTTTACCGTTAATCCGAAGCGTTACTTTCGGATTTGAGAATTTGGTTATGTGAGGAAATGTAAGTGTCACAGTTGCGACACCATTCTTCACGTTGGCTTGTACGGAGGTGGCAGCGTATTCTTTGCCGAGGGTAACGAGTTTTGCGTCCGATACCGAGTAGGTTTTGTCTGCATCTTTATCGGTGAAAACTATCGTTACCTTGTCATTGTAATTGTTGAAGCCTTGACATTGAGGCTTTGCGTAGGCTGCAAGGCTAATGGCGATGCAGACAAGCGAGATTATCAGTTGTTTCATCGTGGTTACTTAAAAACGGTTCATTTCATCAGCACCAGCACCTTGTCCTCTATAACGGTCGCGGCTTGCATTGAACGTATATTGGAGCGTAAGCATGAACGTGCGGTTATTGGTTGTATTGAATTTATAAATTGTTACGTCCTTATTAAGAAGTGTGACATCACGATTGCTCTTGTTGAAAATATCGTTGGCTTCAAGTGTCACACTAAAACGATTATTAAAGAACGCTTTATACAGCTTGGCATTGAGATATGATGAGGACTTCTGCCGAGTATTGTCATCATTACCGGCACTCATCCATTGCATATCCACATTCAGCCATATATCATAAGGCAGATGAATAGCATTTTGGAACTGTACCAGTCCTATTGGATTGTTAAGACTTTTACGAGAATTGCCGTAGTCAATCGTAAGCCATTGTTTCATTATGCCAACGTTTACTCGGGGTTGCCAAATTCCTACCTGAAATTGCGCTCCGACAAAGGCTTGGAGAGCTTGCAGTTTTGGGAAATTATCCATTGTTATCAGTTTGACTTCTGCATCATCGCCATAAGGGTGTGTGGTGTTCACAATCGGGTCTTTCTTATAAGTATAAGTAAGTTGTCCGAAGAACTGACGCCATGCTCCTGTGAGTTCAACTGAATGTATTTTTTCGGGCAAGAGGTACGGATTACCACCTTCAAGAGTAAAGCGATTGATATAATCTACTGTACCGTCAAGGTCGGCATATCCGGGGCGTTGGGTCTTATGGGTGTAGCTTAACGCAAGCTGAACATTTCTTATCATTGTCGAAAACGACAGGGAAGGGAACAAGTTGTTGAATGATTTACTTTGGTCTTGTTTCTTTTGTCCGTTTTCGAGATAGTCAAAGTTTACGTGTTCATAACGCAATCCGACACCTACATTAAATTGTCCAAATGATTGTCCTACTTCAAAAAAACCGGCTATATTGTTTTCATCAACCCGTGATGTAGCATTGCTTACAATATTAGCATCAGTAGAATAATCCGAAGAAAACCGTGAAGAAGTATATTCTTCGCCAAACTCAATTCCACCTTTCCAGAATGGATAACTGAAAACCAGTTTTTCAGCAAACATACGGCTACGGTTTATGCCAAGCGAAGTAACATCGGAATTATCGAAATTGTCACTCGTTTCATTATTCGACATGGAGTTACGGCTTTTGCGCCACATATAATCCATATTAAAGTCGATACCCAGTTTTCCAACCTGTCCGTTATAATAAAGATTGGCATGGTGTTTTGGCATTATGTCAATATCAGAATTGCCAATCATCGTCATTTCATCATAAGGCTGTGCATCGGCAAATATAGTCGATACTCCTGTATGGTTGCTCTTTTGTTTAGTAAAGCCGTTGGAGTAATATGCACCGATAGAGTGGTTTTCGTTAAAAAGATACGAAAATCCGGCTTTCCCGTAAAATTCATTGGTGCGCATAGAGCCGTTTTGAGTCAGCAACTGATTCCACAGGATAGAGGATTGAGTAAGCATATCCACTTGATTGCTGCTTTGGAATTTACCGCCCATATATCCAAAGTTGCCAAATAGTTCAAGGCCACCGCTGCGGAATTTGAAATTGGCCTGATCAACAGTGCGAAAATACTTTTGCATCACAGCCTGTGCCCGAAGTGTTCCACTGAAACCGTCGCCTTGTGGTCGTTTAGTTTTGATACGGATTACTGATTTGACCGAGGCATCATATTTGGAGCCGGGATTAGTTATCACTTCCACATTTTGTATATCGGCCGAGTTCAGTTGTGACAGCTGTGTCAAGTCTTGAACTTCACGACCATTTATGTATATCACTGGTGAACCTTTACCGAACACCTCGAAGTTGCCGTCACGACCGAGCACCATAGGCACTTGTGTAAGGACATCATTGGCTGTTCCGGCGTGTTCAAGTTGTGAGCCTGCAACATTGGTAACAAGGGCATCGCCCTTGATTGCAGTAACAGGACGGTTAGACTTGACAACTACCTCCCCGAGCATTACGCTCTCGGGAATCAAGGTGACTATCCCAAGGTTGCCTGTCGGTGGTATCTCCTTTGAAATGGTGGCATAGCCGATAGATGAGAATTTGAGGAAAGCCGGAACATTAACGACGTCCTCAAAAAGAAAACTACCGTCTTCGTTGGTGATTGTGCCCGAGATAAATGTTGAGTCATTCTTATTTATAAGAACAACATTCACAAAGTCAAGAGGCGTGTTGTTTTCATCAACGACCTTGCCGGTAATACCCTGTGCAAAAGCGGAAGCCGATGCCAGGATAAAGAGGGCTAAATTTATAAAAATTTTCATTGTCGTATGGTTTTGATTTTACTGATGCAAAGTTACTGCCGTTAAAAATTCCTTGCCATACCCAAAAGTGTACGTTTGCATTTGCCGACGAAAATATACACTTTTGGGTATGGTACAGGCTTGGGGCTTTCTCTAATTTTGCATCAGATAAAAATGATATGACAAGCGAAGAAAAGAATAAGATTGAGAGCTGCCGGATAATGATAGTCGGCCAGGGTGAATTTGCAGATGCTATCAATACGGCTTTGCTAAAAGTCGGGTTTCACAATATTATATATATGGAAGCTCCGACGGAGTCTGCCGATATTGCGGTTGACTTGGCGATGAATGGAATATCAGCCCGGTTGGGCGGTAAATTGCCGGTCGTATATCCGTTTGATTTTATCGAGGGTGGTGCTGCTATGGTTGTGCTATCCGATGATAAGGTTGAATTGGAGGCAAAGGGCGATGTGCGCCTGTGCGCCGCAAAGTATATGTCGGGGTATTGTGCGTTTTGGAATATTGATAATAGCGACTGGTTGCGCGTGGTATTACCGAGGATTGAGCAGGGCGAACAATCCTCAAAGGCGCAGAAAACCGCAGCCTGTATCTGCGCCCGGATATTGGCTAATATCGCAGTGGGGCGCGATGTAAAGCACTTTCCGCGCTTCTATCTATCGAAAAATTTAGAGTAGCTTGTTGTTGGTGGCAGCCGCGATAGCCTCGGATATATTGCGCACACAGAGTTTTTCAAAGATGCGCTGACGGTATTTCTTGACGGTGTCGGGCGAGAGGCAGATGCGGTCGGCAATCTCCGACATCGTATAGCCTTGTATTGAAAGTGTAAGCACCGACTTCTCCCCCTCGGTAAGACTCGGCATAGTGTTCTTATCCCACCGACGGGTGACGGGATTAAATGCGAAATAGTCGGGGGTGCCGACATGGTGCATTTCGATATGTCCGGGCGTGGTGTGGGTGGAGGCAGACACAACGCAGAGGGCAAGCCAAATCCTGCCGTCGGAAGTCAGGGCAAGGGAAGTCAGCTTATGGTTAATGAGAATTGGGTGGCCGTCGTTGAGAATATGAAAATCGTATGATATATACCAGTCCTTGCGCTGTTCGAGTGGGATTTGATTGTGAAATGCAAAGCCCACGCGGTTTATGTCGAGCAAAAGGGCCTGTTCGTCCTCGGGCACATATTTAAGATAGAACTGGTAGCCGAGGTCAATCATCTGCTCCGGCGTAAGTCCGCACAGGAACATCGGATTGGGCGACACATACAGGAAATTCTGCTTGAAATAGTCTATTATATAGACGCTTTGGTATGTGGAGCGTGAAAACGCCTCTGCGGAGCGGATATACTCGTCCACTCTGCAGTAATCGAGTTCATCAGGTAGCTTAACCTCGTTGTCGGGTATGAAAAATTCGTCGGGCGTTTTCATTTCAATTACAAAATTAGCGAAAATTTCTAATAAAATGGCTGTCAGAGGTATGGAAATAGCTTTGTTTGGGGAACTTTAATGTTCTCAAGCCGTGGCGACAGGAGCGTGAGGCAGTGCGCCGGGCGTATTGCCTCACACAACCT
>CANOTH010000042.1 GCA_947570505.1 uncultured Candidatus Saccharibacteria bacterium
AGCGTTCTCCCATGTTGTCAGTCCCATGTGTTCTTTCTCGGCGTTGGCTCGTTCCACTATAAGCTCAGCGGCTGTGTGACCATGCACGGCGTAGTGCATCTTGTTCTGAACCTTCCTGAAGAACACTCGGGTTGTTGGCGCATCCCGGTTATAGTCGATGGCAGTAGCATAAATGTCTGTCAGCTTCTGATAGAACCGCCGTTCACTGAGGCGAATCTCCCGGATCTCAGCCAACAGATGCTCGAAATAATCCTCTCCGATAAACGAACCGTTTTCCATCCGTTTCTTGTCAATCACATATCCCCGTATGGCAAACTGCCGCAAAATGAACGTACACCACTGCCTGAACTGCGTGGCACGGGTGCTGTTCACCCGATAACCGACCGATATAACGGCATCAAGGTTGTAGAAAGTAACATCTTTAGTCTGAGTCTTATTCGGTATAGCACCATGCTCAGTGGTTATTTCCATTTTGGAAACTACCATATCTTCGACAAGTTCACCACTCTCAAAAATATTTTTAAGGTGTTTGCTTATTGCCGGAACACCCACATCAAAAAGCTGCGCCATAGCCTTCTGCGTACACCAGATACTTTCATTCCGGTATACAACCTGTACACCATCCTCCTTCCCCTCTATCTGAAAGATCAGGAACTCCGCAGTACTATTTCGTATCTCAAACTTCTTCGTCATAGTAAAGACCGGAAATTAATTATGTAAATTATGGTTCCTCGACTTTAGTTGCTATCAGATTAAAGGAATTGGTATCGGGAATCATCTGGTAGACGTTAATTTCAGGATTGACCTTCTTTGCAAGATGAATTATTCTATCTTTATCGGTATCGCAGATATTAACACCTAAATATATTGAATCAAAACATTCCGGTCCAATTTTTACAAATGATCTGACTTCTTTCCAATTCAACTCACTTTTATCTTGTTGAAAAGGTAATAAAGCCATAAACATTGGTGAAGGTTTGAAGATGAACAATCTCACTTCCTGTTCATGTTCCCATGCTTTTGCTTTTGTGAATACTTGATATGTGAAAAAATCTTCGCGGTCACGGTAATAATCTGGTTTACTTATTATGTCAGTATATTTAACTTCTCGCCCTTCCGCACTTACCATCATACCATATCCGACATGGATATATTTTTTAACATGCTCCATATTAAGACCTATACAGACACCTACATGTTTGTTATAATAACTCCACATCAATAGAGAATCATATACTTTAGATAAACAACAGATCCATAAATCGTTCCGATTGTTTATGTATCTATTAGATTCTAAATCTTCAATAACTGTTGCATCCCATATTTTACATCTTTCAGATGGCACTTTAGAAAAGTCAATCAAAGATGGGTGACAGTCAAACGGATCATTAAATGTAGTTGCATTAGCATACATCAAATTGCTATAATATAGCATCATTATAGCACCGTTAATATCTAAATATTTATACAACAGGTTATTCATTGGACATACTATAAAATGGTCAGAGTAAAGAATACAATAAGTTATTATATTTTGATATATGTATTGTTCCAAAAAGGGATTAGGTCATTGCTAAATCTGTACTTTTGACGATAAACGATACCGATACAATGTCTAGCTCTTGTCACACTAACATATAATTTACTCTTGGTTTGTGGTTTTAACAATGTGGAACGGTCTTGAAACACAAATTTGGCCATATCTTCAGTAGGATACAATAAGACGATATCAGATTCAGTCCCTTTTGAATCACCAATAGTCATATATTTACCTATAAGAGTCAATGTTTCGCGACGACTATGAATTAAGGATAAGGGAGAAAATTGTTCTATAAATCTTTCAATGTCTGATTCCTTGACTGCAAAAACTCCTTTTATAGAGAAATATTCCATTCTCCGAGTAGCACAGTGTGGACATTTGCATTCTTGAGTCAATGGTTCATCTGGGAATACTAATGATGCCAATTTACATATTTCAGCATTACATCTATGAGAATATGATAAGGATGTTTCATCAATTGTCACATATTCATGTCTTTTAGTATTGACTTTATTCGCGATGAACTGATGAATCTTACCTCCATTCTTCCCATGATACTTTGATGGGGAATATATGTATTGACGAGGATCCGTTGCAATTAAAACAGCACCCTTGAAATTACGGCATATTAAATGAATGATTTTAAAGTCTGTCTCTCCAAAATCTTGCGACTCATCAAAACAGATTATATTCGCTGACTCGTTTAAGCGTCTTGCCACAGAATCCTTGTTAGTTGCGAGACACTCACATGCAAATTCAGAGACTAGATCCTTATGAAGTCCCCAGGTTTGTGTAAAGTATTTTTTCTTCTTGTCATCTTTTTTATATTTTGAAAAAGTTTTCCCGTCCTTTGTCGTATAAGTTTTTGTGTAATCAGAATCAAAGCACAGTGATATTGATTTTCCATTTAGTGCCGGAATAACATCTGCTTTATAAGGTAGCATGAAGAATTTAAATAAAAACTCATACCATCCCATAACTTTAATTTTGGATGGATGAAACCCATATTTTTCTATTATCTTATCCGAAATATTTTTTTGGTTAGTTATCGTAAACGTTACAAAAATGACAGAATCATTACGATACTGCTCCCATACTTCGGATACAAGAAAAGTAGTCTTGCCCGAGCCTGCACATGCGACCAAACACTTTTTATTTGCCATCTAACCAGTTAAATGCATCTTTTATATGTTGTGGAACGTCCAAACTCTCATCTCCCTCTAGCAAACGATATGCCCATTCGGTTTTATTATTCACCATGAACTCAATCAATTTTTCTGGAGTATCATCTTTGATCTTTTTACACCTGACAGTATCACTAAGTTTCTGTAGTTCTTTTTCATTGATATATACAAAAGACTGTTCAATGGAGGGTTGATCTTTATCTAGAAAGACTTTCATATCCTCAAGAGGCTCCTCGCCGAAATACAAACGGTTATAATCTTCAATAGTTCCCTTATCTCGGTCTCTTATGATTGCAACCTTAATCTTTAGATCTTTTGCAAGTGCTATGAAATGTTTAAATGACACGCCATCGACAGCCATGAGCTCAATTCCGTTATGAAAAACCTCTCGTCCGATCTTTCTCATATAATAATGGCATACCATTTCATCGGTAGGACCTTCTACAAGAATAGCCGCTTTACACAATATTAAACGTAAAGTTGCGTAATCAGTTGACTTAAAAAAGTATTTATAGTCATCCTTCTCTAAGTCCATAATCAGTCTTTTCGATTTTACTATCCCATATTCATCTTTGTGTAAAACCGCAATGTTGCTCAAATCCATTCGATTAGCAACGAAACTACTATGAGTAGTGATAACTAATTGTGCATTATCTCGCTTATTCAGAAGATTCATTAGGTGATACATCATGGTATGCGAAAGATGAGTCTCTGGTTCTTCTATAAAGAGTACTCTAGGTTTTATATCCTCGGGAGTACCTAGTGATAAAAGCGTCTTGACTATACATTGCTCACCTAATCCTGCATTTTCAAATGGAACTCCATCAACAAATGGGGTTAAAATAGAACTATAAGAATTTTTTGATGTAAGATCAATAGAGACACTTAATCCTTTTTTTATCTCTTGGGCTCTATTTGTCAATATGTCATTTAGACTTTTTACATTTATATTCCCCTCAAAAATAGCTCTCATACCGGCGAGGCAACTTAACATTTGTGCTTTAAAATCATCTGTATCATCTTCCAAAAGATGAGACATGAACTGCCGAGGACGCGAATTAAAAAAAGTATTTGAGGAGTCAATAACAAATAGTCTGAAAGGAAGCAGTTTGCGCTTATATGGTTGACCACTAAACCAAGTCCTCACAATATGATAATATTCGCATGGAATAAAGTTATGCGCAGATTCTTTTGAATAAGTTTCTTCATATGCTTCATCAAATTCAAAAGAGAATCTCATACCAGAGAATTCGTCGAGAAGAATGTTATTCTTCCCTCTAAAATCTGGCATGTCTACATCTGAAGAAAAATAAATTTCAATCTCAATTTTGGGGAGATTTGAGATTCTCCTGTCTGAGATGGTCCAGCAAGACTTATGAAAGGAAAACTGATTTAAGTCAGTTTTGTATTCATTGTCTCCAAGTGCTAATTGCAATGCCTCAATGATTGTAGATTTACCAACGCCATTGTTACCAACAATGACGGTTCTGGAATCGTTGAATGCTAAATTCAACTCTTTGATCCCTTTATAGTTCTTAATAATGATGCTATCTATCATTTTTTCATTAGGGAATTATAAGATTATTAAATGAACCACTTCCCAAAATCTACTGTCCAATCATATGAACATTGAAAAAAGAGATTACAAGTTGGCAGTTGCCGTTGAGTATGTCGTTTATTTTCTTTTTTCCTGCGTCCATGTTAACTGGGGAGAGATGTGTTATTGAATAAGTTTAATACTTCAGTATATGAATGGATCTGACCATTCCAATTGCGGAACTTGGGAATCTCAGCTATATGGTCACCCAGAGAAGTGTAAGCTCCAAGACGGATATTGAGACATGGCATTTTGACGATGATTTCCTCTCCGTTTGCGTCAATCACTGGATTGTCATTTTCGTCAAGTAATGGCTGTTTACGAGATCCAAATGTAATGCCGGTAACTTCGTAATATCCGGAAATGCCACCGTCATACATAGGGACAAAGTATTTTACTGTTGTAATATCTCCGCCCGGCATATTTCGCATGACAAATTCGGTTGCTTCATGGTTATAAAATGCCATATATTCTTTCGTAATTTCCTGACGGCCATCTTTTGTCCGACGTTGCTTGGTAACAATGCCGAAAAGAAATTTACCCATACCGCAGGTACTTTCGACTGAGCCTTTGACAGCCCGTTCAGTTTCGAGGTGGTCTGATGGATCTTCACCCAACTCAACCGGAACAACATAGAAGTTTTCTCCGAGAGAAGAAAGCAGACGTTCATTGTCTTCAGGATATGATTTATCAAGTGCAAGCGAGAAAAGATTCTGATTCTCGTAAGGTCGGAAAGTCTTGCCGAGGGTTTCTTGAAAGTGCGCTTTGAAGTAGGTCGAGGCATCGACATCGGGGTGCGCTGCCAGAGCGTAAAACTCGAATTTCTCTTTGAGCATATCCTGTACGGCGCGACGGAACTTGTTGCGGACGCTGTGCCGCCATGCGGCTTTTGCTCCGGCATTGTTGCGAGCGTAAAGCGCGAGCACAAAGAGAAAGTTGACATCGTAATGCGACAGCAACAAAGTGTCGCGGTCGTAGAGTCGGTTCTTGAACTGACGGCTGACCGGCGGCTGATTGGGATGTGGCTCGGTATAGTCTTCATACGACAGGGTTTTCTTGTCTATGGAAGCTGAGATGAAGAAGTTGGGGATAACATTGTAGCCCTCGGTAACTTCATCGAATAGTTGTATGCGCTCGAATGGGTCGGCCATGTTCTGCTTGTGTGGCTTGCCATTGAGCCATATATCAAGATTCCATTGGATTACATTACGCGCATAGGTGCGCTGTTTGTAGATGGATTCCTTACCGAGCGAGTTGCCGATTTTATAATACTTCGAGTCGCCAATGTAGTATATATCATCGTCGGCTTTATCGTCAATGAGCAGACCGTCGTAGGTATAGAAGTGATCGACGAGCTTACCATCGTCTTGTTCTTTCAGGCCATGCGGTATGTCAGTATCACCGATAAGTTCGTCAATCATCGCCTCGAATACGATGTGGAAGGATTTCACAAGCAGGTATTCGCTTTGCGAGGTATTGACGCGGATTTTGTATGTCTTATCAAAGAGGGCATAGCACAAATCCCACAGTTTGACGGCGGTGTCAGAGAAATATTTATACTTTATCTGACGCAGGCGTGTGCGCCCGAATCCGTCAAGGTATCGCTTGAACTTGGCTCCGGTGATGAGCTTAAAACCGAAGTTTATGTTTGAGCGGAAGCCGTATGTGTCCGATATGTATTGCAGAA
>CANOTH010000043.1 GCA_947570505.1 uncultured Candidatus Saccharibacteria bacterium
AGAGCTGCCAGTATGAGTATGACCGCGAGACAAAGAAGTATAAGACCACAGTTGCAGCAAAGGCAGAGTATCCAGTTGAAGTAAAAGAAGCAGGACTTGTTTCTGCAGTTCAGAAAACATTAAATGTATTTGAAGTAACCACTGGTACTGCTGAGGTAGCAAAGGCGATTGTTGACGCATATGGTTCCGCAACCGCAGATAACAGCCGTCTTGTTGTAGACCGCAGAATCAGCGATAAGCTCACCATCAAAGATCTTGCAATTGCAAAGATGGAGATCAAGTCGGATGCTGCTCCGAATGTAATCGTAGTTACACTGGCTGCTCCGATTGAGGCTGCTTCGGCATATGTTGTAAAGTATAATGAAATGTCCGTAGAGTTTGTTGGTGTTGAAGCAAAACCGGCAAGCATTGAGATTACTACAACAGAAGCTACCTTTGGCGTAGAAACTCCGGTTGGCATTGTAATCAGAACAATTGAGGGCGTTGATATCACAGAGAGCCAGGAAGGAAAGTATTGGCTTGAGACTGGAGAATCCGCTGATTACTATCTTGATACTACAAACAGAACAATCCTGTTCTGGGAGGAAGGCAAGAGCGCGACAGTCACAGCTGTTTATGATATGGGCTGGGATGAGGAGAAGGGCGTAAAGATTGAGGATCTGAAAGATACCAAGATTATCCGCTCCGTAAAAGAAGCAACAACAGCAATCAATCTGATTGATGGTTTCGCAGTTACAGCTGAGCCAAAGAACAACGATGATGATGTAAAGAAGCTTGAGTTTAAGCAGGGCGTTATCAATCTTGCCGTTGGCGATGCACAGTATCTGTATGCAAAGTATTCTACAACCAAGGATAAGAAGGAAGATGCATACCTTACACAGAACAATGCAGCTGACTTTGAGATTAAGTCTTCCAATGACAATGTATTAAGTGTATCGGGCAATGTATTATATCCGCAGAATGCTGGTTCTGCAAGTGTTACAATCAAGAAGGGTAACCAGACAATCGGTGTTGCATATGTCAGCGTTGTAGCAACAAGATACCTCAGCACAATGGATGTTCAGATCAGCAAGAGAAATCTTTCTGATGCAGATAACGATCAGATTAAGGTAACAGTTAAGGCAAAAGATCAGTTAGGCGGAGATATCACTCCTAATGTAACTGCTACTACAAGCAATGCATGTGTTCTTGCTACCGCTACTAATAATGAAGTTATGCTCACTGCTGGTTCTGGTATGACACAGGGAACGGTTACAATTAAGTTAGAAGTTTCCTACGGCGGGGTTAAGAGACCTTACCAGTTTGGTATCAGCGTTAAGCATGTTGATCCAGCAAGCCAGGAAGATGGATATGCTGTTACCGTAAGCCAGAATGAGCTTGATACAAAGCTTAACTCCGGAAAGCATACAACGGATATCAATATCGAAACCTTAAAGGGCGGTTTCCATCTTGGAACTTATCGTGGAATAATCACACCAATTAACAGCCTTGGTGAGATTGGAAAAGTTGGAAACACCTATACCAATGGTATGTATATCCAGGTTAGCAAGGGAAGCGATTACTTCAAGACTTCCATGGTTGGAAATCAATTCCAGGCATTAGTAAGTGGTACCGCAGTTACTACCAGTGGTGCTGCAGTTAGCGTAGCTGCACCGAGTGGAACTTATCTTGTAAGAGTATACCAGGTTAAGAATGGTGCTGCACCGTCCATCGTTGGCAGCACAACCTTCACCGTAAAGGATTCCACATCTCTTGCTGCGGAAGTAACAGGTACTACTGTAGTTGGTACAGTAACAGAGGCTAATGCATCTGCTCTTACTGCTTGTATTAACTTAAAGGTTGATGGCACAGTTACCGCTTGGGGTGCTGCAAAGGATGATATTTCTTACAATCTTGTAGGATGCAAACTTTCCAATACCTCAGCGCAGAATTCGTACTTTGTAAGAGCTATTGTTGTAGAAGCAAGCTATGACGGCAAGAACGTTAGATACGAAGTACCGGTTAACCGCTTATTCCAGAACTAATTGAATTTAGTAGTTGGTATACTCAGATCTCTTCCTGTCTTCCTGATATAAAGGATATACTGAGAGTATTGTGTGAAAAACCAGCTAAGAGGCGGGGCAATCATTGCCCCGCCTTTTGGCTATCTTGAAATTATATTAAGTAAGCAGAGAACTTAATAATTATAAAACACTCCAAGTCCCCTGCTTTTTATCCAATTAAGTAATAATTCTCTTGTTTTTATAAAGTAATCTTATCCTTCCTTTTTCTGTTATCTCCCTGAAAATTTTTCTCTCAATAGTATCTAATCAATTGATTACAAGAATTATTTATTTTCCAAATAATTCACTATGCGTTCCAGTACGCGTCAGGGTTAACACTAAAATATTATCATCTACACGATAAATCAATAACCAATCTGGTTGAACATGACATTCCCGATATCCATTCCAATTCCCAGAAAGCGTATGATCTTTATTTTTTGTAGGTAACGGTATTCCCATGGAAAGTTGATTGATAACACTATTCAGCAATTGGATTGGTAATCCTTGTTTGCTTATTTGTTTATAATCTTTTTTAAATTGTGTCGTAAATTTGACAGTGTACTTTGGCTTGCTCATGCATTTAAATCTGCGAATAATTCTTCCATATTATCATAGCCTTTTACGGATGGATCTTTCGCAATCCTTTCTGCCTCTAGCATAGCTTCTATTGTTTCTTTATTTGGACGATTTAAAGAAATTTCAAATGGAATTCTCCCTTCGCGAAGGGATTGTCTAATAAAAATATTAAATGCAGTGGAAAGGCTAATTCCGAATTCGGCGAACATCGCATCTGCTTGTGCTTTTAAATCAGAATCCATCCGAATACTAATATTTGTTGTAGAATTTGCCATACGCTCCTCCTTTTTTATTGTTACGTATATTATATGTTATTTGCACGAAAAATACAAGGATTTGCACGAAATATTTATGGAAATCAATATACATATTCTAAAATGACATGATATTTCATTATCTGTTTCTTTTCATTATCTGTTTCTTTTGTAAAACGCAGGTTTGAAAAAAGCAGGATATTCCTGCCGCCATAAGGCTTTAGAATATCCTGCTTTTAAATTTCAAGAAGTTTTTACATTAAGAATTAGTTATAAATATTAGTTCCGAATGTAACACTTCTTCTAACTGGAATATAGTACTCTAACCAATCCTGACCAATTTGTTCTGCCCAGCGTAATCTTTCGATATAGAGATTCTGTCCATTAATTCTGATATCTGTAGTATTCGCACTGCCATCATAATAAACAGAATCAGTTATATTTTGCCAGCCATTTGGTGCTGTAACTCGTACTGCTTTGCGAATTACTTCAAGAGGATTAAACTCTTCTGTTGTGACCCCCGTCCAGGTCATGCTTGGCAGAGTCTGCGAATCGCTCAAACTCAGAAGTCTGCTATTCTGTAACAGATTACTTCCCTTATACAATGCCACTACGTAATTGCCAGTAGGCATTTTCTCAATAGCACTTCTTGTAACATTTGCCAGTGCAACACCTGAACCGCTAACTGTCCAATAAGAACCTACAGTCTTCGCCATAACTGGTTTAATCGTTACATCTTTGCCACTTCCCGACTTATGACTCCTATAATCAAAGTTAGTATACTGTGTATCTAGATCGTAGCTTCCGTAAGTTACCGCAACTTTATATATTGAACCATCCGCATTTGGCGTAGTTCCATCAATATAAAGTTTCTCCACTTTGTAACCATCTTTGTCATAACCATATGCTGTAATACTTACATCTTTCTCACCAATGTTGTTACTCGTACCATTGTTTCTCGACTCAACCTTCATATCAACGGAAGATTTGTTTTGTTCCAATCGATAACTTGTCGATGAACTATCTGTAGTATCCTTTAAAGAGAAACTTACAGGGTATTGTTTTACAACTGTCTTTGCCCCATCCCAATACGTAGCCTTGCATATTAAGCGGACGTTCATGATCTGAGTTAATCTAAGACCATCTTTAACTTCTAACTTAAATTGTGGATACCCATCCCAAGTATTCCCAATTTGCGTTGCAACGCCGTTATTTTCAAAGTACTGTTTTAAATTATTATCACTTACCTCAACAGTAGGTACTACTCCACTTACAAACTGTTCTCCCAACTGATCTTTCGGATATAAAGCAATAATAAAATCTTCATTTATATCTGTATTGACTGCTTTTGTAGAATGAGCAAGTTTTGTTGTACTTCCCTGTGCAGTCAGACTTACCAGTGTTCTTCTTGAGATAATCTCAACTCGACAGGTATTTACATAACGACCTTTGTAGTATACATGGATACCAATAACATCATTAGTCGCAGTTTTTGGTGGATAAAGTTCGCCAGTTTCATAATTAACCGCTAATCTATCGTCGTTTGCAGATACAAAAGTAAAGTAATCCCTTGCACTATAAGATTCATTGTACTTATCTTCAGGATTTGCTCCTATTTCTGTAATGTTTGCTTTTACCAGAAGATGATAACCACTGTCTTCAGATGCAAATGTCTTATTGTTCCAGTTTGCATTCCATCTGTTCTTCGATGTATTAGGGACAATACACCAATCAAAGGATTCATTAACATAAATATTATTGTCTGCTGGAGTAATTACGCCAAGCTTCTGGATCACTTTTGGATTTCCAGCGGTAATATTTACCCAATCCTCATACGTACCTCTTAATGTAACCTTGTAATTGCGATCGGAAGTATAGAACCAAACTCTGCGTGTACTCGGATCAAACTGATATTCGTTATGAATCAATGCCGTGTTGGTATCCTCTAATATAAGACTATTTTCCCAGCCACGATATTTATTGCAGCTTCCATCTCTGCTATCACCAATCAGAACACCTTCCGCAGTATAAAGCTTTGCGCAAACTTCCACCACGCTGTAATCCTCTGCTATATCTGTTCCATCTACAGTTCTGCGTCCGTCCAGTTCAAGACCATCGGCTATATATGTCGTAGTTGTAATGGTTACTTCGTCATGATCTTTATAGGAGATTACATAATTGGTTTTTTCATCCAATTCGTCAAACATGGTAACATTAATGGAAGAGGTCACACCTTCTGCACCATCATAGGAAAGGTTTCCAATAAAGACTTCACGTCTTGCATTATTGGAGTTTGCAAGTACTTTGTATACCTTTATAATATTCTTTGCCTCGGATACAGCAGCACCTGCATTGGTAAGTGATTTTTTTGTTTCCTCAAGTGCTGCTTTTGCATCTTCTGGGCTTGGGAAAGTCAGAACAAAGGCATTATAAGCAGACTGACGACCAGAAATTTTCGCTTTTTCTACTTTGACATCGTATCTTTCTTCTTTTGCAACAGTCGTCTTATACTTCTTTGTTTCGCGATCGTACTCATACTGGCAGCTCTGTACAACAACAGTTGCCTTGCCTTCCATGAGTGCAGTTAACTCGCCGGTCTTGGAATCAAGCTGGATGATTTCCTTATCCTCTTTGCTTCCACAGTAGAATTTCACGGTATCTGTAATCCCCTCGCTACTGCCCTCTGCATCCGTCTGAACGGCCTTGAGCATTATCGGAGCATCGCCTACCGTAAGACCAGCAGCTAACGCATCTTGGCTTTCTTTGTCAAGAGCGATGTTTGCAGCGTTCTTCTTTACAGTTACATCAAAGCTCTCCTCGATCGTTGTTTCGCCCTTTTTGGTAAAGGTTACTATAATCTTAGTACTACCAACGCTCTTTGCCTCAACAAGACCATACTTTGATACAGTTGCAACATCAGGGTTTGAAGAAACGTATTCAATTTTATACTTTTCCTCTGTTTTTAACTTCTTTCCTTTTGCTGATGCCGCCCAGCAACTCTCATAGTCACCGTTTGCATCCCCGCCAACATAGAGTGTGGCATTTTTACTTCTGACATACTTATTGCCATTGTTTGCCGCTGATGCATTCATCACCGGAAACATTGTGAC
>CANOTH010000044.1 GCA_947570505.1 uncultured Candidatus Saccharibacteria bacterium
TATAACTAAAATCCTAACTTTCCTTATTTTATGCGGCTTGGCGGTATGCCTTGCCACCCTATATGTATCCTTTTCCCTTGTTTTTGCCCTTATGAGGTATCTACAAGGGAAAGTTTTTGTTATTCGATTTTATTCTCCAGCCACCTTATCAAGTAGTCGGGCTGAGTTTCGTTTACCCTCTCGGTTAGCGTGTGCGTAGACATTCATAGTGGTACTTACATCCGAGTGTCCGAGTAATTCCTGCACATCCTTTGGTGCTGCTCCGTTTGAGAGCAGGTTTGTTGTATAGGTGTGTCGCAGAGTGTGGAAGTGGAAATTATCATCAAGCTCCGACAATCGTTTCCTTGCTGTCCTTAAAGCTGTCTCTACCGTTGCAGGAGCTTCGTATGCTCCGTCCGGTCTGATACATACAAGGTCAATCTCGTTGTAATCAAGCGGAATTTCCTCTGTGCCATCCAAATGGTAAAGCTCATAGTAGACACGATTCTTTTCCTTAACTTCCCTGTAGTAGTTCCTCTGATAGAGTTCTCCGTAACTGAATATCTGCTTTCTGTGTTCCTTTTTCGCTTTCTTTAAGATGTCAGCGAGCGTATCACAGAAATCTACGCTACGGACTTTCTTTCGCTTTGTCGGACCAATCTCGGTCTTGTGCCTTGCTCCGTTGTAACGGACACTTCTTCGTACTGTCAGATACTGTTCCTCAAAGTTAATGTCACTCCAAGTCAGTCCGCATACCTCTCCAAGTCTAAGACCTGTGTAGTATGCTATCTGTACCGGCAGGATAGCAGGCTTGTTTCTTTCTTCCAGATACTCCATAAGCGTCTGATACTGCTCTGGTGTAATCGGGTTGATAGCCTCTGCATCCTCATCATTATCAGAAAACAAATCCACATCTTCCTCGGCTTTCCTACGCATTACCACATACTGCATTGGATTAAATGTGATGTACTGCTTTGGAAAGACTGCAAATCGGAAGGACTGTTGCAGGACTGCGTGGAAAGAACGGATATAGTCGATGGTGTAACCCTTTGACTTAAAATTTCCTTCCTCACCGCCAAATGCAAGCAAATCCATAAACTTCTGCAAATGCTCCGAAGGGACTGTCTTTAGTTTTCTGTTCCCGATTGGGTGCTGCTTAATCCTGTTTACCGCCTGTAAATAGTTACCGACTGTACCATTGCTAAGTGAACCTGTTTTCAAATCTTCCTCTGCCCATACATCAAGCATCTGTCCGAGTGTGAGATTGTCTGCTTTGGCTAGAAAATTCTTTGCGTCATAATCCTCCATAGCCTTGCGTAACATTCTCTCTGTCTCTGATTTGCTCTCCGTACCTGCAAATTCTTTTTGAACCAAGTTACCGCTTGCGTCCTCTACATAGAAGCGATAGTACCATTTCTTGCCTTTCTTTCTTACAGATCCTTTTGCCATAATTGTGACTCCTTTCGTTGTCGGCAATCGGAACTGATGAAATGCTTCTTGCGTGTAGGCATCTTGCAAGCATAGCTTGCAAGCCAATTCGTCGCTCGTCAATCAGATAAATCTGTTGACTCACTTGCACTCATTGTATCATAGCTTCGATTACCGTACTATACCGAATCGGGTTCTTTTTCTGATAAAAGATTGGATAGTCGACTTTTCGCTGCTTCAGGATTTTTGGAATACAGTCTTACAATATCGCCCATATCATTAAATGCGTTGATGGTGTGGGTGATTTCTCTAAGGAACATAATTTCATTGTATTCCTTATTGGATTCAAACCCCATTGTCTGAGCGAGCATTTTGTTGTCTGCATTTCCTTTGAAATTTTTGCAAGCGGACTGGAACGAATCCACGAACAGCTCGTATTCCTGTAACATCAGTAGCAGCAGGTCTTTGGAAAAGTCACTTTCGGACTGTTCCATATCATAAGGGAGCTTATTCAGAATGGAAGTCATTACATCACGAATCTGTAATTCTCTTTTATCCGTAATGTCTGTTTCGTATTCGTCTGTCTCACCTTTCAGCCATTCCACAGATACATGAAGTGCATCTGCCAGACCTTCTAAGGTCATCTTCTTGGTGTTATCAATCGTTCCTGCTTCGTATCTCTGAATGGTGGAAGCGGTCACGCCCATCTTTTCAGCGACATAAGGCTGGTTTAATCCTAACTCCTGTCTGCGGCTTTTTGCTCTGCTACCGATTGTCTTTCGCAATTCTTTATCTTTCAACATACTTGCGACCTCCTTTTTCGGTATGACAATACTATACCACATAACACGATGTATTGCAATACGTAATTCAATAATAATTATTAAAATATCGTAATGCTTGACAAGATAAAATAAAAGCTGTATAGTTACTATACAAAGAAATTGCGTAACGCAAGTTTTGAAAATGAAATAAAATGCACAAGACTTGTAATCCTACGCAGGAATGAGGTGATCGAATGACAGAATTAAAGTTTGCTCTCTCCATTGAAGAAGCTGCCGACTACACAGGCATTGGAAGAAACACTCTTAGAAATCTTGTGGAATGGGAAAAGCTGCCAATCCTTAGAGTTGGAAGAAAAATCTTAATCCGCAGGGAACGATTAGACGAGTTTCTGATTCTCAATGAGGGGAAAGATTTACGAGACAGACACGCAGTAAAAGCGGTCAAGGGAAGCTTAAAAAATGAATAAGGGACAGTCGCTAAGACCATCCCTCTGGTATGTATCTGACTAAAAGCCATGATATACCTACACGCAAATAGATTATATCACGAGCAAGTCCTCAGATACAACCAGAACTTTTGGAAAATGAGGACAAGATGGATGTGAGTGGGTGCAATCGTCCACCCAGATGGTAGGACAAGTCCACCCAAGATGCAAAAGGTGTTATGAAATGTCCACCCACTTCAAAAAATGAAGAAATAAGATGGGTGCGATCATCCCCCAAGTGGTAAGACAAGTCCACCCAACTTATAAAAAGTGCTGTAACAAGTCCACCCAAGTGTAGCTAATAAAAAAACTGACCGACCTATGACAAAGGTTGTACGCTGCTATGAAAAAAGGTGTCCACACTTCGGGATTCTGCTATAAAATTAACTGTCCATTTTTCGGGATACAGCTTAAAGTCGCCAAACAATAGAACAGTGCTATTGTCAGGGCGAAAAAGCTAACGGATCGTGCTATTGTTAAAGCAAAAGTGCTAACGAATTCGTCTATTGTTTCGCTGATTTTCATAGCAATCTTCTATCATTCCTGTTAAGAAAAAGGAGTGCCGGATACGGCACATAAAAAGCGTGCCATTTAAGGCACAAAATTAGGTGCTGAGGGAACAATTAGAGCTAAAAGTGGACTTCATAAGCAAGCCCTCGGCGTTTGAGAGCGAAATACACCCATCGCACAAATCTTCGATTTGTACTCTGTGTATTTCGCTCTGCGAGGCTTAGCCGCCACAAGGCGGATGTGTTCGCAAGATGGGTGCCTATGCACCCGCTCACAGGGGAAGTTATTCTATCACAACTCACCTATCTTATCCGTCCTCTTTTCCAAAATCAAAACTGGAAAAGGAGGAATCACAATGCCAAGAAATTCATTTGTGCAGATGTCAAAGCTCCATAATGTTCGTGGAAGAATCTATTATATCTCCAGTGATAAAAAGCAGGAAAATCTCTATGCGGTATATGAAACCACAGACCGTAAATTTTGGAGGGAACTTGCCAAGTGCAACCAGACAGAATTTAAGAAAAGTGGTACAGATGGAAAATGTATCGAAGCAAGAGAATTTATCATTGCTCTGCCGGAATCCTTTGTGGATTATCCGCCAGACGGACTATTGAAATATATGACGGATAAATTCAAAAGTCGGTATGGTGTAGACTGTATCGCAGCACTCCACCACAACAAGAAAAAGACGAATTATCATATCCATCTTATCTTTGCAGAACGAAATTATCTTGAAAAACCGATAGAAAAGATTGCCACCAGAAATATGTTTTATGATGAAAAAGGTAATCATGTCCGTACCAAGAAAGAAATCCTAGACGAGAATGGAAATATCCGCAAAAGGTGTAAGGTCATCAAGAAAGGCGAAGTTTACGAAAGACAAATATTTACCATTAAAGAAAAACTCTTTAAGCAGGAAAATTTCTTAGATGAGGTCAAGGTATTTTATACCGATCTGATGAATGGACTTGTCAAAGATGAGAAAGAAAAACTGTCCGTATTCAAGCGTGGGGATGTCTATCTTGCCACCAAGAAAATCGGAAAGAACAATCCCAAGGCAGATAAGATTGCACTCAATAACAAGGTCATACAGGACTGGAATCGCACTGTGGATCATGCTCTTGTATCGGGTATGGAGAGAAAGGAAATTCTAAAGGTAAAGCAGGAACAGATTTCAACTCCGATCAAGGAATCCATACAAAAATATGGCAATCATCCGGAGTTTCTGTTTGTGATCATATTTAGAGCAATCGAACTGTTGAAGGAACTCATAAAGCTGCTGATACAGAAACAGGAACAGATGAAAACTAGAATCTCTGACTTTATGGAGCGTAGAAACGAAAACAAGGATAAGCAACCTGCTCATACTGCTACACAGGCAGACAACCAGACTGCACCTAGCGTAGACACAACGATCAAAGCACCTGCCACTACTACCGTAGAAAAGACCGTTATCCCGCTAAGACCGAGAATGTCCGAACTTGCACACGCCTATGAGATGCGTCTGGAAGAGATTATGGAGAAACTCAAACGCCAAAACAGAGCCATTCACACGCAGGAAATGGAGAAAGAACTGATTGACGAGGAGTTGGAGAACTGTACAGGATTATTCCAAGGAAAGAGACGAAAGGAATTGCAGGCACAGTCTGACAGGTATGCACAAACGATAAAGACTATGAAACAGGGATTATCCCATATCGTACAGGATTACAAATATCCAACGGTAGATGCGTTCCTGCAAGACTACAAGCAAGGCAAGTCCGAGTATGAAGCCTATGTCAAAGCGACAAAGGACTGGGAATCAAAGTATGGAGAAAAATCCACCCACAGAAAGCTTGCAGAAAAGCAGGCAGAAGTTCAGAAACGGGAACAGGACAGAGTTTTTAACTATCGTTCGCCAGCAGACAGAGGAGCTAGATAATCTAATTAAATTCAAAAAAGATAAAGACCATCAAATTCTTTATCTTTTTTGAATATTTATGAAAAGTCATCCTACTATTTTGTAAAGCGTCTCATTAGATTTTTAATTGTTTCGACTATCGTTAGAATAACTACGCAACAAAAGGAATAAAACAATGTGGTATTCATCTTCGTGTTCCCAATTTTATAAAACAGCAAAAGCCCAATACTAACAATTACCACAGAAATAAATTTATGTATCCACTTTTGTTTGGCAGATAAACATATTTTATGGTTACTTATAGGTGCAAATAATATACACATAAGGACAAGTATCAAATATCCTAGTACAGTTGGCTTTAAATAGATTATAGCCCACTTATCAAGACAACCGAGAAAAAAGCTGCCTAAGATACATGTTAACTGCGTTGGAGCATGGGCACCTCCGGTATAATGCCGTAACAATGAAAAGGTAATTACCCAAATTAGGGTATAGCCGAGTGTATGTGATAAAACTCCCCATACGAACAATAACACTATGGTTATAAAAGTATTCAAGAAACATTCTAAGCCATATATG
>CANOTH010000045.1 GCA_947570505.1 uncultured Candidatus Saccharibacteria bacterium
GGCTTATGGCGATGCGTGCTTCTATGCGTCAGGTGTTAATTTCCCGTTATTTTTGTAAAAATGTAGAGCTATCCGGCATATTCCCCCTCGCTGCCTCGAAATCTAAAGCTTCGACATGCTATAGCCATATTCCTGCATAAGAAACGTAGTGACTTCAGCATCATCGGTTTGCTGCTGCCGCTCCACCGAAAGAATGCCGGGTCACCACGTTAAACGACTCTAAAAATGCTGTCAAAACAGGTCGCTACTCTTTCTTTAACGGAGTGATGAATATGAATACCTAAGATGATTTTATTTGCAAAAATCTCTGAGAATTAGTAGCTTTAAGGAAAAGTTTGGCGACTTTTTTCCATAAAAACTACTAATTCCAAGGACTTGGTCAAAGTTAACCAAATCCTCCCGATTGTGTCCGTTTCTGAAAGAGGTTGACTCGATTTTGACCGATACTCGATTGTAAAAACTGGACTGGAGAGGATGTTGTGCCCGCGAGTCCATTTTAAGATGCTTATATTTGATTTCGAGACTGCCTACATTGGCTCTGCCAATCTGACCGGAGCCGGCATAGGCATGAAGAGCAGTAACCGTCACAACTCCGAGGCCGGAATACTTACCGATGAGGCAGCTCTGATTGATGCCGCCTGTGAACAGTTTGACAGAGTATGGCGTGGAGAACACTGTACCCGCTGCGGTCGCCGCCAATCCTGTACCGACCCAATCAAATAGTTTCTGTATGAGCTTTCGTTTATATCAGTCTATCATAAATGGATTGTAAAAGCGAAGCAGCCTCTTCATGCGAAGATGAGTCAAGAACCTTTATGTGCAAGTATCTATTTGCATCATCTATAAAGTGATACTCCGGGAATACTTCAAGAAGTTGTGGCTTTATCTCAGCCCATTCTTCATTACTGCATTCGCCACTCACATACGAACGGAATTCAAGTTTGCCATCATCTGAAATATGCCAGTCTCCAGTTACCCATACTTTGATTGACAAGAGAGACCAATTTTCACGCGCCTTTGCAATGGTAAATTCCTCACAGATGATCCATGATTCATCAAGCGACGCCTTTGTTTCTTTTACTAAAGATCGTTGCTTAGGATCCATGATTGTTCGATAATTATCACCTATCGCATTTGGTCCGAACATTGCGTAAGCATTATGGTTATCAACCGCAATACGACCAGATTTCATCAAATCGAAGTATTCTTTATGCAAGAATAACAATTTAATGTATAGATTGAGTCTGTTATCGTCGGTCAATATCGGAGACATCGTATCTATACGTTTTTGGAGATAGTCAATAACATTCTCTTCTTTCGCAATATCTTTGATGAAGTTCAGGATAACTTCGTCCTGTTTATCATGTGTTTGATAATAAAAATAGTTTGCAGAGGAGGCAAATTCATATCTTTTACCCCAGTTGCACCATCCATTTTCGTACCAGTATGCACCATAGGTCATAAGGGCGCGCCTGAGAAGTGTATTGGGATGCTCTGTTGTCTTAGCAAGATTTTGGGCAAGGAGGCTCAAGTCTTCTGGCTGCGGGTTTTCAAATATGTCAAGTGCGTAGGATATTCTACCACGGCTTGTCTGTAAATGAGCCAGCAACTGTAAGGCCTTCTCCATTTCCGAAATAGGACTGCTGTTTTTTAGATCTGCAACCAACGGGAATTTCTTTGTCTGCAATTCGTTTGAGAACAGACTATCTTTAGTCGCGATAGAATAAATAGACTCTCCGTATAAATTCAACTTAGCAACGAATGAGAGGAAGCGGCATACGTCTTGATTCTTATTTTCATATCGAGATTGAACCCATGCAAATTCCAAAACTCGATTTGCCCAAGCAGAAACGGTATCAGACGATAACTTAATGTTTACGCATTTTGAAAGTTGAATAAAGATTGAAACGACCTGCTGTAAGTTGCTCAGATTACTCCAATCCGCACTATTGCTGATATATTCCCAAATTGACTTTGATGGAATCTCTCCACTGCCAAATTCGAGAATTACAGGCAACTCCAAATTACTGATAAGTGTAGCAGCCTCAAAATAATTGTGGATAGTATCGAGGCTCTTTATAGCTTCTTCCTCAGTGTCAGCATAGAAATTATATTTCCTTGAGCCCTGAAGAACTCTCTGGTATGGAGTATAATCAGACTCTTTATCTGAATATGAGCCATCCTTATCAATGTTTTCGGCAAGATAAAAGATAGTGAGGAACCTGTCAAACCATTCATCAACAGTGAAGTTATCGTCTTCTATTGGGCGATGATTCCATATAAATTGTTCCCATGACTCCCACTGTTCAGAGTATTTTTCAAGTTGCTTATCACTTAACTTTCCAAGGAGTTTGGGCTTAACGTGTTCCGTGGGAGTGAGACTATACCCAGTCGTGTTCAAAATCACATACTGCTCTTCGCTATATGTGCGGGACTGCATATCAAAGTATAAGAACGAAATATTATGCAGTATGTAATGGAGAAGCTTTGTAGCGGTATCGGCATTTGCAACCTTACTGTCGATCTGCTTTATTGCCTTAATCATATTGCATACAGACGGGTCTCTGCTATATTCATTGGAATACCAAGGCTCTTCAGTTATTCCCTGGTGGAAAGCCCCATTTTGTACGAGGTTGTTGATAAATGATAATGAACTATCACGTATCGCATATTGTAACCTTGATGAGTTTTTATGCGAGATAATACTGTTAACTTCTTCGCGTAGAACATTATCATCATCCCCAAGTTTGTTGAGGCAAACACCGGAGATGAGAAACAACGTGGTTAGACGCTGCTGACCGTCACATAATTGTACGTTATCGGCAGGATACTCATATCCATACAAGAGCCCCATTTTTAATTGAGCGTCCTCTTCTTTTTGGGACGCTAATATGAGGTCATCAACGTATGCCTCGACCAGAGTCTGTCCGTCTCCGGTTACAATTATAGTTGACGCCCAACAATAGTCTCGCTGAAGATCCGGAATAACAATATCACGCTTGGGACCAAAGAATTCATAGAGCGAATAACTTACTCCAGACTGTAAAGGCTCATTCCGTAAATCCATATCTGTTTCTAAGTATTTTTATTTCGTTAGTATGTCTTTTTTTTATTATTTGGGGAACCATGTCGATGTCTTTCTCCCATTCTTCGCCTCCGAATGCAGCCATTGTATGAAGCATACCACGAGAGTAGAATCGTTTTCCATCTTCATCCTGACTTCTTAGATCGAAGTACCTCTGTCGTTTTACCGTCGGAGTCTTGTCCTTAAATCTTGTGTTATCTAAAGTATGGAGAAATACAAGATTCCCAAGCATGTGTTCAGACACCTCTGACTCATTTAGAAGTATCCTTGATACGTTACCATTGCCACCATTCGGTGAAACCTTCGATTTTGGCCAAATATGTTCAATAGATTTTTTAGTCCAGTAATGAATCAATTTCCCATTTTCATCATGATACCAAAATTCAAATTTGGCATTACGCTCTTCAGCAGCCATTACATTACAGAAGAATAAGTAACGATTGCTCCATTCTTGATTGGGGACATCATAAATCTCTTCTTCCTCAAAGAATTTCACAAAATTGCTTATGCTTTTATATGCATCATCATCAGTTTTCCCTTCGATACGCTCTTTAGCTTGATTATGGGTGAGAGTCGCCATTCGGAAAAGAGCATATTTGAGATAATCTTCGTTACTACGTTTATCTAAAAAGTATTTAATTACATCAGCTCTTTCGGACGCGGTAAGTATGTCGAGGAGAAAACCAAGTAAATTGTATGTTGTAGTATTTTCATATAAATCCTCCATTCGTTTTTGTAAGCGTCGGATTGATTCATAAGAAGTGTTCAGTACGCTTGAGGTTAAGAACTGTTCACTGAATGCGTTGAAGGACTGGTTTCTGATTTCCACTTTGGGGCTTGAATCATACATGATTCCGTCCATCTTGCAAAATAGAGGTATTAACCAACCGGTCATGTCATTAGACGATGTATGATAGAAACTTCTTACCTCCGGACGCATCCACCAGTACACCCATTTGTCCCATTCTCTAGCAAGACGGCTACGCGAAGCATTTATTTTCCACTCCCGTGCGGTTGCATCTGCAATTTGGGCTTCAAGTATTCTTAATGTACTTTTTACATTCTCTGTTTCCTGTACTGATTTTGTGTCTTCAATTCTTGTGAGTCCACTTAGGTATTGAGCCTTAATCAATTCCTCAATCTTCATATCGGCCTTATTGCCGTTCATCATCGAGAAAACGTTTGGAGCCTCTTGAGCGCTTACTTCAATTTGAAAGATAAAAACCTTATCAAGGATATTATCAAGAAGTTTCTGCCTTTCATCTGGAGCTGTGGGCAACTGCGATTCCATTTCTTTTGCGGCTTTGTATAAGAAATGGACGTCCTGAGTATCTTGTGTGGCAGTGGGGGTATGGATAATACCATGGCGACACAGTTTCTCCAAATAAATAGCCGAAGTGTTGCGTTTGCCAAAGTATATAAGACGTAATTCATTCCCTTTATCGTCAAACAACAACTCAGTTCTTAAGTGCTTATCTGCTAACAAGGCAATTAGCAAAAACAATGTCGTTGTACGCTGCTGACCATCTATAAGATAGAAAATATCATCTTTTTTATAGCCAGTAACACCTTGGATAAAATACTCATCTCTTTTATCCGCTTCAAATGCTTTTTTTATGTCTATAACAAGACTTTTGGCCGCAGAGGATCCATCAGTTCCACATACACCCCATTTATATCCTCTCTGATATGCCGGGATGAGAAACCGAGGATTACTGCGAAAATAATCTCTAATATTTTTCTTTGGCTTTGAATCCATCTGCGATATATTTTTTGCAAAAATAGAAATTAGTTGTCTCAAATCGTGCGACACTAAACAAAAACTTATTTGTCTTTTGTTGGAGGTGGCGGAGGAGCAGAATTTATCCTCTTGGGATTTTCCACTTTCAACTAATTAGTAGATAGTGTAAATTAACTAACAATTTTTGAAAAAAATAACTTTCTTTTTTTTAGGTATAAAAATTTTGTTACTACACAGATAGGCTAGATATGGCATATCTAACTTTGCAGTGTCAACCTTCAGCTCATCGACCGAATGGAGATAAACAAAAGAAAGTATGGATAAGCATTAGGAATCAGTCTTCAACAAAGGAGGCGAGCCTCTACAAAGGCTCAAAAAGTTTGAACTTATCACTCTTCAAGTCGCGGGAACTATTTGGGAACAATCATTGGACGCTCATTCCCAATAAGTTCAATGCTCCAAGCATTTAACGAAAGATATTCGGTTCAAGCGTAGGAATCTGTATCTGTTACCGTCCTACACTTCGAGGCTTCTCGCATTGCCCATCAATAGTCGGACGGCAACTGCAGAAGCCCACGCCAGTATATGCAATCGATGCGTCCGGCTATATTTTGTGGGCGATGCGTGGAATGTGGCTATAGGCGGGTATAAAAAGAGAGCCCACGTCCGGATGGAGGAAGTGGGCTGAGAAGGTTATATATCCTACGGTTTACCCTTTGGGTTAGACTCCGGGTTATAAATAGGGCCTTGGCTTTTTAATAACGCCAGCAAAA
>CANOTH010000046.1 GCA_947570505.1 uncultured Candidatus Saccharibacteria bacterium
AATGTATTTATAAGATAATCTTTCAGCTTACTCATTCTTCAAATAGCTTGAGTTTGTTTCCTAAATCATCTGTTGTGTGTGTTTCATCTTTCATCAACTCAGCAATGTCAATTTCAGTATCTGTATCGTCAATTTCGGGAACGGACACGATGTTGAGGGAATAATCGTCGTGGTCGAACTCGCAGGTGTCGAGAAGGACTTTGGGGATTTTCTTAATGGTGATATTCGAGTATTTGTTGCGACACTCCGGCTGAAACTTGGTGCAGCATATAAGCAATGATTCATCTTCGCCCAACTGATCGTGAATTGCATCGAGCATTTCAGCGGTAATAAGTTGGGTAGTAGTGAAGATGAAGTCATGCTCTGAGCTATGTCCTTGCTTCCAGTACAACTCTGCATCAGGCGAGAATGTAAAGCCCTGATGCTTTGCCATAGCAGCGGCAAGCATATCGGCATTGTAATCCTTGTTGATTACGAGATTTCCGTATTTATCCTTGTTGAGAAAGCTCGGAGCAAGTTCATAAAACTTGAAACCACCACCGCCTTGCCAATTCTGAGATTTAGATATGCCACCCTGTTCGCCTTCGATAACTTTTTTCATTCGAACAGCGCAGTGAGTGTAAGCATGGTCTCCTAATTCCACGCCAATCCATCTGCGCCCCATCTTATGAGCTACCGCAGAAGTTGTTCCGCTACCAAGAAAACTATCAAGAACTATATCGCCAGGATTTGTTGCAATTAACAATACTTTTTCTATAAGTTTCTCTGGCTTTGGCGTAGCGAACCATTTGCTCTTATCCCAGTCTGGAAACAACTTCTTTTGCTCATATTTAGCTTGGCGATTATGGCCGGTTTCTTCTAAATCTATCCATAGCGATGAAGGTGGCAGCCCTCGACTATCAGAAAGATAAGTTCGACGTTTTATGTTAGTATAATCTTTATTAAAATAGATTTCACCTGCTGCCATTTTTTCTTCAATAGTTTCTTTACTCCATCTCCATCCATTTTTAGGAGGATGGATAATAGTCCCAATGGGTGTTACTATATCAAACATCAAATTCTCACGTGGAGAAGGAGATGAAATAGGATTTCCATCGAACCAAGGCCCCTTCGGATCATTATCAGGATTCTTGAAATGGGTGCTTTGTGAGTCTTTAGGTGGCAATCGCTTAGAAAGCCATCCGCTCCTTTTCGCATATACCAAGATTGTATTATGGTCTATGGAAAACTGTTTAGAATCATTATTTGAATTATCGCTTGATCGCCATACAACAGATTGGACAAAATTATTGCGTCCAAAAATCTCATCGCACATAACTTTGCAATAATGTACTTCGTTGTCATCCAATGCAATCCAAATAGTGCCATCCTCGGCTAATAAATGATAAAGTACATTCAAGCGAGCGTACATTAGATTTAGCCATATAGAATGTTCTAATGAATCATCATATTGTTCAAATGCACTCCCTGTATTATATGGAGGATCTATAAAAATACATTTAACTTGTCCCGCAAAGTCTTGTTCAAGAGCGCGGAGCGCGAGAAGATTGTCGCCATGAATAAGCATATTGCCCGGCCACGGTTTTCCATTGGGGAGAGTGCCGGTTTCGACCTCCCCAAAACTATATTCCGGGGTGTCAAGGAGCAGACGCGGCTCTATGGCAAGCGGCTCATCCTCCTTGCCAATCCACGTAAGTTCCAGTTTATTTATTTTGTTCTGCGTCATGATAATAAGCTAATAATCAAGTTCACTGTAATATTTGAAATTACTTGGATACAACTTATACTTTCTCTTTGAAGTACATCCAATCTCAATAGTTACTACGATATAACCATCAATAGTCACTTGCCCATATATGGGTATATCTACATTAAAATAGATACTCCCTTTAGGGGGTAATGTAAACTTTTGAGAACTAAGAAAGTCAGTAATCTCAGAAATATATTGCGTTCGTATAGGGGGTAAATCACTATCTTTAGGATAGTTGGAATAATCTAAATTATCATCTATTGAAATTGTGACATTCTCTGCAACTACATTAGACGGATTGATAACATGTAACCGCAAAAAAGGAGTATCTTGGCTGGGAGACAACTCACAAACCACGTTTGGAGAATGTTCCTCTTTCCATTGTCTTTTTAACTCTGTTAGTTGCTTTTTGTTCTGATAAACAGTCCAAAAAGTCGCTACCATCATTAGAGTTGTAACGATAGCACTAACAGCAGTCCAGTCAACAGTTGATAAAGAGAATGTTATACAATGAAAAATCATACTATCCTCCAATGAAATGTTACTAACTTGCTTTGTTCAATCTTTTGGGCGAGCATGGCCTCGACCTTGGCGAGAAGGGTTTCTTTCTTTTCGTCAACTTCATCCTGGGCTTGATAAAGATTGAGGCGTTTTTCGCTGCGACGCTTTTCAAGGTCTTTGATAAGGCGTTGCAGCCGTACCTTTTCGTCAAGGCGCGAAGTCTTTTTGCTCTCGCTTTTGCGGAGCTTGATTTCGGCGTCGATGTCGCGCAATTCCTTTTCAAGTCCGGCCTTTACATCCTCGGCCCAGTTGTCGAGCTTTTCCATTTCTTCCTCGAAGAAAGAATTATTGCGCTCGGCATTGGCAGTTGTGATTTCCGCACGTTGGGTGGTGATTGCATCAGCGAGAGCGGAGGCAGTCTGCGCAGGAAGTTCAGCATTTAGCGGATATTCTGTACCGGATAGCCGAAGCATATACTCGGCAATGTCGGGCGGAACGGTTTCTCCCTTGTCAGTGATACAGGCATGGAGAAGAATATCCTCTTTCTCGAAAGAATCAATGGTAAGCTGCTCAACGGTAAGCCAGCCTGATTGACCTACAAGTCGTTTGATTAAAGCCACATTGAGCGGTGAGTTGGAGTAATCGAGAACAACTTCCGAGGTAGGCACAGGAGCGGCTTTAAGGCCGGTTAGCATATATTGAGCGAGTGGGTCGCCGATTCGGTAAGGGCGTACACCGTCGGCTAACTTGGTTGTGCGCCGTTGTTCGGAACTTACCATCATATACTCGCCGGGGAAACGACGATACCAACTTACCGCTCCGTTATCAACAAACGGGTGGACGATAAAGGAGTGGTCGGCATCGTTGAAGTCGGCATAATCGGCAAAGTAGCTTCGCGTAAGCTGCCATAGGGTTTGCTCGAACTGGTCGAGGTTGCCACGGGTTTCGGCAAGGTCGCTGCGAAGTTTCTGCTTTACGGATTCGTCGAAGTTCTCCAACAGAGTTGTTCGGGCTTTGAGCATTTTGTCGGAAATCTGCTCTTGCAGTTCCTCTTGAAGTGCGTCGAAAGCTTCTTTAATTTCTTTGGGCGAGCGGCATAGTTGATAAATCTGTGCTATGCGCTTTTCAAAATCAACGCCATTGCCGATTGCTCCGAGAACTTCGTCGGAAGCGCCGAACACGCCATTGAAAAGCTGAAACTTTTGGTCGAGCAATTCATAGACGCGAACATCGGCTGCATTGGCTTTATTGAGGAAATTGATAACGACAACATCGAAGTTTTGACCGTAGCGGTGGCAACGTCCGATGCGCTGCTCGATGCGCTGCGGATTCCACGGCATATCGTAGTTGACTACAAGCGAACAGAATTGAAGATTGATACCCTCGGCGGCAGCCTCGGTAGCAATCATAATAGTAGCCTCGTTGCGGAAGTAGTCAACGAGAGCTGCGCGCTTATCGGCGGTAGCCGAACCGGTAATCTTCGATGTGCCCCTATGTCTTTCTTTCCAAGCCTTGTAAATAGCTGTTGATTGTTTGTCGGAATTTGAGCCGTTGAAAAGCACCACTTTACCCTTATAGCCTCTCTTTTCAAGAAGCTCAAATAGGAAATCTTGTGTGCGTCGGGATTCAGTAAAGATGAGAGCCTTTTTCGGAGCACCGAGTTCTTCAAGTTGGGCAAAGCCCTGATTTAAGCCCTCAAAAAGTTGCTCGGCTTTTGAGTTGCGCTTAATCTTGAAGGCAAGGTCGCGGAATTTTTCAAGGTCTTTGATTTCCAATTTAACCCGTTCGATGTCTTCGGGCGAGAGCATTTCTTCCTCCTCTGGCTCGTCCTCGTCTTCTTCATCATCGAGCCATTCTTCGGTTTCACTCTCGTAGTTCTCGTAGTCATATTTGAAAAGTTCCTCGTCTAATTGCTCAACACCTTGGCGTTTGAGCTTCGCTTCCAACTTTTCAATAAGGGCGCAGAGAGTGCCATAAATGGCATGGGTCGAAGATGCAAGAAGTTTTCGGAGTATAAGCGTCATAAGCTGACGCTGGCTGTTCGGTAGCGCATAGAGGCGTGGACGTTGCAGATACTCCGAAACGAGGTCGTAGAGTTCTTGTTCCTGTTTGGTAGGGAAAAACTCTTGCAGTATTGCGATACGCTTTGTGTATCGCACATATTCCAAAACCTGACGGCGCAGCGTCCGTTTGCAAAGCGGAGCGAGACGGCGGCGCAGATTTTGATAATCGGTCTCGTCGAGATTACGATTATACTGCATCTTGAAACTTTTAAGGTCGCCGAAAGCATAATCGTCGATTATGGTAGTCAGACCGTAAAGTTCAAGGATAGAGTTTTGGAGAGGCGTTGCTGTTAGCAGAATTTTCTTGCGGTCGGCAAGCGCGTTCTTTATTATATTGGAGATTTTGTTGGTAGGTTTATAGACATTGCGTAGGCGATGAGCCTCGTCTATAACCACCAAATCCCAATTAGTCTGTTTCAGATACGGAGCCTTAGTCTTTGCGAACTGGTAGGAGCAAATGACAATTTCATCGCAGTTGAAAGGATTGAGATTGCCGTCCTCGATGTAGCTGTTGAAAGTCTTGGATTCGAGAATACGCGACGGCAAAAAGAACTTTTCCAAAAGTTCAGCCGCCCATTGCTTGCGGAGGTTGGCCGGAGCAATGATAAGCAGGTGGCGGCGGTGTTCAGCCCAAAACTGCGAAAGTATGATACCGGCCTCAATGGTTTTGCCAAGTCCTACCTCGTCGGCGAGGATTGCCCCTTTCGAGAGCGGCGACTTGAACGCAAATAGAGCTGCGTCGATTTGATGCGGAGTCAAATCGACCTGCGCATCCTGCAAAGATGCCGTCAGCTTACCGAGGCTGTCTGAGGGCAGACTCCTTGTAAGCCAATAAGCAAAGTATTTCTGTTGCGCTGCGGTCAGCTCCATAATTTATGAAAAAACTCCTGCGGCAGTTATCTGAGGGCTGGCCGAGCCTGCAACGCCTACTTGGGAGTTCCGAAATTTGATTGGTTGTCAGGCAAAGCGCCAAGTGATTTGGTTTGGCACATCGCTGCCTGTTGGTTTAAGCTGTTTCGGCCATTTTCAGATGTTTGTCGTTGCTATAAATGCAAAGTTAGCTATTTTTATGAGACTGGAGCTATTTGGGGCAGGAAAAGCGTATGGGAAAAACTCTACATCTCTATGTCGGTCAGGTCTCTTTTGAAAATGTAGAGGTATGTAATTGCACAATTCGGGGCAAACGACTATTTTTGCAGAAACAAAAACATATTTGAG
>CANOTH010000047.1 GCA_947570505.1 uncultured Candidatus Saccharibacteria bacterium
ACTACAATCAAAAAATAGGCTGGTGATTTTCAATGGCTTTGTAAAATATAGTGATTACTCTGGCAAAAATGAAATATGGCTAAACAAACGCTCACAACTCCAAGTATTATGACAAATAAACCAATCATTCTCGCCATTGTTGGCGCCTCAGGAAGTGGTAAGACATCGTTGTCTCTCTTCCTTCAACATCGTCTCAACATTCCTACTATTGTCTCATACACCACTCGCCCAATGCGAGAGGGAGAAGTGGATGGGGTCGATCATATCTTCGTAGGAATTGAAGATTGCCCAGACTTCCGAGATACATTCGCCAGCACAATTTTCGGTGGTTATCACTACTGGACTACTCCGGCTCAATTTGAGGGCAAGAGCATTATGTCCTATGTAGTAGATGAAAAAGGACTACAAGACCTTCAAGATAGTTGGTCAGATAAATACACCATCATTTCAATCCTCGTAAAACGTTCCAACAACCCTACCGAAGCTAAACGACAGGAACGAGACCGAAACAGGAATCTCAATCCAGAAGACAGCTACGATGTTGTTCTTGAAAACAATGCAACAATACAAGAATTTTATCGCCAAGCTATCCTGAAGATTGGCGAAAAGACCGCTCTAAACAGAAAGTAATTATGGCTGCACCTAAACAAGAAAAGAACCCGATAGTATTTTTCACTCTCGACTTTGAAACAGGAGGGTTAAAATGCCAAACCTCGGCTATCACTCAGATAGCAATTCATGCAACCCGGCTTGACACATTTGAACGTATTGGCACTTTCGTCCGATACGTCACTCCATATCAACGTAAGGAAATCGCCGGAGTAGGCGCTCCAAAACGCAAAACGCTCAAATCAAAGTATGAGCAAGACGAAGCCCCAATGATGGATTACGAAGCAAAGGCCCTTGAATACTCTGCAATCACAATGCAGATGTTAGAAGAACAAGGACAAGATTTAATCCAAGTTGCACAAGATGCTCTCAAATTCTTTCAAGACCATACACCAAAAGGAGGCAAAAATGCCAAGCCTTTTATCGTAGGCCAAAACATCGAATTTGATAAAGGATTCCTTATGCAGATGATGGAATACGCCGGACTTGTCAAGGACTTATCAAAAGTTCTTAGAGGCCATGAAGACTTATATGGCCATTGGCAACCGGACGTACTCGACACTTTAATTATAGGACAGATGGCTCTCAGTCATCTTCCTGAAGTCAACTCATATAAACTTGAAATCATGTGTGAAAATCTGGGCATTGAATTGGATGATGCACATGACGCTGATGCCGACGTAACAGCTACAACCAATGTACTTGCCGTTGCGACTCGCAGAATGAGAAATACGGAAGAAGGCGGTGGCTCTGACATCGCTTTATCCAAGACAGAGAAAACCCGCAAACATTTCAAAATATGACAGATGAAAAAGACATCAAGCCTGTTGGTGGACCAGAACCGACAGTGACTTTCAGACTGGAATCTGACAGAGATCTTTACGAAATCCGCAATCCTAATGTCGATGAAAGTCTCATAAAGATAACCGGTTATGACCTCCAGGTTTGGTTCAATCCTAAATACCTAAAATCGGTGGAAGACATTGAGGCCGCATGTAACGGAGTTCATAATTTGTTCCGTGAACTTATCATGGAACAGATGTTAAATCAATCAAAACAAAACCCTCAGGAATAGCCTATTCATAAATAAAAACCTCCTATGCCTCGACTCTCCGTTGGGGCATAGGATTCACAAGTTATTTAATGAATAGTCAGAACACTCTTACAGACGCCGAAATAGCATTTTGTGAGTTGTATATCAATGGTACGGCTCCATACGCTGGTAATCCGGCGAAATGTTATCAAGATGTGTTTCCTGAAAAAGCGACAAAGGGAAGAGGGGCGGCTATTAGGTTGCTCAATCAACCCCATATTAAGGAATACATCGAACAATTAGAGGCCCTGAACGATTTCGATGCTAAGCGCAAGAGAGAGTATCTGGCCCGCCATCTTGAAAATATCATTGAAGAAACATCTACGGTAGAATATTCTGATCGCCGTGGAGTAAAAATGTCTCCAGCCGCCTTACGCAGTGTTTGTGTTCAGGCGATGAAACTTTATGCTGAATTGTATCCTGTGAAGGACGCACAGACCAGCAAAAACAATTCCGAGAATAACGGTGGTGGTGGCATTACTTTTAATGTCATTATACCAAATCAGACACCAGAGAAAGGAGACAAAGAATAATGGATCAAGTTTGGACCTATATTATAAGCCCTATTGCCGGCGCTATAGCTGGAGGTATTATGACTCTGATTTTTTACCCACAGCTTAGAAAGAATAAGGATCTGGAGAACAAAGAAAAAGAAATTGACAATGAAGCTAATCTTGCTGAAGAGTGGATGAAACTCTATCAGGAAGAACGCAATGAGCTATTAGCCGCTCACAAAGAACGTGATGAAATTGTAGCAGCTAAAGATGCTAAGATAGATACTTTATATGAACAAATCTCTCAACAAAGAGATTGCAAAGCAAATCTTTCAAAGGAAAATGCCGTTCTTCAAGTTGAAAACACCAGATTATGTCTATTAAAATGCGAGAAGCCTAATTGTCCCCATCGTCAACCCCCAACAGGCTACTAATATGAAACAGAATCAAGAAATTACAATTATTCCGTCTATAGCCTTACAAGAACTCCGTCTTAATGATTTGATAGGACGCAAGGCTGTATTGGTCGAAGAAGATTTACTCCCCAAACATCTCGGCTGGTGGGTATCACTCATTGGTGAAGATTATTTGGGAGAGCGCGAATGGTTTATTCCTCTAAGCTCAATTTCAGAATGATAACTATTAAACAAGGGAGTAAAGGCCCCGAAGTCAAGACTCTCCAGCAAAAATTAAATCTTGCTGTTGATGGCATATTTGGTCTGGTTACAGACGAAGCAGTTAGAAATTTCCAAAAATCAAAAGGTTTAACAGCTGACGGAATCGTTGGCAACAAGACCTGGGCGGCACTTGGTGTTGCTGGTCAGACCAAACGCCTTATCAATGAAATCGTCATCCATTGCTCCGCGACTCCAGAAGGACGCGATTTCTCAGTAGCACAAATCAAGACGTGTCATTTGGCAAGAGGGTTTAATGATATTGGCTACCATTATGTTATTTATCGTGATGGTTCCATTCATGCAGGGCGTTCAGAAGCGTTAGTTGGAGCCCATGCTCCGGGACATAACACCAATTCAATTGGTATATGCTATATTGGCGGGTATGCTGCTGATGGTAAAACTTGCAAAGACACACGAACCCCAGCCCAGAAAGCTGCTCTTGTTTCTCTTATCAAAACCCTGATTGCCAAATACCCTACAATCAAAAAGATCATTGGCCACCGAGATACATCGCCGGACTTAAACCATAATGGACTGATCGAACCCTTTGAATATATCAAAGGCTGTCCGTGCTTTGACGCTATTCCTGAATATCAAAATCTTATCAAATGAAAAATTTACTGTGGGTGCTGCTATGTGTGCTCGCGTTACTGTTGGGGTATAGCTGGGGGCATCATTCGCCCCCGGCTATTTCTGCAACCACGCAACAATATATAGATACGGTATATGATACCATCCCATATTATCAACCAGTACCGAAAGACAGCACAGTACTCCGATATAAAACCATTACGGTTCCGCATATTGAACACCTGATTGACACAACCAATGTGGAAGTCTATGATACAATCCAGATTCCTATTACTCAAAAGGAATACGAAGATTCTACATATCATGCTTGGGTAAGTGGCTATGAGCCTAATTTGGATAGTATTTACGTGTTCCCTAAGACAATAACAATCACTCGGAATAATACCCAGATAGTTAGCAAACGCTGGGGTGTTGGTCTTCAATTGGGGGTGGGTTATAATGGTTCTAAAGTATCTCCTTTTGTGGGTATAGGGGTCAGCTATAATCTCTGGAATTTCTGATAAAAGTCATTAAAATCTCAAACCCATGATTTTGACTATGGCTATTCTTTCATAAAAACATCAAAAGAACAGTTATGGAACTACTTATTAAAGACCGTATTTTCTTCGCACGACTTCTGCCGGAGTGTAAAAACTTTCTGGAGTTCAATCTCAAAAGAAATATTCTGAAAAAGGTTGAAATCACCGAAGCCGACAAAGAAAAATACGAAATCACTCAGAATAACGAAACCGGCACAATCAAATGGAATCCCAAGACTGACTCTGAGAACCCTCTCGTAGTAGATTTCTCTGCTGATGAACTCGCTCTCATCAAACGCGGCATCGAATCCATCGACGGCCAGCCGCTTCCCGATGAACTTTGGCAGACAGCTGAGAAAGTCTGGGACGCTGCCAGCAAGTAAGCAATCTATTCATGTGTGTGATAATACGGGCCGTGCCAGTCAGTGGGTACGGCCTTTTCTAATCTAATATGAATGAGTCAAATAGAAAACAAAAATACTCCCACGTTTGACATTGATCATATTTACATCGTTGATCGCGATGATGATAATGCCAAAAGACGTATGCTTTTAGAGGCTTTTGTGAAGAAAGTATCTATTAGCAAAGAGGGGACAGTCAAATTTTATTTTCAATTAGCAGGAGAATCAGGCACTATAGAGTCCGATTTACTGAAAATCTATTATGATGTAGCAACTTATCGTTCAGAGGATAAGGTTGTAAAACAAACTTACCAACTTATCAGTGAGCTTCTGAACGAACTGGGTATTCCATCTGTCTTATTTGATTGTTTCAAGGCCCACATCACCAGCTCTCAATTTTTAATCCCCAAAGGCTTTATCATTAACGATAATCTTATGATAGAGCCTATTGATTTCCCTGAATCATGGGACTTTGAGCGGTCAATGCAAATCAGCGAGAACAATGGGGTCAAAACTGTTTCCTTTTCTGATTGGACTCATAACGCCAACTTCAAGGGTAAACCAATAGAAGAGATATACCCAACACGAGAAGAAGCACTGAAAGACCACCAAATAAAGGTTCTCAGATTAACCGGCAAGGAGGACGAGGTATAATGCTGGTCAAAGGACTGAAAGCCCCGGAAGGTCTTACAATTAACTTTGCACCTTCCCCTCGTCAAT
>CANOTH010000048.1 GCA_947570505.1 uncultured Candidatus Saccharibacteria bacterium
CCACATTTTCTGACGCCGATTATAGTTAAACTCTGTTAAAGTTTGGGATTGGGAGGCTGTAGCGTGGGGTTGAATGATGGTGAATGACTATGAATGATGCTTCGATTTGTGTTGATTATCAGCGAATTGTGCGTCAGGTAAAATAGATGTGCGCACACTGCGACACGCATAACCGACAATAGTTCAGTAATTTACGGTAGGCGTGGTGACTTTTATGGTGACTCGGAGGGATATGAATGAAATAAAGACCGCTAACTCATTGAGAATTAGCGGTCTTCTGTGGTGCCACTAGCACCATTTTTAATGAATTGAGATGAATCACCGTAAATTTAATCTGAATTTAATATGCTATATATCAATGGAATTAAACTAAACTGAATTTATTTGGAGTTGTTAATCTTCAAAAATTATAGTGACTTTTGTAGTGACTTTTCAGAAATAGTCACTATCTTTGCAATCGGAAAACACACCGTGATTTTTGGAACCCGAACCAATATCAGAGGGTCGGCTCAAAACATCGGCAGTGGATTTCTTTTGAACGAAATTAAACGATAATAAATACTCTTGAATTATGGCAAAGACTCTCTCCCGGTTCTATATCCGCAAGCAGGACGAGAACAAGGAAACAGCAACCCTCTTTTTTAGGGTGCAGAATAAGGAGCATAAGATAGATTCTCTCTTTTCCTCCCAAATACAGGTTGATGTGCAGGAGTGGCGTAACGCCATTTCTTCTGAAGAAAACTGGATGCGTCACCGAGAAAAGAATTTCAAGCTGCACGACACTCTCGTCAAAATCGAAATGGCGGTCAAGAGCGAGGTCGAAGGTATGCACTTTGACAAAAAGACCGTGAAGGAGGCAATCCTCGCGGTTGCCAACCCGAAAAAATCTGATGCCGTAAGAAAGGCGCGGAAAGCCGAAGAGGAAGCCCGGCTGAAACAGGAGCGCGAGAAGATTGAGGAAGAGGAACGCAAGCGCCAAAAGAAAGAGGTGGAACGTGCGAACATCTGGAATTTCCTCGACCGATTTGTGGAAGACATCAAGGTGGGGAAGCGGCTCAACGGCAATGATCCATATACGCCCGGCAGTTGCAAAGCGTGGAGCAGTTTCCGCAAACTATACAACGGCTTCGACCCTCGCCACAAATTGACATGGGGCGATGTTGACCGCGAATTGGTGACGAAGTTTCTCGCTCACCTTGCCAAGCTCGATTACATGGGCAGTTCGGTGAATAAGTATCTTGTGTCGTTTCGCGCGATGGTTGGATATGCTTACGCCGACGGCCTGCACAACAATGACCGGGCATTGGCATGTTTTTCAAAGCGAAAGGTTGAGGAAAGCGACAAGGCAGCTGAAATCTATCTGACCGAAGCAGAGTTGCAGGCGTTGGCAGAAATGGAGCTGACCGGACTGAAAGATCAGGTGCGCGACATTTTCCTTGTCGGGTGCTACACCTGTCAGCGTGTCAGCGACTACAACAATATCAGCCCCGACAGCTTCACCACAACGGCAAAAGGAACGCCGATTATCCGGCTTATCCAACAAAAGACGAGAAACGAGGTGAAGATACCGATAATGAACCCCAATCTCAAAGCCATCTGTGAGAAATACAACTACAATATCCCCTCGGTGATTGATGTGATGATAAACCGCTACATCAAGGAGGTACTTAAAAACCTCTCTGAAACCGTGCCGTCATTGGCCGTCAAGGTTCCCACCAAACTGACGATGAAGCAAAAGAAGAATGAGGAGCTTGGGAAATTGTCGATAGAGCGCAACTCCAAAGGAGAAGTGGTAATGCCCCGTTACAGCTGCGTCACCACCCACACTGCCCGGCGGAGCGGCATCACTAATATGTATCTCTCCCACAAATACACCATTGTCCAGATGATGCACGTCAGCGGTCATAAAACCCAAAAGACCTTCATGGACTATATCAAGCTGTCCTCCGATGAAATCGCCGACGAGATAGATGCAATCGCCAATCCCAACAATGTGGAAGTTTTTTGATTCAGATAGTTGAAGTTCAAAATAAAATTTGTAATTTTGCATCTAAAACCAGATTTTGCATGAGGAAATACCAGCATGTGTAAAAATGGACGTATGTTTGAATTTAGTAATTTATTGTGAGTGAGCAATTTAGCATGCGGAAAATATGGCAATGAAGGCAGTGACCTTACCCGCCTTTTCTTCAATCAGTCTTGCCGATATCAAAGGTAGAGTCAGGTCGTTATTGAGCTTGATTGGTCGTGATGGTATATTCGACGAGTATACCAAACACGATATAAGTCATATAGACGGTATGCTTACTTCATTAGATTTTATTATACCTGAAAAAGTAAAGGCACAATTCACAATAGCAGATTGGTTGCTCATCGTTTTATCTTTCTATTTCCATGACTTAGGTATGCTTGTAACCAAGCAAGAGTATGCAAATAGGAATAAATCAAGAGAATACCAGAAATTTAGGGGGAAATATGTTGACAATGTCTATAACCAGTCGTCATTGGCATCTTTAGATGTTGAACAGCAAGAGCGGTTTATATTTCAAGAATATGTAAGAAAGCATCATGGAGAAAGAATATCCAATTGGATATTGGATGAATCTAGCCCATTCGTTTCTTATGACACTAAAGTAATAGAGGTCGTTTCTGATTTGGTAAAATCTTTACCTCCATTATTTAAGGTTGATTTAGCCAAAGTTTGCGCAAGTCACTCTTTAGATGATCTTGACGATTTTGACAAGTATAAGGTTTCTCAATCATACGGAAGCACCCCACAAGAAAAAGCCAATGTATTTTATGCCGCATTGATTCTTAGAACTGCTGATTTATTACACATTACTCAGGATAGGACTCCTTTTATCGAATACCAGATTATTGCACCCACTAACCCAATCAGCCAAGAAGAGTGGGCGAAACAAAGAGCTGTAGCAAGTATTACACCAAAGATTCCATTAGATGAAGATGGTAATAAATGCCCTGAACTTCCAAGTGATACATTGGAAGTAAATGCTTACTTTGAGAATGAACGAGTTTTTTTCTCTCTAATAGAATACCTCAATTATGTAAGAAGCCAGTTAAAAAATAATTTTCGGCTTAACGAAGTTGCAAAGAAAAGGCATGCATCAATATATGATTTCCCATGGAAAGATATTGATGACTCTTCTATTCAAACTAAAAATTTCGAAAGAAAGCAGTTATCCTTTACAATTGATCAAAATAAGGTATTAAGCTTATTGGTGGGTGAAACTTTGTATAACAACTTGTCTGTTTCTCTACGGGAGCTATCTCAAAACGCAATAGACGCAGTAAAGGTTAGAAATTATGAATTACACTCTACCCCTGAATCATCCGGACAAGAAAAATTTGTGCCCAAAATAAAAGTTGTGTGGGATGAAAGCTCGAGAGAGTTAATTATAATGGATAATGGCACAGGAATGAATCTAGATATAATTGAGAATCACCTTTTAAAAGTAGGGTCTTCACGATATCAAGATCCTGATTTTCAGAAAAAACACCCTGGTTACAATTCAATCAGTAGATTTGGAATTGGCTTATTGACTTGCTTCTTGATTTCAGATGACGTTGATATTCTCACAACCATGAATCCAGAAGAGAAACCTTTATTGCTTAAAATAAGAAATGTACATGGCAAGTATCTTCTGAAGCATGGAGCAGAGAAAGGATCAAACCTCTCATTGTTAGAAGAAATAGGAACTTCAATTAAGTTAAAGGTACGCGCAGATGTTAGAAACTTTGACCCTGAAAAAATTCTCCGTCATTGGATTGTCATACCTCAGTGTGAATTCACTTATTTATCCAATGGACTTGAGCATAAGATAGGCTATGAAACACCAAAGGCACTCCTTCACTATCTACTCGACTCAATCATACCAAATTCAGAAAGACAACATTACAGAGTGATGGAATATAATGATGAGGGGATTGAATTGTGCATTCTCCAAAAGTACAATTCATACTTTAGAGAATGGTCTATGGTTGATGTGTATAATTGGGTAGACCTAAGTCATTGCGCTATCACGCCAACTGGAATAAGTATAGAGGGTATACGAATTGATACAAATACACCAGTTTTTTCAAACAAACGTTTTATTGCCTTTGCCAATATGACTGGTGAAAAAGCACCGAAAACCAACGTAGCGCGTTCTAATATTAATTCTGGAAATCTGGAAAAACATTGGAAGTTATTTATTCTCTGTATCTTAAAAATATTTCAGACGAAAGAGAAAAACTCTGTAAAGAATTTTCCATAACTTGGGCTGCTGAAGAATCTGATTGGCTCCTTTCTAATTTCTTGACTCGCAGAAATGCTGGGTTCAATGTCGATTTTTCAAATAAAGATATACTCATAAGAAAACTTTGTGAAATACCCACAATCTTAATTGAGAAAGAAGAGTCTCGTCAGTTTATTTCTATTGATAATCTTAAGGACGGAGGGCACTTTTGGACTATTGAATGTGAAGCCTTTAATTCAGCTAATCGCTTGCTAAAAGAAATTAAGTCAAGCCGATCGGTAGTTTCAATTTTGAGAGATTTGTATGGAGATACTTTTGCCAATCTTGATGGTATTGATACTTTACTGAATAAAAAAAGATTTTACAATCTAATAGATGAGGTACTTTTAGCAGAATTTCAAATATCAGACATAAAGATTGTTCCGAATCAACGAAGATTGGATCTTTGTTGGAACAGAGTCTCGAATAATCGAAATTGGGCAAGATTTCCTAAGAGAAGGGATATGCATAATGATTCAGAAGCCTGCTTTGTCCAATTAACAAGTATGGACTTTAATTCCCGTATAGAATATGATGGGATTAAAAGTACATATGGAATTATCCTATTAAACGGCTCTCCAATAACCCAGTATATAGTGGAGTTAATTAACTCACTAAATATAAGTAATGAGGATGATTTTGCCATTCTTTCTGACATATGTTATTTAGTAGGGTGTTCAGTTAGTTGTTCCGTATTCAGCTCACTTTTTTAAGTGTTTCGGT
>CANOTH010000049.1 GCA_947570505.1 uncultured Candidatus Saccharibacteria bacterium
CGCTACCAACAAACAAATCGCACCATTTTTATTCGCCACCAGCAAACAAATCACATAACTTCTTAATCTTTGAATGGGATTCGGAACTTTTGTAGGATAAGTTTGAAGTTGTCTTGTGCTGTAAGGCAAGTGTCTAACAAATAACCTTTGATACGTGGCCAGTTGTGCAATCCGTTGTAATAGTACATCTTTAATTCATCGGTAATAATGAATGGTACATATCCCCATTTTATCAGTTCCCTAAACATTATTAGTCGCCCTACACGTCCATTACCATCCTGAAATGGATGTATGGCTTCAAATCGCTGATGAAAATCAACGATATCCTCAAAAGATGGATTCTTAAGGGCATTGTATTCCGTAAGCAATTTCTTGATTTCGGAATGTACATTTTCAGGAAGCGTGGTGTCGTTGCCTCCAACCTCATTTGGCAATTTTTTATATTCACCTACGCGAAACCAACTCTTGCGTTCATCAGAAGTTCCGGACTTCAAAAGGCGATGCAACTCCTTGATAAATTTCTCTGTAAGTTTACTGTCGGTATTATCTATAATGTAGTCAATAGCGCGAAAGTGGTTTGTTGTTTCCACTATATCATCTACATTCATAGGTTCGCCACTCACTCCAATTGTGTTTGTCTCAAATATATATCGTGTTTGGTCGTGAGTAAGTTTACTGCCTTCCATGTGGTTGGAATTATATGTGAGATCTATCTGTATCCGATGATAGATACCACCCTTTATCTTACCCTCCTTTTGTTCTCTCAATGCCCTGAGTAACGGATTCTCTTTCCTTTGTAATTTTCGTTTTGGCAATTCAGCATCAGCAGGGACATTCCAAGTCTTACCAACGAGCAATGCTCCGTCTATTTTATTAGAAGCACAGTAATTTCTGGCTGTCCTTTCAGACACTCCATTCAGTTCGGCCCATTCTTTTACAGAAATATATTCCATCTATCGGCAAGTTTTAATGATTTTTTCTCTGCAAAGGTAGCAAAACTTGCCGATATCGGCAAGTTCTGTTTCCTCCTACTCCAAATTCCAGCACTTAATATTATCGCTAATTATCAATAATACTACGGTTTTTATTGGATTTGCGACGATAATAAGCTAAATTTGTCGCAAAATTTGCGACGTTATCCTCTACATAATGGTGCATCAAGCATATCATCGCATATACATTCAGGAAAGATATATGATCAACATATATCGTCATTATATACCAATGGATAGTCCCTAATTCTTGACATTAAGGATTTTTTATCCTTAAATAATTGCATTAATGATGAAAAAATTCCTAATTTTGCAAATATAATACGACAATTATGGCCATTCAAAGTGAAGCTGCATTGGAAAAAGGTCTTATCGAGGCCCTCCAAAAGATGAACTACGAGTATGTTCAGATTGATGAAGAGACCAACCTTAAATCTAATTTCAAGAAGCAGCTTGAAATACATAACAAAAAAGCTCTTGCCGAAATCGGTCGTGAGCATCTTACAGATGGTGAATTTGAGAAGATCCTGATTCATCTCGAAGGTGGCACCCGTTTCGAGAAAGCCAAGAAGCTACGAGACCTCTTTCCGTTGGAAACAGAGGATGGGCAACGTGTGTGGCTTCAGTTCCTCAACAAAAAGAATTGGTGTCAGAATGAATTTCAAGTGTCAAACCAGATTACGGTTGAAGGTAGAAAGAAATGCCGTTACGATGTGACGATTCTTATCAACGGCTTACCGTTGGTACAGATTGAATTGAAGCGTCGCGGCATTGAGCTGAAACAGGCCTATAACCAGATTCAGCGTTATCACAAGACTTCTTTCCACGGGTTGTTTGACTATATCCAGATATTCGTGATTTCCAACGGAGTCAATACCCGCTACTTTGCCAACAATCCAAATCAGGGCTTCAAGTTTACTTTCAATTGGACGAGCAAGGCTAATGAGCCATACAATGAACTGAGTGTTTTTGCCGCTGACTTTTTCGACAAGTGTACGCTCGGCAAGATGATCAGTAAATATGTAGTGATGCACGAAGGCGACAAATCGCTCATGGTGCTCAGGCCATATCAATACTATGCCGTAGAGGAAATTATCGACAAGGTTCAGAATACTAACCGTAATGGCTATATTTGGCACACCACAGGCGCGGGCAAGACTTTGACATCCTTCAAAGCTGCCCAACTGGTATCTGAACTTGACGGTATCGACAAGGTGATGTTCGTGGTTGACCGTCATGACCTTGACACACAAACCCAATCTGAATATGATGCTTTTGAGCCGGGAGCGGTTGACAGCACTTCCGATACAAGCGAACTAACCCGGAGATTGCAAAGCGATTCAAAAACCATCATCACCACCATTCAAAAACTGAACGCGGCGGTGACTCGTCCTTGGTACAGCAGCAAGTTGCAGCAAATCAAGGATAGCCGCATTGTGATGATTTTTGATGAATGTCATCGCAGTCACTTTGGGGATAGCCACAAGAATATCGTCAAATTCTTCAATAATCTTCAGATTTTTGGCTTTACGGGCACTCCTATATTCGCAGAAAATTCCACAGATAAACACACCACGAAAGAGATTTTCGGTGAATGTCTGCACAAGTATCTTATCAAGGATGCCATCGCAGATGAAAACGTACTCGGTTTCCTTGTGGAGTATTATCACGGCAACTCGAAGGTGAACAACGGCAATGAGAACCGTATGCGAGAGATTGCTAAGTTCATACTCAACAACTACAACAAATCCACCTACGACGGTGAGTTTGACGCGCTTTTTGCCGTGCAGTCAGTGCCAATGCTTGTTCAGTATTACAAAATATTCAAGGAACTAAACCCAAAAATCCGCATTGGTGCAATCTTCACCTACGCTTCTAACGACAGCCAAGATGATGAGACCACAGGAATGTCAAGTGGATCATTTGTAAGTGATCGCATTGCCGGGGCTGATGATATGGAGGACATAATTGATGATTACAACAAGATATATGGCACTTCATTTTCCTTGCAGAATTTCCGTGCATACTACGATGATGTCAATCTGCGATTGAAGAAGAAAAAGCCTGATATGCTCTCGCTTGACCTCTGTCTCGTAGTCGGTATGTTCCTCACAGGTTTTGATTCAAAGAAACTCAACACGCTCTACATCGACAAAAATTTGGAATATCATGGCTTGTTGCAGGCATTCAGCCGAACTAACCGAGTTCTAAACGAGCGTAAACGCTTCGGCAAGATTGTATGCTTCCGAGATTTGAAGTCAAATGTCGATGCCGCTATAAAACTTTTCAGTGAAGGTGGCGATGAGAATGTGTTGCACGAATCATTCGAGGAAATTAAGAAGGAATATGTTGAATTGACCAAAGAGTTCCTTACGCATTATCCCGATTCTCGTGTTGTGGATTACCTTCAGAGCGAGGAAGACAAACGTAATTTTATTTTGGCATTCCGCGACATCATACGCAAACATGCCGAGATACAAATATATGAAGATTTCAATGAAGAAGATCCCGATTTTCCTATGGACGAACAGCTCTATATGGACTTCAGGAGCAAGTATCTTGATATTCACGATACCTTCATTGATTCTAAAATGGTGAATGATTCGTCATCAACCAACGATGGCAGCGATGCTGAACAAACTCTTGACGATATTGATTTCTGCCTTGAACTACTGCACAGCGACATTATCAATGTTGCCTACATACTCAGTCTCATTGCCGACCTTGACCCGAATGCCGAGGACTATCCCGAAAAACGTCAAGAAATTCTTGACACCATGATTAAGGATGCCGAGTTGCGCAGCAAGACTCAACTTATAGATGGGTTCATACTTCAGACTGTGGATAACGATAAAGACGGTTTCATGCGCGATAAGAAAGCTGACGGGAGCATTGACCTTGAAGAACGTCTTAATCAATATATCCGTCAGGAGAAGGGACGTGCAATCGAGAGCATCGCACAGGAAGAAGAAATCCCAGTGGACGTTATCAACAAGTATGTGTCAGAATACGACTATGTACATAAAGAGCAAACCGAGATTATTCAAGAAGCTCTGAAAGGCAAGAAACTTGGTCTCGTAACTCGCCGTCGCACTCTCAACCGTATTGTTGACCGTCTTCGTAATCTTATAAAGACTTTTAGCTGGGATTAATATGATAAAGGTTATAGATTGCATATACTTAACAGAAAAGGGCTGCAGTGTCAAAACTAACGGTAAATTCTACCCGGTTCATCTACAACAAGGAGATATTGATGGTGCATGTTCTGTATATGCACTAATGATGAATTTACTTATTCTCAAAACAATCACACGACGACAAGTCGAGGATGTATTTAATGATATCAGAAAATCACCTGAGGTTGAACAGCTTTTCCATGAAATGTTTGATAAGCACGGACTGGTAAGGGGTGGCTTTCATTTCAATAACTTGAAAAAATTAATTAATCATTCTTTCGGTGATGTCGTTTTTGCAGAATACTTTGAAAAAAGAAATGATGATATTTATGCAATTATAAAGGAGACTATAGACAATAACATACCTATTATTCTAGGTATTGACTTCAAAGGCGGTGGCGGTCACGCTGTATTAGCGATTGGTTATGAACGAGATGTTGATGGAATATTTAATATCTTTTGTTTAGATCCAGGTTATTCAAATACCCCGACTTCTTATTGGAACATGGTCATATCATTGGGTATTTATCAACGATCACGTTTCCCTCATCAATGTTTGACAGTTAATCCTTATAATTGTCCAGCTATACAAATTACGGCAAATTTGTGATATATGACGTAACTTGCTGGATTTTAGCGCGTCTATGAAACGTAA
>CANOTH010000050.1 GCA_947570505.1 uncultured Candidatus Saccharibacteria bacterium
AGGACGGCCCCGCCGCTCCCAGGCTGACCCCCAGCACCAGGACGGCCCCCAGCGGGGCGGGGGTTGCCCCCTTGCGGTTATAGGCAGAGGGTACACCCCTTGCGGTTATGTGTGACAGGTAGGGTTCCCCCCTTGCGGTAAAGGGCAGAGGGGATAGGCCAGCGCCGCCAGGGCGCACAACTTTTTATACACTCGAAAGGGTGCTAATATATAATCTCATACCATTCCCCACCCCAGGGTGTTGCGCTCCGAGGAGCCGGGAACGGTCAGCACTTGCCACGCCCAGACGGTTAGACCGCCCAGCGTCGGCATGATACCCCAGCTTACACCGCACCCACGCAACAGCACCGCCTTGCATCCAACGCCCCTTATGCACGGCGGATTTTCCTCAAGGGGTTTACATATATGCTCTTGCGATAGCGACCCAGCCCCAGCAACAGCGTATATCTATCCCGCAACCTCAGCGCAATATCGAACCGCTCAAACACTTTGATAGCTCTCCAGATTCGCCGATGATAATCAGCTTGATTATGCAGTTGATGAGATATTGTCGGCCCGGAGTGTGTCATAGTTTCCGAGCGGTTTTTTATTGTCCAGAATGTAAAGACATATAGGACTTGAGTACCATCGCATTTCATGCCGCAATCTGAATACGCAACAATCGGTTACATTAAATTCAACGGCAGATACTCAACTCCCGATTAGACTATACTCGATAGACTCGACTTTCTGCTGAATATCTATACATATTGTCTGTATATGTATTCTGCGCTCATATTGACTCCGTTCACAGTCCATCAGGAAAACAATAGGCCGCAGACTTTTCATATAGGCAGGCCACTACTCTTTTAGTATATCAACTTCGTAGTCATATATAGCTTGATGCACACTTGTGGTAGTATGAATTATTTTATTTGCCGTTGGCAGACCGGCGCACTCCGTCCCGTCAAATTATAAGTTAGTAAATCTTGCAGGCCCGCCCAAAATAAAAGTTAGTACATTTCGCAGACCTTGTTGGTCGTAATCCAAAAGTTAGTAAATCAAATCAGAAGTCAGTATCTTCCGTCAGAAGTTAGTAAGTTAGTAAATTCTTTTTGCCTCTTGCTCGGCTGGACTCAGAAGTTAGTAATCTTTTGGTGAGACAGAGGTTTGGGCCGGATGAATAAAAGTTAGTAAATATTCACAATATTCAGTATAGTATGAATAAAAATTTGCAACCAGAACTTCACACCTTTTCCCCATTCGCAAACACCAAAGCCCGCACCTCATTTTCCACGCCAGAAGTTAGTAAAACCCACCAGCACTATGGTGAATTTGCTACCAAATCAGAAGTTAGTACCTCGAATCGGAAGTCAGTAAATACTTTTCGAGCCACACGACTTTGCCTATTTTGAAAGTCAGTAAATTCTCTTGGTTTACAAGGGAATACACACTTGCTCTATTTTCAGAAGTCAGTAAACTCTTTCGGTTCATCGACAGATTTTCAAACCAGAAGTTAGTAATTCGCTTTTCGCCACCCATGAAGCAGTCTTCGCATTCTCAGGTTCTCCCCAAATCAGAAGTTAGTAAGTTGTTCCAGACCTCCTGTCAAATCAAAAGTTGGTATTTGGAATCGCCGCTCGTCATGAATGGAAAAAGCCGGTAAAAGTTAGTAGAAGTTTTGATGCCGAGCACCAGTCTCGCTTTATGCTCACTCAAATCAGAAGTCGGCAAATCCCTTTAAGCCATCCGCAGAGTAAAAGTTGGTACTTTCTCCTGCAGTGCGCAGTGCATCGAAATCAAAAGTCAGTAAGTCCATTCTGCGCTAAGGTCTCACTAAGACAAAAGTCAGTATTCCTGGTAGCTCAGGAGCAGAAGTTTGTTCTCACCCGATGGAAGTTAGTACGACCTCAATCTCATGATAATAGTTAGTAAATCCCGCCTCCCACAACAAAAGTTAGTATGCACTGTTTGCCCTATAGTCAAAAGTCGGTAAACGTCTACGACATTGGAGCAGGAAGCCAGTAAGTTTCTCCCATCAAAGTCAGTGAAGGTTTTGCGTAGCAAGTAAAAGTCAGTCCAACCGTTTATCGCAACTCAGAGAAGTTGGTAAAACATCTGGCCTAAAACAAAAGTTGGTAAACTGCATTGCTCCAGTATCAAAACTCAGTAAGCCGTTTTAGGCCATGCCAAAAGTCAGTTAAGCGATTCGGTTCCTGATAAAAGTCAGTTGCTTGCTCAAGTCCGCTCTAAAGTCAGTGAAAGCCTCGCCCTATATCAAAAGTTGGTAAAGACCTTATAGCTCATATCAAAAGCCAGTAAACTCCTTGACCCAGAGCGCAATTCGGAGATACACTTTTCTCGGATGGCGAAAGTCAGTTAAGCTGTTCGGCCCGAAGCAAAATTCAGTAAAAAGAAATAGCCATGCTCAATTCACGCTACCGAAAGTCAGTACCGCCAATTCAACATAGCTATATAGATTAAACGTTAGTATAAGATGGGTGTTAGTGGCCCGTTTCTGTTCGTTTTTTGCAACATTTCATTGAGTGTCACACTGTTTGTAGTGGCAAAGCATTACAAACACAGTGAACATCAAACCTTCCAGACAATCTCAATGCTGTCCTCAGTGACCTTGACCATCATAATCAGCAGATTCACGACATTGCGCCTGTCCTCCAAAGTCAGCTCGTCCCACTTGGAAAGATAACCTTTGATACTCGCAACATCTGTCGGCTGGTCAACAACGGATAACTCCCGAATGGACTTCAGCAGTTCCTGCTTCTTTGCATCCAACTCCGCAACCCGCTTATTGATGTACTCCATAAGCGGGCCGTCAGCCTGCAAGACCTTATCCATGAGTGTGTCAATCTCTGCGTTGACCTGCTGCTCCTGGACACGGAGTTCATTCAGTTTGGGGTTCTCTCGCTTCTCCTCTGCGGAGGAAAGCACCTCGAACTCCTTCAATCGCTGCTCCATAGCCTTGAAAACAAAGTCCTCCAATTCATGGGTACGGACACAACTGATACCCTCGCATCCCCGGTTGTTAAGGTAGTTGCCACAGCGGAAATAACGAATGGAACTGCAATCGTTGTACTTCACAAACAATGAATGACCACACTTTCCGCATTTGGCTTTCCCCACCAGCCAGGAGTTCTTTGCCTTTGTGGAGGTAGAGAAGCACCTGTTGTTGAGACACTTCTTGCGAGCAGCTATCCAATCTCTGGACGGCACAAAACCCTCATGCGGCGCGATTACCAGTGTCTGCCCTTCCAAGGACTGCTTCTTATGCGCCTTTGCCTCTTGGCTGTTGTAAAGATAGCAACCATTTGTGCCAATGAACTCGGACGGGTCATTGATGATGTTCGTGCCCTGGGATTTGTAGAACTCATACACATCCAGGTCGGCCATGAGATAGGCAGGATTCTTCAACATCTCACCAATCTGTGTCCTGTTCCAATTCTTACCGCGCCGTGTAAGGGTACCGTTATCAGCAAGATATCGCATAAGGTCTCCCAACGAAGTCTGTGGCTGTGCGTACATCTGGTAAATGAGTTTGATGATTTCAGCCTCTTCTGGAACGACCACATAGCGGGAGGTCTTTTTCCCTCCAATGGAGTACGGCTCCAGTTTGAACCCATAGGGGACTTTCCCGCCCATGAAAAAGCCGTGCTTTGACCGAGAGATATACGCATCGGTTACTCTCATTTGGATTGTTTCACGCTCAAGCTGTGCAAAGACAATGCAGATGTTGAGCATAGCCCTCCCCATAGGAGTCGAAGTATCAAACTTCTCTGTGCAGCTCACAAACTCTACGCCATACTTCCCAAACTCCTCCATCATGGAAGCGAAGTCGAGGATGGAACGGCTGATTCTGTCCAGCTTATAGACGATGACCCGTTTGATTTGTCCGGCCTTGATATCACCCATCATGCGCTGGAAGTCTGGCCTGTCCGTATTCTTACCGGAGAAGCCCCGGTCGCTATAGCAGGTAAACTCTCCTCCCCTTGTTTCGTATTTGCAAAATTCCATTTGGCTCTCGATAGATATGCTGTCTGCTTTGTCTACCGACTGCCGAGTGTAAATGGCGTCAACCATTCTTGTACATACCCCTTTCATACAGAAAAGGGCCACTAACGGCATCATTATACCGCAGTCGCCCTTGAAGTTCAAGTCGCCGGAACGTATTTAGCGAAGATATCGTAAAGCCCCCGCTCAATCTCAGTACGAATCTTCTCTTTCTTCTGCTCATCGTACTGTGGCATCAAATTTGTGAAGTTGATTTCCCTGCCACCAAATATTGATTTGATAGTTTCCCGTAAATAGGTAGTCGTTTCTATAGCTCATCATCTCCTTAAAATGCGAGGGAGGGAGACCGCAAGAATCTCCCTCCACACGCTTATCGCTTGATATTCAACTTGTTGAAAATCTCGTTGGCAAACTGGCGAGTCACCTCTTTGTGCTTCTCCACAGTTTCCTCATTCGTGCCGGTGATGTAGGTGTCACCATTGAACTCAATGCGAATCTCCTGATTGGAGATATTGGACGGCACACCACCCGCCGCATCAGCAAACCCACTCATGGCACCAACTGAGATGCGGTTAGCGTCAGGCGAGCTAAATAATGCAGCGAACTTTTCAGACCGTTCCGTCATCTTACTTACAAAGTCAACCAGCCGATACAACCCCTCTTCACGCTTCTTGTCCAGCACAGCCTCGCCCTTTTCGAGCACTGCCATGATTTCATTCTGCTTTAGGGTGGGGTTATCGC
>CANOTH010000051.1 GCA_947570505.1 uncultured Candidatus Saccharibacteria bacterium
TCCAACTCTTGACCTCGAATTTGATTAACACTTTTTAAGAGACACTAGTGAAATTATACAAGGATTAGATAAATACATTGAGGCTGCAAATCGTTTTAACAATATCGCAAAATCACTTGATAAATTTGAAGAGGCAAGACGCATGATGTTGGCTGCTGCTCAGGAAGCCATTGTGATCCAAAATAAGTATAATGATTCACTTAGGGTTCCACGTGAAATTGCTCTTAAGGTTAATTCCATACTTGACCGAATTACCAGGTTTGAACAATCTCTCCAAGATGTAGGTGAATCATTGACAACACGTAATGTGCTCGGCAATCAGGTTATTGAGGCCATTCAGAGACAAGTTCAAGGTATATCTAAAAAAGGAAAGATCGCAGATAAATATCTGGAAATGGCTGATGGAAAATTAGAAGATCTTTTCAGAAGTCAAACCGATGTTCTTCAGAAGATGAACGATAGATATAAAGAGGCGATTGAAGGTCATATAGAAGGTTTTGAAAATATGATCAAAGCCCAAACTATGCAACTTGAATCACAACATAAAGAATTTTTAGCTGCGTTAAAAGACAAATTTAACATAGAGGATATTCGTGAGGAATTTACTAACTTGCGAAAACTAGAAATAATAGAAAATAAATTATCAGAAATTATTAGGAAAATTGTAGCACCCGATAGTATTGATGATATCGAAAAAGAGATTAAACAAGTTGAGTCACAACTAAGAGAATTGAAGATAGAGCTAGAATCTATTAACAAGAATACTAAAGGCAAAGAAAGTAATGGCAGTGGCGGTTTCTTTGGGTTTGGTCGTCGATAATTCCTAATGAGTATGGACGGAAAGAATAACGGTTCATTTTGGCCAAGCTATGTGGATATTATGACTACATTATTTGCCATAACATTGGTTTTATTTGTAGTTTCTTTTGCAAGATTTAAGATAAAAGAGTCCGAACTGAGGGAAAATAATGAGGTTCTACAGACTCTTGTAGATGAATATGAGAATATCATAACAGTTTATTCCACAGTTAGTAAAATTGATTCAACTGATTACTTCGGATATAATGAGCAATTCCTAAAACATTTATTCACAGTAGACGTTGAGTATCAAACAAAGGAATTTCACATTGATAAATTAAAGTTAGATCTAATAGATGTAAATGCAGCGAATAAAGTTCGAAGCGACATTATCACGGCTGGAAATCTTGTAAAGTCAACAATACAAAGCATAGAAACATCTGATTCTGTCGATAGTAATATCAAATTTCTTGTTGTGATTGAAGGCCAGTCATCCAAGATTGGATTCGATGAGGGCCCATGGAAGAACAACTATACATTATCATATCTTCGTGCTCAATATCTTAATAAATTTTGGAAAGCCCATGGCATTGACATCGATGCAATACCTCGATGTGAACTAATAATATCAGGAAGCGGAGAACAAGGTGTTCCAAGAAACATTCCTAATGAATCTGAGCTACGAGATTCTTATTCTAATCCTTCTGACTACCAAAGGGCATGGAATGAAATTGAAATGAGCAACCAAAGATTCTTAATACATATTGTTCCTGTTATTGGCAATATAGATGTATCAAAAGAAAAGATAGATTATCTGAAAAGGAAGTAATAATGACCCAATTTGATATTAACACAGAGTATGAACAAATTTTTGGCATCTCGAATTACCCAACCCTTTATGAATCAGAAGATGAGGAGTATAAAACAACTGCGTCAACAGATTATAGAGACAGCCACGCCATCATATTCATTCTCAAGCCTACCATTTGAGGACATCTACAATATCCATGAGAATGATTGTTTAGACAATTCATCAGATGATATAAAAGCCATCCCCAAAATAACATATAATGATCATCTATCATGCTATCATGTCGTAGCAGGTATTCGAAATTATACAGTTAACTTATTAATGGGCATACTTTCCTGTGTAAGTGGTAAATTGACACATAATTTATCAGTTGAAATTAAAACACAAGTTAACCGTCATATATTTTGGATTACGATATTTGGTCGATGCAAGGCTTATGGTTATCTGGATAAGGAATCCAAAAATTTCTATATTGGAACTGACAGTTTGATCTCAACAAAAGACAATAATGAATACATTGCAACATCATCATATCGTAATCGTCATAGATTAATCAAGAACTATGGAATACCAACGAATAATTACATCAAACTAAAAAAAGATGTAAAATGCCGTTCAGCAGTAGCAGCAGCACGTTATGTTGTAGGAGCGACTGTTGATTTAGACTTATGGAAAGATGCCAGTGGTAGAACGTTATATGATATATATCCAGAAATATTCTTTAGATAAAAGAGTTGCATAACCAAACCATCACCAGTCATAAGCAAGCAGGCCCTAATATAGTAATCTTTTTAATCATGGTATTTTTTGGAAAAAATCTTATTCTATAATAGTCCTGTCAATTATCTGAAGTTTTGCTTGTGACGGTTCTTCGTAGGCGTTGCAGGTAGCGAGATAGTTCTTCAGCTCCTTGAAATCAGTGCCGTATAGGTTATCGCTGAACTGATGGAGTTTTGTCATCACGTTTATGTATGCCAACGGATCTTTGTGCCGTGTCAGTTTTCGCAAAGCGAGGATATAATCCTCACGGAATACGGTAGGCACAATTATACGCGATTGGTCGGCACGGACAAATTCGGCGTTCATCATCACACGGGCGACACGGCCGTTGCCGTCGTTGAAGGGATGCACCTCGCTAATCATGAACATCATGAAAATTGCACGGGCAAAAGGATCTGTCAAGGCTGCATAATATTTGAAGCCTTGTGAGAGGGTGCCTTTCACAAGTTGATAATCCACAAACTCCGTCATTCCGGCACGATTGTTTTTTGTTTTGAAAATGCCGGGATTCATATGGGGACGTCCTTCAAGTAGGATGCTGTGCCTGTGGCTAAGAATCGAAAACAATTCTTTGGGTGATGTAGGAGTCTTCATCATTTCTGCGCGGTTGGACAACACCTTGAATGTTCCAAGTATGTCGTGTGAATCCTCATCGCGTCGAGGCATAGGAATACCGGAGTCAACAATCGCTTTCGCTTCATCAATCTCAAACTCCGTTCCTTCTATATAATTGGAAAAATAGCTCTCAAAAAATGAGAAAAGCCGGAACGATTCCTCATCGGTATTACGATTGTTGCGGATAACAAAATATCGGTCCTTTATTGCTTCAAAAAGCACTTCAAACAGTTCAACCCTTGTTTTGTCAAACGGATTACCGACTGCTAACGCTTTCGCGGAGTCTGTTGACAACACTTTAGCATCATGAGTTGAGAGCAAAGCGGAAATTATGTTATTGATTTTGGCAAACTCAGTCTGCATCCCCAATTCTTCAGCAACGGTTCTCAGTTCATCGCGATATTCGTTAAGACGGTCTTCACCACCGGTGATCAGTATCTGTTCGAGTTTATTTTCTATCACACTGATAGGAAGAACTCGTGATTCATCACCAGATTTTCTTGACATTTGCATATTCTCAAGCATATACCGGTGTTCTCCCGATATGTGCATACCCATAAACGGTATATCATGCGGCGACGCTTTTGGTCCTTTGACAAAATTAAGAATTATACCGGGTAAGTCTGTTACTCTCCTTGTAGTTGAATTGGTAAGGAAGAAATCACCAGTCGCTGTCGGTCGCATCTCTTTGGCACTGCGATGGCTTATAAGAGCATCGGGATAGCGATATACGAGTATATCTATAAGGTTACGACGCACAATATTCTCCAAACTATCGACACGATTGGTCGTATATATGCGTGGCGCGACTTTTCGCAACTCACCTTCCTTTTCTTTCTTGCTGAGCACACGGGAAATGTTCGGGTTAGACGAACCGAAAATAATCTCTTTTTGGGTGTCAACTTTAACTGCCATACAAAAAATCACGATTAAGAGAATACAAAGGTACAAATTTTTGCGATTATAATCCAATATTTGATAAAAAACTGAGTTTACAGTATCTCGGTCGTAAGATTGGAGAATGGGCATATCCATATAATCCTTTATTGATTATTCACCTGAAATATCAACAGTTTGGAATCGATCTCTGATATGGATATATAGAAACCCCGAAAGAGCCTAAAGCTCCTTCAGGGCACATCCTAACACTAATTTACCCTTTTTGGGGACACGGATCATTACCATAGCTATGCTTTGCACGAATGCGACCGTTCACACCATGAATAGCTACTTCTTGACCATTGTTGATAGCGATTTCGCGTGCACGCTCAAATGCTTCGCGTTGCGTTCTGAAATTCCATAAAGCGGTAGAAGACATCCTTTCTGGCCTTGATCAACGAATCAAGAATGCCATACTTCTGATTACGGTTTGCGTTTTTGATGCCGAAACATGGGAAAAGAAAGAGACATTGGAATACTGTCAGCAACCGATAGACGCAGTTGCGCTTGCTTTTTACTGCAAGCGTGTCTTGCTCGGTCATTTTGATCTGAGCAAAAATCTAAGAAACTGTTTAAATTTAATTCGAAATTTTTTATATAGTGAATCTTGTGGCTTCCTTGAGGCCTTTTATGGTTGTTTTCACCGAGTCTCATCGGTCACATAGTTCCTATGTTTGCAT
>CANOTH010000052.1 GCA_947570505.1 uncultured Candidatus Saccharibacteria bacterium
AATCTAAGTATAGAACTTACCTTATTTTGTTGCAAAGGTAGTGGAGCAATACGCTCTGGTTGACACTGTATATCAGAGATGATAAGATGAACCATGATAGGCTGTGCTTCGCAGTGCAATCAAAGTTCCTTGACAACGAGATGGCTTGCTCGCCATCCACTTTTCTCATGCAGAAGGAGGAGATTCTATGAATGAGAATAACCTGTTACTCGACGTTTGTGATCGCCCACCATTATCAATCTGGATTATGTTGTCACTCCAACATGTCTTTGCTATGTTTGGTGCAACAGTCCTAGTGCCACGTTTGGTGAATGATGGTATAGGTATGCCAGTATTTTCGGTGGCGGTCGCCATTTTCAGCTCGGGCTTAGGCACTCTGACCTACATCGTCTGCACCAAAGCGCGTTCGCCCGTCTACCTCGGTAGCTCATTCGCCTTTATTGCTCCCATGATTTTAGCTTACAATACTGGCGGTATTGGCGGTGTGATGGCTGGCACTCTGCTAGTAGGGCTAATCTACGTGGCCTGTTCAATTGCAATTCGTTTCGCTGGCAATGAGTGGATTCGCAAATTATTACCTGACGAAGTGGTTGGGCCTATGATCGTGATTATTGGATTAGGTTTGGCTGGCTCTGCAATTTCCCAGATGGGTATGTCTACGGGTGCAAGCCCAGATTTGAAGGGTTTGGTGGCCGGGTTTATTACCCTGCTCTCCATTATTATACTTTCACTCAAAGCTCCGGGATTCCTGAAATTAATCCCAATTCTCGGTGGAATTGTGATCGGCTATGTGGCCGCTATGGCTCTAGGCATGGTTGATTTTCAGAGTATTGCCGCCGCTAAATGGATAACACCACCAGAATTTATTATTCCATTCCGGGATTATCATTTCGACTTCAAAGTGGGGTTGACCATGGCTGCAGTCGCACTCGTGACTATGTCTGAGCATATTGGCGACCATACTACGGTAGGCAACATTACTGGTCGTGATCTTCTAAGTAATCCTGGATTATTCCGAACTTTACTGGGAGATGGCGCAGCTACCGGTCTGGCGGCAGTGATTGGTGGCCCAGCTAATACTAGCTATGGCGAGAATGCCAGTGTCCTGGGGATGACGAAAGTTGCCTCGGTTTGGGTAACTGGAGGTGCAGCAGTGATCGCGATGCTTCTGAGCTTTTGCGGTAAATTGACGGCGATTATTGATGCGATTCCAGCGCCTGTGTTGGGCGGAGCCTCGGTTATGATGTACGGCTTCATTGCAGCTAGCGGTCTGCGGCTTATGATCAAAAACCAAGTAGATTTTGGCAATATGCGTACGGTAGCGATTGCTGCTACTATGCTGGTCTTTGGCCTGGGTCAGGCCGAGTGGCATATCCCGATTGTGGATATTACATTTTCGGGCATGAGTCTGGCGGCGATTTTTGGAGTTCTCCTTAACCAATTTTTACCGCAGGAGATCCTGATTACGTCAGAGACACCGTGGGTGCAGAAAATGCGCCAAAAAATGGAACGGCAGGAGCATTAAGGCCTTAATGCTGATTTTTCTAGAAAAATCAGCAGCGCACGTTATGTTGGGATATAAAACTGTTGTATTTTTTACAACAGTTTTTGCTTTTGGGGTCTTGACCGCGAATCTTTTATGACTTATTATAAACATAAGCTGGTACGCTTCACGGGGTTCCACTGATTAAGTTTAGTGGAGTGTGGAGACTTTAAAAAACAAAAACAGCGGATTAAAACAAACCAATGTGCCCCAGGGTGGGCGCGCATCAGCTAGAGAGGCTGGCTCGCGAGAGTCGGCCTCTCGGTGTTGGTAGTAAATAGCCCAAAATCCGCCTAGCCTAAAACATTGCGTCTATGGTATAATCTATACTAAGGAAGTGGTGGACAAAATTCATGGATGAACAAGAAATTCAGCGCAAGCGGCGCGATAACGAAGAGAACGCGACGAGGAATCGCGCTCGTATTCTAGGTATTCCGTATCTAGATACTCGGAATTTTGAACAGACGATTGCTCTAATTCCAGATCTGATTCCTTTGAAAGAGATGCGCGAGAAAATGATCATTCCGTTGCAGGTGGGTGAAGGCGAAGTACCATACCGTTTTATGATTACTAGCCAGAGCCCCAATAGTTTACTGCCTAGTATGCAGCGAGAATATACCGACGAAGGCAAGCATATTGAGTTCTTTTTGATTTCTAATGCTGCCTATCAGGCTTTTATGGAGCGCTATGATCCGCCGGCCCAGATTCACTATGATGACATTCGCATTGCAGGCGATGGTGACTCTGAGACCATTGCCGAGGTGAGCAAGACTCTGAACACCGTACCCTCGGATAAGGTGTTCGATTTTCTCATCGACCAGGCTGATCGTCTGCAGGCTTCGGATATTCATATCGAGAACATGCGCGATGAGATTCGGATTCGCATGCGCGTGGATGGCATCTTACATCCCGTAGCCCAAATCAGCCGCGACCGTTACCGTGTGCTCATGGGGGAGCTGTCTTCGCGGGCTAATGTTTCTTCGGCGGCTACCACTCCGCAGTCTGGACACATGCAGCAGGATATTTATCGTGAAGGTTCATCGCACCTACTGAATATTAGGGTGGAGACGGTCCCGACGATGTATGGTCAAGATGCGGTGCTGCGGTTGTTTAACTTTGACGAGAGCCTATTAAATCTTAATTTGCTCGGTCTTTCGCCAGCTGAGCTGGATACAATTCAAGAAATTATCTCGCACCCGCGTGGTCTAGTCTTGATGGTTGGTCCGACTGGTTCTGGTAAATCTACGACTTTGTATTCCATCCTCAATGCTCTCAATAATAGCGAGCGCAAGATTATTACTCTGGAAGACCCGATTGAATATGGTATTACTGGGATTACCCAAATTCCAATTCATACCACCGAGGGCAAATCTTTTGCTGATGGGCTGAGGTCAGTCTTGAGGTTAGATCCAGATGTGGTAATGGTGGGCGAGATTCGTGATAGTGATACGGCCAAGACCGCGATTCAGGCCTCTATCACTGGACATTTAGTGCTGTCGTCCTTCCATGCTAATTCAACCGCGGCGGCTTTTGCTCGGATGATTGATCTGCTCGGCACAAACCCAATTTTTGCCAGCTCGATTCGTATGCTGATGGCTCAGCGTTTAGTGCGGAGGCTGGCAGAAGGGAAGGAACCTTATTATCCAGATGCTAGTACCGAGGAATATATTCGGCGGGTTTTGGATGGAGTAGATGTGGATTTAAGCGAAATCGTGTTGTATAATCCGGTTCCTACGGAGGTAGCACCTTTTGGCTATGCGGGGAGGACGGTTTTGATGGAACAAATGGTGGTTTCAGAAGACGTGCAGGCTTACCTGCGAGGCGATGTTAAGGATATTAATACCCATGCCATTGAAGCGACTGCTAGAGCGCAGGGAATGTTGACCCTTGAGCAAAAAGGTGTGCTGGCTGCTCTTAGGGGTGAGACGACTCTAGAGGAAGTTTCAAGGGTGATTTAATGTTAAAGTAGTTGATTTTTAGTAAAAAGCATAAAAAGTATTGACTTTTTTGGTAATTATGCTCGTAGGATCGAGCATAACGGCTTATGCTAGTGGTGATGCTAGTAATCTGGACTGCACCTATACCAACAGCTCTGGCGATGCGTAACTCAATGCTAACCGTAACGACCCAGATTTTGGTGATGAAGGCGATAAACATCAGTCACTTGAGAACGTACGGGTGAAAGTTGGACACTGCGAGGCTGGTCGAACATTGAGCATCAATCGCGACGGTAAAAGCGCTTATGCTGCTGGTCAGAAATATGTCATCAATGGTACTCAGGTTAATCACGCACAGCTGTTACTGCCGCAGGGCGAAGGTATTCTGATTAGTTACGATGATCAAGATGGCAACCTGCCTTACGGTAAAGAATATGCTTGCGAACTAGTATACCAAACAGCGGACGGGGAAACCACCCCAACGAACATAGTTATTAGACGGATTAACGGCTGTAACGTCAAAGCGGAGATAGTAGGCTTTAGCGCCCCAAGTACTAGTGCCATATATTGTAGCAATACGTGACCAACTGCCGCTATGGAGTCCTAAGTACCCTAGAACACCAGTACCAAGGTCAACCCACCCGCTACGGACGAAATCTCAAAACTATCAAACTTATGCTTGTTAATTTCTTCTGATTTGTGCTAGTCTAGGTGCAGGCTAATTCTTGAGCTAGTAGTTTCTAAAGTGTGGAGTGTTTTGGCTATGCCAAAACACCGCCTTTCTGGGCGGGGAAAGGAGTTTAGTTATGATGAAGTTGATGAAAAAATATTTGTCATAATTAATGTTACGATTAATATCGTAATTAACAAAAAATGAACCGCTCACTAAAGCGATTCACTCAAATTCCTAATTAGAGTATAGCTTAATACTATAATTACTGTCAAGCTTAGAATTGGCCGTTTTTCGTAATTAGTATTACCAAACAGCGGACGGGGAAACCGATCCAACGATTATAGCTGTATGAT
>CANOTH010000053.1 GCA_947570505.1 uncultured Candidatus Saccharibacteria bacterium
GCCAGTATGAGTATGACCGCGAGACAAAGAAGTATAAGACCACGGTTGCGGCAAAAGCAGAGTACTCGGTTGAGGTTGAGGCGGCTGGTATTGTATCCGTTAAACAGTTCAGCACAGATACGGTATCTCTTACTTGTGGCAATGCAGAGGTTGCCGCAGCACTTGCAAAAGATTTCTCTGCACTCACCGTTCAGTATATGCTCGGCGACAATCCTATTCAGACTTTTATTAAGTCGGCAGAGGTTGACGGTGCAGATAATAAGGTGGTAAAAATAACCCTTTATAGTGCAATGGAAAAAGACGTTGTCTACAAATTCACTTATAAGGAAAAGAGCTTAGAATTAAGAGCTGTTGATCCAGATGCAATTGCAAGTATCCGCATTGTAACCACTCAGGTACCAGTGCAGACAGAATATGAGATTGAAGTTCAATTCCTCGATGCAAATGGTGTAATTATCAATCCAGGAACAAATAATCTTACCTTTACCGCAGAAGATAGCTCGGATTATTCCTTATATCCGAAGGATAACAATAAAGGCTGCATTTATTTCTTTGAGGCGGGAAAGACTGCTCAGGTTAAGGCAACTTACGAAATGGGATGGGATGAGAAAGGCAATAAGCTGCCAGATAAGACAGCCAGTGCGGTAATCACCTCCAAGTTAGCGTTAGATGCAAATAATATGATCGGCTATGCAGTAGCACCAGTTCAGTATGATGCAAATGGAGCTGTTGTTTACAAGAAAGCTTCCGATTTAACCTATACGTCAAGCGTAAGTATTGTAAGAAATGAAGAAACACAGCTTTATGCAAAATACACGGCAAATAAACTTACTGGCGGTACCACAGATTTTTATAATGAATCTTCTGATCCGAACCAGAAGCAGAACGATAACTTCTATTTTAAATATGTATCAACAAATGATGCAATTGTATTCGTAAATGAGTTAAGTGGTGTGATGAAGGGAAATAGTACTGGAACAGCACAGATTATCATTTACAGAGTAATTGGAGATAAAGAAATTGTTGTTGGTACGGTAACGGTTAAAGTAGAAAGTACAAGAGTATTTACCTCTATTGATATGAATCTGAACAAGACAAAATTATCCGATATCAGTACAGGAGAAACTGCAAGGATTACCGTAGATGCAAAAGATCAGTTATCAAAACAGCTTGCTAGCAGTGGCGACTTAGTGTACAGTGCAAAACTTGTTAATAATGTTCCAGGCGTAAGCCTTACTGTTGGAGGCACATCTCTCACAACAGATTACCAAGGAATTACAATTAGTAGCACCGAAAGTGATGGAAGAGCTAATTTTGATGTTCAGGTTGTAGTTGATCCGACAAAGGCAACTGGACCAAAGAGCATTCAGATTTCTATCCAGGTAAGACAGGATTTACTCAATATTAACAAAGTTCTTGGGCGTAGTCTTCAGGTGAAGTATCCGGGAGCTGTCAGAACACATTCCCTCGATCTTGGCAAGTCTGCAATTGATGTAAATCTTTTACAAGCAAGTTCAAGTTGGAATGACCTGACCAGTAGCATTTCATTAAATGCATACGATCAGGATGGGTTCTATGTTAAGAGCGAAGATATGGTAAATATGGCTTCTCAGTCAGAGGGATTAGCGCAGGGAACATATGGTTATATTGTAACCAAAGGTACCGATGTCATCCCATCTGCGGGACAGGAATTCAAAGCGGTTACGATCAGCGGAACTTCTATCTCCAAGACAATCAGTGGTGCATCCATTGCTAATCGACCAGTGGATTCAAAGGGAACTTACACTGTAAAAGTATATGAGGGAACTGCGAGCAACACACCAAGACAATACAAAGTAAAGAGTATTGTTGTTACTGATAGTACAGTAGCTCCTGTAGTAACTGTATCGAACAATAGAATTAGCAGTATTGAGCCAGCGAGTGTTTGGGTTGAATTAGAAACGAAATTAAAGACAGATCGTACTCTGGTGATCAAGCGTTCCGGCAACAATATTAGTGATAATGTTAATATTATAGGAGGTTTCTGCCGTGATGTTCAGAGCAATCGTGTATATGTAGAATACATTACTGTTACTGAAACAATCAATGGTGGTAAGTACAATGGATACACATTCACTTATAATGTTCCAGTGAACCAGGTTTTCTACACAAACTACTAAAATCCTGCTTCTCCGATTTTTGGGACTAGGACAATGAAGAAGGAGGTATCGCACGAAATATTTCGTGCGATACCTCCTTCTCTTTTACAAATGTTGTCTTAACTTATACTAATATCAGGAAATTCATTAGTTAAGATAAAATGTCTTTCCGATATTGATATAGTACTGGTACTTGTAGCCCTGGATACTGCTATCTCCTGACTTAACAGTCTCCTCAACTAAGATTCTGGTTACATAAACTCTATCATTGGACGATGTTCCCTCAACCTTTACGATATCAATATTACCTGTAACTTCGTCATTTCCACGATGGAATGTCATGTTGTTACCCTTTAAGCTGCCTGCCAGGAACTCAAGGCTTGTAGTTCCAACCTTGGTATTCTTAACATTTGCAGTAGGGATTACTGTGGTATCGCTTACAACAATGTTCTTAAAGGTGTAAAGAGTGCCATTCTTGTAAACTTCAACTCTGTAAACACCGGTCGGGCATTTTGTGATAGCACCGCCGCTTACTGCGGAACCGCTTGCGGTAACTGCACTAAATTTATCATCAGTTACAGTAATCATCTCGCCTTTCGAATTCAGTACTTGATAGCTGTATGCTCCGGTCTTGCTATTTGCTGTCATAGATTCAACACCTACATAGAAACCGTCCCTATCGTATCTTGCTAATCTGATCGAAGACTCAAGTTTACCCATTCCCTCATTCCAAGCAAATGCCGGAATATTCATATCGATATTGGACTTTCCTAACTCAAGAACAAACTGATCATTTGCACTTTGAGTAACTTTTCTTACTCTGAGCGTGATAACTCTGGTAATCTTGCGGCCATTTGACTGTGATGCAGTAATGGAAACCTGTACTGAAGTATCTGCTGTAGCATTCGCTGTCGTTGCTTTTACAGTGTATTTTCCATTACTATCTGGAGTGATAATCCCCGCGGTAGTAGAAAGAGGTGTGCTATTCGCTGTAAGTGTCAAACCTGCTACAGAGTTCATAACCTGCATTTCATACGTTACAGAAGAACTTCCTAATCCCTGACCTAACTGATCTTTTGTCTCAGTTGAGATAACCACCTGATCTGCTGCGAGCGGATCGATTGCAAGCTTATTCTTATCTGCTGTTGCGGTGAAGCTGGTAAGCATTCTGGAACCAACTACATTGATCACGCATGTGCCGATTACTGGCTTATTTGTGTCACTGTAAACTCTTCTGACAATAACAGTTGCAGAACCTGCGGCTACCGGGTAGAGAAGTCCACTAGCGGAATCTACCATCAGAACACTGTCGTTTGTTGTGCTGTACTCGAAGATTGCACCATCGTACTGCTCACTTGTATAGTGTGCTTCTGCCTTTCCGCCGAATGGAGTAACATAGTATCTACCATACAACCTCCAATTACTATCGTTAACTGCAATGCTCTTTGCATCTTTGGAGTAAGACCAATCCTTTACTGGTTTGTTAGGATCGTTACCGATTGCCCAGCCGTCAACCTGATTATCTTCTGCAGACTGCTCTACGGAAGTAATCGTTACGATATTGGATTTGATTTCATCTGCGCTGCCATCGTTCTTGTAGCCTCTGATATAACTTGCTTCAAGGATTGCGGTCTTCTTAGCTTCAAGGAAGTAAATCTGATTTCCAGTCAAGGTGAAATAATCTCTATCTCCACCCTTAACATTAAAGCTGAGAACGCCAGTCATCTTCTCTGCTGGCAGCTCAACGCCATTCGCATCGTAATACTTCACTTCAACTGTTCTAACATCGCCGATTGCAACGGTAGTAGTCACAATCCGGATGCTTGTAACTGCCGCCAGATCAACACCAGTTACAGCTACGGATTTCTCACCATACTTGAATGTATAAACATAATCCTTAACCAGTTCATCATAAAGGGTTACATTTACTACTTTGTCATCGGAGCCATCCACTTTTACCTCATTGTAGTTGATATATCCTACGATATCCTGCTCACCGATCTTGTAGGTTACAGTGAGATTGGTCTTGTTTGCTACAAGATCCGCTGCCGCTGCTGCGTTTCCACAGGTAATTGCTACGGTATTCTTGTTTATCTGCTTTGCAGATACAATCCCCGCAGCCTCAACCTCAACCGAGTACTCTGCCTTTGCCGCAACCGTGGTCTTATACTTCTTTGTCTCGCGGTCATACTCATACTGGC
>CANOTH010000054.1 GCA_947570505.1 uncultured Candidatus Saccharibacteria bacterium
TAGTTAGTAATAAAAACGAATGATAGATTCGCTTGCAAGAGGCTCCACCCGGACTCAAGAAAGTAGGGACAGAAAAACATTAGGTATTATTAGGAGACAGCGGGCAGGTCTACCGCACCATCTTCACCACTTTTTCCACCTTACCAATTTCAATCTTTTGTATCCCTACTAATTCTTCACATTCACCTTCAGCTTGAATCATCACTCTCGCATCACTATCAAAAGTCAGCACATCCTTCTGACTCTTCTTCCCCGGAATTCGCCACAACATACTTCTAAACATAAACCACATCAGCCTCCAAAATCCTCCCAACCTAGCCGTCGCACTCAAAAATTCCCCGCTCCGTAGATAATACTTACCGCCACGCATCACTCTGGCTACTCTAGGACCATTCACTGCCAAATAATCAGTCGTACCTGGGTCTGGTCGCACCGCCATGCCCTCATTACCCAGCCTACGCAACTCTTTAATCGGCAAGAATTCCTCTTTGCGATGCCGAAAATACCATTTCACGAGCTGCCAAACCGAAAACACTAGCGACCCCCGCTTCTCACGCAGTTTCAGACGCACTTTCTCTTGATCAAAAACCGCCGTCGACTCCGCAAACAATCCCAAAGTCACATAGCACCCAGCATAGCGCCAATGCTTGCCATCAATCCACACCTCTAGTGGATGCAATTCCATCACCTTTCCAGCTTCATATCGCTCCACAATCTCCATAATTCCCCCCACATACCCATCACCATATTCTACAGGTGGTTTCACCTTCGTTAGCCGCGCCATATCATTGAAGTTCCCATAACCCATGACTGCCAAACTCACATCCTTATCAGACAAAACCGTCGCATTCAGCGCAATCGCCGCCGTCCCATCACCACCAGCCACTATCACCAAATCACCGTCATCCAAAATCTTCGCTAGCTGCTCAGCATTCTCATTCACCCCAGTTGCCTGCACCTCATATTTCCCTACTAGCCAACCTCGCAACTTTCGTGCTGGTTCCAAAACTTCTCGCTCAATCATACCTGCGCGCGAAGAACGTGGATTACAAACAACAATCAACTTCTTCAACATAGCTAATTCAAAATATTGTCATCAAAAGTAGGAATCAACCAATGCAACACCGTCCACAAAGCCGCCCAAGCTACCAGACCGATCACCACATCCAACAAGCGCTTCTTTGCCTTAGCTACCTGTTGCTCATTATCTTTTGCCGTCAGATACATAATCCCAGCCACAATCACTCCAATCACCGCCGCCGCTCCTAGACCATAAAGCATAATATTTGCTACCAGCTTCAACAACTTCTCTATATCCATATCGTCACCGAGGATATTTGTCTCTACCGCCATCACCTTCATCAATAGCCAATTCATCACAACCTCCTATTTCAAATACCCGTGCAACTTCTTCGTCTGCTTATGCTTACGCAACTTTGACAAAGCCTTCGCCTCAATCTGACGAATCCGCTCCCGTGTCACTGAAAACTCATTCCCCACCTCTTCTAGAGTATGTGGCCGACCGCCACCAATCCCGAATCTCAGACGAATAATCTTCTGCTCACGCTCACTCAAAGTCGTCAGAATCTCCGCAATTTGTTCCTTGAGGATCTGATTAGCCGTCGCATCCTCTGGCGAGTCACGTTCGCTATCCTCTACAAAATCACCTAGCACCGACTCTTCATCATCGCCATCTCTACCCACACTGGCATCCAAGCTTGCAATATCCTGCTTAATCCGCATCACATACTCAATCTTATCGACCTCCATACCCATCGCCTCAGCGATTTCTTCATTAGTCGGCTCACGATTTAGCTCCTGAGTCAACCGCCTAGTCGTCCGAAGTACCTTATTGATAGTCTCCACCATGTGCACTGGAATTCGAATAGTCCGCGCTTGATCCGCAATCGCTCGCGTAATCGCTTGACGAATCCACCAAGTCGCGTAAGTCGAAAACTTAAACCCTTTATTCGGGTCAAATTTCTCCACCGCCCTGAGCAGACCAGTATTACCCTCTTGAATCAAATCCAAAAAATCCAAGCCCCTACCGCCATAACGCTTTGCAATCGAAACCACGAGGCGCATATTAGCCTCGGCGAGCTTATCTTTAGCCTTTTTATCACCTTCTAGAGCCCGATTCGCCAGTTCTAGTTCTTCTTCTTGACCAAGCAAAGGAATCTTACCGATTTCCCTTAAGTACATCCGCACCGAATCATCCGCAAAAGCATCAACATTATCTGCCGTAATCGCCAACTCCTCATCCGAAAAGTCGTCCTCCTCAGCCAGCTCATCTGCACCCGGATCCCCCAACGGCTCCCCGAGATCAACCATAATATTTTTGTCCTTTAAGATATCTTCGTCATTGTCCATTACATCACAGTATACTAAAAAATCCTCTGTTCTGCAACCTCCAAATCCTACAAAAAACTACCCCAACCGTTTCCATAACAGTCGGGGTATACGTTAGTCAGACTTTTGTCGCAATAACAAGTTGGTTTTTTTGCAACAAATCAAACAAATTCAAAGCTTTGCCCAAACATATAATACAAGGCTGCATCTCTAAAATATAACCACCAAACTCTAAACTCAGCGCTTTTGAGAATTGCATCAGCTCAGCATTCATTCGCAAAGTATAAGGCACCACAATCCTTGAACCTTGCACATCAAACTCCACTCCAAATTGCTCAAACACCGGCTTCAGCCGCAAAAACAACTTTTCATACATACGTTTAATTTTATCATCCGGACATACAAAGCTTCGAACTCGAACATATTCCCGTGAACTCGTTAAAGGCATATTACTGTCTAATCCAAATTTCAACAAATACGAGACTTCCTTTTCAAAGCCTATCATTAGCTCCTCCGCATAATCAATGCCCATACGCAAATGCAAAAAATAACATTGCATTTGCGCAGATGTAGCATCCGGACTTAACTCAATTTTCTTCAAAAAAGATGTCCCGAATACATAGCGCTCGTTTATCTTATCAGACAAAGCCCTACCCATTTTTCTTAGTTCAACTAATCTCTCCTCAGCCATGGCATTAATTCTTTGAGAATCCATAAACTTCCCCCTTATCAATCTAATTTTTCGTGTTCCTTGCTCCGTCAGTCTGACTTCTTAAAGTTCCCTGGCCAATTACTATCAAAAACCAGCCCCAAAGCAAGTATTATTCATACCTACTCCTTCATTGTAGCATAGAATATCATATTTGTCAAAAATATCTTCTATCTAAAACTCCTCGTCTGAAATCCAACCAGTATACCAAACAGCGGACGGGGAGACCAGACCAACGCACATAATTATTGGAGGGGTTTATACCAGAATTGTTAAAATCTAGATAATAGCTAAAAGCTTTAGTAGGTAGTATATAGCCTGCAAGTGATCTCGTCCAGGCATAACCGCTAAGCCCGAGGTGACGAGCAGAACTGTAATCGAGATATACACTCCCGCTACGGGCGAAGCTCATAGGGCAACTTGTAATCGCATTACAAGTTCAACCTATAAATAACAGAGGTAAATTTGGAGTAATTTGACTTTAATTTAACATCCGTAGCGGGTGGGTTAATCTTAATAATAATGCTTTGAGGAGCTTTGGCCACAATGGCTACGGTTGGTCGCGTACTGCTAGAACTTACTCGTCACCTACCTCAGCTACTGCTTACAACCTCAACTTCGCTCCTTCAGGTGTTAACCCGTCGCATAACACCAGTCATTGGCTCGGTTTCCCTGTCCGCTGTTTGGTAATACTAGTTTTGGTATGTATGGGAGAGTTGGAGCCTCTTTACTTCGTCCGTAGCGGGAATGTCGATCTGAACAACGGCTCACTGAGGTTCTCGGGCGGTGTTGGCTACGACTGGTCGCGCAGTGCTGTAGCTTACTCCTCTGCTACCTCGGCTAGCTCTTACTGGTTTGACTTTAATTCGTCTGTATCTCGCCCGTCCACCGGTCCGTTCAATCGCTACTTCGGTTTCCCCGTCCGCTGTTTGGTAATACTAGTTTTACTTCGTCCGTAGCGGGCTTGTCTATTTGAACGACGGTTCTCTGTGGAACTTCGGTAGCTTTGGCCGCAATTGGTCTCGTTCGGCCGTGGCCTATGGGGTTGGCACCTGGGCGGCTGGTGCTTACACCCTCGGCATTGATCTCTCGACCGTCGACCCGTCGGATAACAGCACTCGTTGGGCCGGTTTCCCCGTCCGCTGTTTGGTATAATAGTTGACGAATTCCAAAACCTTCGTCCGTAGCGGACACATTACTCTATACAACGGAGCTTTGTGGTCATTCGGC
>CANOTH010000055.1 GCA_947570505.1 uncultured Candidatus Saccharibacteria bacterium
AGAGGAATGCCGGACGACTTCAAGCACTTCCTTGAATTGCACCCCGGCATGAGCTTTGAGGAAGCCAAACGCCGCTTTAAGGACGAGCAAAAAGCCAAGCAACAACGCAAAGGTCCTAAACTGCACTAATCAAAAATCCACCGAGAGAAGATCGTTTCTTTCGGTGGATTAACTTTGTTTTTTTGTGTAATAGTTCGACGAAATAATTTCGTTCTTAGCTCATAAAGTCTGTCCAATATCTATTTTTCTTTGCCTACAAGCCATTGCATACTCATATTCAAAGCCATTGCTTTGATACTATTTGGTGCCTCTGATTAAATTAGTTAAAATTATCAATGACAAATGCCTGTCCAATATTTGATGTCTGATTATTTATAATTTAGACGAATTTTTGCTCTCCCTTTTTTCTTTGTTTCGTAGGTATCTAGTAGCCAACTCATGATATGATGAGTCTGATTTACTTAAAAATAATTTGCGTGTGTCGCTGTCGATATCATATTCATCAATTATATCGAAAGTGTTTTGGAGCATTTTAATCTTGACATTGACTCGATCTATTCGTGACGATATAACCCCCTGCCTTGAAGCCATATCTTCAATTACTGAAAAATCGAGCACTATTTCTTTAAATAGTTTAAGTGCTTCAGGGAGATTTGTCAGAGACAGTTGTCTTTGACATTTTTGTATCAGGCTATGGACGAAAACAAGCATTTCTGAAAGTTTTTGCCCTTCAGATGTTTGTGGGAGTTTATCCCTACGCAAATCCCTAATCTTATACCAAGTTTTTTTATCACGGATATCATTAGCCACGGCTTCCCCCTCATTGTCTACGCTGGTTACATGCCAGGCACAACAAAATGAGCAGTAGTAGCTTCTGGACGGGACTTTCCCAGACAAAGAGGCTATTTCATCTCGATTGAACTTGATGAAATTATCTGCCTTTGCTTGAGTTTCAAAGAGCATCTTTGGATGTCTGCATCCAATGCAGTATACACGGTTCTTCGTTGGCTTCATTGTTTTAGAATCGTTTCCCAGCGGTCTATTTTAGCGTCTAGCGTAAAATGGGTGTTTGTTGAACTGGAACTTGGGAGAGAAACGACACGTATATGTTTCGGTAGTTCATCTATATTTATATATGTTCTAAAATAAGTTGAAGCTTTGTCTCCGTTTAGACCGATGACACGAATATTTGGATGCTTTGAAATAAACCCTAATATATCATTGATAGTTAAGTTTTTGATGTCTGAATCGAGACTACTGATTCTTTCTGCTGATTTGAGCACATCCCACAATGCGATATGGTGTTTCTCCAAAAATCGTAGCCTGTCTTCATAAGCGAGTGGTATACTTTCGTCAAACAGACTTGACATGATTTTCCAGAATTGATTACCCTGATTCGCATAGTAACATTGTGTCTCCAATGATACTTTGCCCGGCAATGTCCCTAAGATCAGAAATTCCGATTCTGAATCGGCGATGGGCGCAAGACCCTCTGTGACAACGCTGGATGTCAGGACTTTTGTCATGATGACTTCTGTCTCTGACGTATGTGCCGGGGTGGAAAGCGATGTTTTTTTACAATTTGAATGTCGGATATACCATGATTGTTTTTTACCGCCGGGTTGCTCTGCATTAGGAATTTTGCCATCTCGCAGGTGTCTGCGTAAAGTTTTTCCTCCGTCGGAAGGCAAAGCCCCGTTTTTAGCTAAATAGGCGGCGACTTCACTGGGCCCCACATGATTTAATCTGTTTGATTCGAGGTATTCATCAATCAGATATATGATTCTGTTTATGTCTGCCATAGCTGAAATATTTGTTTTACGGTATTATCATTTTTATGGGGTTATTTAAAAATTCGGTCTTTATAAGGCGTAGATTCAACGCCATTTACTTGAAGTTTACGAACAAGTCCGTCAAGTAGAGCAAGACAGATTCTCTTAAAGATTGCAGTGTTGCCAACCCATTTTACAAGGGTCGGACTAACAGCATAGTAGGTGCGTATGAAAGCGCGCCCATACCAAGTTTCGGCGAGTGTGTAATCGCGGAATCTGCGTAGTGTCCAAACTTCGGGACAATCGTAAGAGCCATATACCGCTGTTGCAACATAGCACGGTCCGGAAGATGGATTTGATATATGCTCCTCATTAAACGTGTCAAGATTTCCGCTTGGAAGACCCTGCTTGATTCTATTAAGTATAGCGCGAAATTCCGTAACGGATTCTTCGTTAAGATTCGATTTAAATACGTTAAAACGAGCGTTAACAGCTTGCGTGAAATTAATCCAGTTTTTTGCCGCAAATCCTACAAGGCAAGAAAGTTCCTCATGTGCGACTTTATCATCCGGGATCACATAGCGTAAACTCAGCAACAATTCATATTGGCTCATTATAAAAGCAAATATTTCATCTGAATCGGCTGTAAGTTCTGATGCTTTAAATGGATTCGATATACAATTCAGTTCATATATCTGCTTTAAAGCCCCTGTGTTTTGTAATTGCTCGGTAAACGACTGAAGGTTTACGTTGAGAACTGTTATATAGAAGCCGTATACGTCTATTTCCAATTCTCCATTGGATTTTTCGATAGCCTTTTTTCCGGCAGATATTATCTCTGTGACTCTAAGGTTGTCAATACTTGAGGATAATCCGATGGCTTTCATCTTAATAAACCATGCCTGGGCATTGTCGCAGTCAATTTCAAGAATACGTTTAACATATGACTCCGCTTCATCAACATTTAAACTGTCAATGGCATTCTGAGCAAGAGACAACAAGTTTGGAACTTTGTCCGATTGATCAATCTTGACTTTCCCTTCAATGTTGACAACTCCTTCGACCATCATTTTCTTGGCTTCTTCAACGGAGTATTTGGTTCCGCATGACTGACATACGAATACACCATCTTGTTTAAGGATATTTGTGCTTCCGCACATTTCACAGGTAAGTGGTTTCATGAGGATTTACAGTCTTGTGAGGGTTTATTTTTGACTTGATTTGCAGAACGTTTGGCAATGGCATAAATGAGACAGCCATTAAATGCCATTAGACAGAGGATAGCAATGATTCCCCAATTGTCTTCTAACTGAGAAGGCATTAATAGTCCCATAATAAATTCTATTAAAGTAAATAACGGGATGATAAAAGCCAGAGATATTGTAAATGCAGATTTAAAAGACCCTTTGTTGACCCAGTAGGAAAACAAGGCTGCAACGCAGATTACAACTGTATTTATTCCCATATTGAACATGGGATAGCAGGATAATATCAATCCGGCTACGATATTTATCATCAGAAAGATGACATATAAGATTGGGAATATTTGTTTCATATTATGGCAAAGGTGGTGGTGTAATAGAATTGATTAACGATGCTAATGTCGGAATCTGAGAGATAGGAAGCCAAGCAGACATTCCAATCGTCCACGCAAGCGTGGAACCATCGACAACACCACTTGAGATGTAAGCCGAAATACTCTCGGTCGTTAGATTGGGGACTTGTTGACCATCTATCAGCAAATAGTATGTCGGAGCGGACTGAGGGATGGGCGGCACATGAGGATTGGTGTTTAGATACTGGCCGGCAATATTACCGGCTGCATTACCCACGCCCATCCCAGCTCCGAGACCTACGCCTAACCCCATCATCTGACCTCCTGCGCCATCATTGTTAGCAGCGGCTTCAAGGACGTTGAAACTACGTTCCATTTGGTATACATCGCGTCCGGTAATACGAAGACGCGCGGCAAGATCTTTGGCGTTTTTTAGCTTAATAACACTTTCGTCATCCTGAGGGAAAGTAATTGACATTATCGAAAATTCGATAATTGAAACTCCGTATTTCCCAAGCAGTTGATTGAGTTGCTCATTAATGGAATCAGACATTGACAACAATAATGTATTGATGTCAAGAATTGATATGCCGTTGGTAACAATTTGCCTCGCGAGCAAAGAGTTTAGGGCGGAAATGATTCTGCCCTTATAAAATTGTTCAATCTGTTCAGATGTAAACGCCCCCATGCTGCCGATAAGAGTTTCCAAGAAGATACGGGGATTAGTGACACGGATACCATATTGACCATGAGCTCGAACAGGCACAATAATATGATACCGAGGATCTTCAATTTGAATTGGGTGCGGAGTGCCCCAGGGAAGATTGAGTTTTGCTGTTTGATTTATAAACCATACCTCGGCTTGGAACGGAGATTCCGAGCCAAAAGGCAAGTTTATAATCTTATTAAGTATCGGTATATTTTCAGTATCAATTCTATATG
>CANOTH010000056.1 GCA_947570505.1 uncultured Candidatus Saccharibacteria bacterium
ATTCTGACGGCACACCTGTGGCTGACGGCGAGTGTGGAAAATGCGACAGAGCCGATAATTGTGGCGTTCATGTGCCGCCGAGGGAATATTTCAAGAACCATCAACCTTTGACTTCCCTATATTCTCCACAGATTAGGAAACCTCAACGCCAACAGCCGAAACCACCAAGTTGTATCAATGCGAAAGATATGCTCAATACTCTACGAGAATATGAGCGCAATCCCCTTGTCAGATTCCTACATTCAGTCTTTGATGAGGTTGCAGGGTCAGAAATTGTGGATAAGGTTGTAGAACGGTATGCCATTGGCACTTCGACCAAATGGGGAGGCGCAACAGTCTATTGGCAGATAGACCAATACGGCAGAATAAGGACAGGTAAAGTGATGGGCTACAATGCTACCAACGGCAAGAGAATCCACACACAGAACAATTACGTTCATTCGATTCTATCCGACCGATACCCAAATTTCAATCTGGAGCAATGTTATTTCGGTAGCCACCTTATTGTTGAAGCGGAACACCATGCCGACCTCAACAACGCAGAAAGACACAGATTGAATATAGACGGCGAGTTTCACCCTCCCATTTGGCTTTTTGAATCAGAAAAGGCAGCGGTTATTGTCGCAATAGCTTTGATGTGGGGAGGCGCACCATTTACATTCATTCCAATGGCGACTTCGGGATGCGGCAACCTTAATCCAACATTTGAGGCAAAGCGTAATCCCAACCACAAAATCCAAGTGCTTAAAAATCGTAAAGTCGTACTATTTCCCGACGCAGGAAAATTCGATGATTGGAAAGCACAGGGCGAGAAACTGAAAGGATTTTGCCAAGAGGTCTATATCAGTACGGTTGTGGAGCAGGATTTACACCCTTATAAGGTTGACTGCGAGATAAACGATGGTGACGGCTTCGATGATTGCATACTCCGATATGTCGCCAATGGCAAAGAGATATGGAACTTGATATGCACTTGTTATGGCTATCACGGCCAATGGAAAATTGTTTAACCCCTCAAAAATATATGATTATGTGGAAATTTCACACGATGATGTACGCTGACCGCTACCCGATTCAGTTCCGGCAGAACATGGTAAGCGGCGAGATAGAGATGAGAGTTGATGACGCGATGGCGAAGGCAAACGGCTATGCTGACCTCGCCGAACTGAAAGCTCTTATCACGAAGCAAGACCCGGCAATGACGGTTCCCGAATGGTTGCGTGTCGATGATTGGGATTCGCCTCTGCGGATGCCGCTAAATCTCAACTGATGTAATAAAAAGCATGGCGATAGTCAGCGGATGTAGCACGAAAAGTCAAGAAATTTGCAGGCTATCGTCAATGCTCGTAGTCAACAACAACAAGTCAAGTTTTTTATTTTATGAAGCACAGACGTAAAAATGACCAAGATAAACCCGCGTGGCAGATTGCGTGGGAGTTGGCGAAATTCCCTGCGAAGATACACATATCAAAGAAAATGAGTCGTGAAGATGTGGTGTTTTGTCTTATGATATGGATGGGCATGAGTAAGGTCGATGCGTTCCTCACCGCTTATCCGCAAACCAAAGCGAGCCGAAATTCAGTAGCGGCGATGGCTACACGCCGAAGTCAAGAGGAATGGGTTGGCGAGTATCTGCAAGCTCTCTACGACCTACGCCTTGAAGAAAAACTGAAATTCAACACCATTCCATGATGCACGTTTAGATGAGCCGCGCCTTTCGAGGTGGCGGCTTGTCTTGCTTTCGGGATATGTTATATAGCATATTTCTAACAATCAGCTCGCAAAGACTTTGCCAATCGGCGAATTATGACTAATTTTGCGGTGCAGTATTCCTTGGGGGTATTGCACCCTTACATATTAGCTCAATCGCTGTCTGAACCACCACCTCGACCAAAGAACGAGCTATTACAACCTACATTGGGATTCGTGCCATACGGCGCGGACTTATCCCATAGTAGATTGTAGCCTGTGGTGGGCTAAGACAGCGTATGGCGAAAGTCTGCGCTTTTGTTTTATAGGCAAGTGCGCATACCAAGTCAAACGACATAATGGCAATACTGCACAAAACTATAATAACCCGATAATCCGAAATGAAGAAAGTATTGGTCGCATACGCATTTCTTGGCTTAACCTCAGGCATCGCTATATCCTCTTGTGGAAATCGTCAATCTGAAGCAAGTGCTAATGTAACGGCTTCAAAAGATTCATCTACTGTTGATGAAGTGTTAGAAGTTATTGAGGTAGCAGAATCGACCGCAGAAAGCACAGATGAATCATATACGGTATCTTCAGGATATTCGACTGATCCCAATTATCGCCCCACAGTTAGCGATGATGGAGATTATCATACCATAGACGGTAAACGTAGGCAAATTCAGTACCAAGGAAGTCAGGAGCAACAACGCGACCTTGATATGATTGATGAATATATGAGAACTCACCCAGAATATTAACCATAAAAATTGTACCTATGTACGAGAATGACGAAGAACCTGTACGCTGCCCAAGATGCAGAAGTACCCAGTTGAGCGCAAACAAAAAAGGTTTTGGACTTGGCAAAGCTGCCGCAGGGGGACTTTTGTTAGGCCCCGTAGGACTGCTTGGCGGTTTCCTCGGTAGTAGCAAAGTAAAAATTACCTGCCTTAAATGTGGATATACTTGGAAGCCCTAAAATATGAATAGAAATATATTAACCTCGATAATTGGCATAGTGTCAATTGTTGCCACAATCTTATCAGCTTGTACGCCAACTAATCAAAATCCGTTAGTAGGCCAATGGGAACACAATGATGTTTCCGGCAAGGGCGAATATGCCATAAATTCAACCCTCATCTTTACATTCAATTCTGATGGAACAGGTGTCGCAGAATTTAAGGCAGATGGCAACTATATACAGCCAACTTCAAAACGATTACAACTAACTTATTCGGAGTTTGGTGACACTTTGGTTATAACCTATGCAGAAATCGGTCAGACAATGAAGAATATTATTCGCAAATTGGATGATAACGAGTTATCCGTTGTCGGGTTAGATGCTGATTCTCAATCTTTAGACTTCAAACGTATAAAGAAATGATGCGCAAAGTTTTTATGATTCTAATATTGTCTATTATTCCTTTGGTCGGTATATGCCAGCCAAGGTCTAATGGTACAGACAAATACAAGGTTATCTCACAATCACAAGTTATCACAAATCCAATTGGATGGTGTTATAGTACCTATGATGAGAAATGGTGTGGGTGCTATGGAATTTGTATTGGTGAATACCGAAGGAATAGCAAAACGCCTCGGAGGTTAACAGCCAGCGATATAGCGGGGTATGGAGATGATGGTATATATTCTCTACATATAACGAAAGTCAAGGCTGATGACAATTATTTCTATCTGCTTTATCATATTTATTGGGATGGAGAATGGGATTACCCTGCCATTCAAGTTGGATGGAACTATTATAAGAGTTGTACTGTGTGGGTGATGACCGATGATGAATATCACAAGCTTACAAACCCTCAAGTCGGAATTAACACAATATTGTTATATGATTATACTTTAACCTCTCGCTATCTCACGCAATCGGGCAAAGACCACTTAAAATCAGGCATAAACAATATAATTGCGGATGCTATAAAGAGCAATTTACCAAATAAACCCAATAGTTCCCTTGAATACAAGTTGTATGTAAAACTTGAAGAAGATAATAAGACCATTCGTTTTCAATTGCCTACTTATAAGATGCTTTGGAGCGAAGCAGAAAAAATGAACAAGGAAAATGAAGCAAGGAAACAATCTGATAAGTGGTTCTTTTATACCCCTATATCTGAATATAACTGTGTGAATTTTTCTGATACTTATTTTGAGATTAGCAAACTCCAATTTGATAAGTTGATAATCAAATAAAAAATTTTTCTGACTCGCACCCCTGCGCCACAGAGAGGGCGACCTGTTACCCCGGCACCCCTTACGGGACAAACCTAAACAATCATTCAGAACTGACAAGGCGAGGCTTCCGCATCCGTGGAGGCTTCGCTTCTTTCATGGAAAGTCAAAATATGTCGTAAAACATATCGA
>CANOTH010000057.1 GCA_947570505.1 uncultured Candidatus Saccharibacteria bacterium
TAGAAGAGTGGGTAGTTTTTGATGATTATAAAGCTTGACTTTGGATAGCTAGTTGGTACAAACTATACTCGTGCTTCGCGTTTACGTTTGACTGGATCGAGCTGGCGCTTGCGCAACCGGAGGCTCTTAGGAGTGACCTCGAGAAGCTCATCGTCTAACAAGAAATCAATACATTGCTCCAGCGAATACTGTGTATGTGGAGTCAGTTGGATCGCCCCATCACTGGCATGAGTGCGCATATTAGTCAGCTGTTTTTCTTTACAAATATTGATATCTAGATCATCCTTCTTGTTGCTGAGACCGACGATCATACCTTGATACACCGGCACTCCAGGTGGGATAAACAAGATGCCCCGAGCTTGAGCTGCATCCAGAGCATAAGCCGTACTGGTACCTGGCTCAAAGGCAATCAGAGCGCCATTGCGTTCGGGCTTGTATTTCCCTTCTACTGGACGATAACCATTAGGCAATGAAGACATAATGGCGGTACCCTTAGTCGCCGTCAACAAATTATTACGCAAACCAATCAGGGCGGCAGTAGTAATCTCATAAACAAACCGCGTGCTGCCAGAGCTGGTCATTTCCTGGCTTTTCAGCTCCGCTTTGCGTACCCCTAGCTCTTGGCTAACGGCACCAACGAATTCTGGCTCAACTTCAATCGTTAGTTCCTCAACTGGCTCACACTTTTTACCATCAATTTCCTTATACACTACCTCCGGGCGGCCAGTTTCTAGCTCGTAGCCTTCGCGACGCATGGTCTCGATCAAGACCGACAAATGTAATTCACCGCGTCCCGAGACTTTGTAGCCTAGACCGTCAGGCACAATTTTTAGAGCGATATTGGTCTCTAGCTCGCGCTCTAGGCGCTCAGCAATCTGCCTGGAAGTAGTAAATTCACCTTCTTGCCCCTTGAGCGGGCTAGTATTTGGTCCAATATAGATACTCAAGGTCGGAGGCTCAAGCTCAATCGTCGGCAAGGCCTCGGGTTCACCGCCATCCTGCCCAGCCGTTGCGATCGTGTCGCCAATATTAGCCTGAGCAATACCCGAAATCGCTACGATGTCGCCCGCAATCGCCTCGTCAACTTCTTCACGGCCTAGACCCTTGTAAGTAAAAATCTTTTCCACCTTACCGCCGCTAGCCTGTAATTCACCAGTTTCAAGGTCGGTATGCAACACTTTGACACTCTCATCCTTCTTTAAGCTACCGCGAAAGATCTTGCCAATCGCATACTTACCTAAGTAATTATCTGCCGCCAGTGCTGCTACTAATAGTTGCGCACCTTTAGCAGAATCTTCGTCAACCTTTGGGGCAGGAATTTCATCAATGATTGCATCAAAAATCACATGCAAATCATCATCGAGATCAGTGGTCTTGCCAGCCTTGCCATCCCGAGCAATAGCATAATAAATCGGATAATTGAGTTGACTTTCGTCGCTAGCTAGCTCTAGGAAGAGATCGGCGATTTCGCTCTCTACTTCCTGAATGCGCGCGGCCGGCTTGTCAATTTTATTAATAATCACTACAGGTTTGAGGTGCAGGCTCAGGGCTTTTTGGAGAACAAACTTGGTCTGCGGCATGGGGCCTTCTTGAGCATCCACTACCAGAATCACCCCGTCTGCCATGTTCAGAGTGCGCTCGACTTCACCAGAAAAATCCGCGTGCCCTGGGGTGTCAATGATATTGATTTTGTAATCCTCGTAAAAGACTGAGGTCTGTTTGGCGGTAATGGTAATACCGCGCTCATGCTCCTGGTCCATTGAATCCATGATCAAAGTCTGGGACATTTCGGCCTGATTGTCCCGAAAAGTATGAGATTGTTTTAGTAATCCGTCCACTAAAGTGGTTTTACCGTGATCGACGTGAGCAATAATAGCAATGTTACGAATTTGTTCTTTCATAAGGGCTTTCTCTTTAATTTTGACTTATTTTGCCTCGCGCGCCGAAGTCGCTACCTCAAAAACTGGGCAAGCAAGGCTTACTTACTTTTATTGTAGCACACATTATTAAAAAAGTCAATCATGCGCTACAATACTGGGCGGTTCTGTTTGCGCTTGCGGATACGCATGATAATCCACAGCACCATCAATACAACGAAGAAAATCACTAACCCTGCTAGCCAAATTGGGCAAATAATCACCAGCTGCTCGTACGTTTCGGTCTTATCTAGGTAGCTCACGGTCTGGACGGCTTTGAAGACCCCCAGCTGCGGCGCCCCTGCCCAAGTCAAGACATTGCGTCGTGTAGTACCTGGCAACACAAAAACATTAGCATAACCAGGGCGCGAGCCATCTTCTAATACTGCGTCTGGAGTAAAGACCTCGCGATTAGTAAAGAAATCGCGTACGGTCAAAGTATGAGTGACCCGAAAATCTGTATTGCCATCATCCTTGACTGTCACCGAAGCGGCAAAAGGCGACCCTAGCAAGAAGCCCGGCAAGCTATGAGCTACTATGACTCCACCCACGTGTTCTTCGCCTTGTACGTGACCATACAATATGGCGGCAAGCTGGCTAATGATTCGCACGTGAGCTTCTGGATCAACACTGTCACGAGTTTCTACTACGATTGCAGCATATTGACCTCCACCTGGCACATCGCTAGGTACGTCGATATTAAAGACCACTTCTAGGCTCTGACCAGGCTCGATATAGTAATCGGTCTTTTCAAAGGTAATCCAGTTTTGTAGCTTAGTATAGTCAGTAACAGTGGAAAAATCAGGATCATAATCTTCATTCTTGACTTGATAAGGGCGAGCCGAAACTGTGAAGTTGAAACCCAAGCGACCGGTATTCTCGACGGTAATATTACCAAGATATGAGGCTCCAGGCACAAGATCGAAGGTCTGCTCGGCGGGATTAATCTGGACAACAACATCACCCGCTTCCAAAGCTGAAACGGGTGACACTGCGGAGCCGACAGAGGAGAGAGCGGCTACCAAAGAGAAGATAGATATAAATTTGAGGATTTTCTTAAGCATTATATGCTTATTATAGCACTTAATTCTTGACTGCGGCAATAACCGTAATGTCAGTAGAATAAGTACCTTGAAGATTTTGTTCGGAGGCTCGGACTCCGACATCGAACTTTGTGGTCACAAAGTTCTGTTCGTCATGCCCAGTGATGGTGTCGGTTGGCTTGCCGGTAAAGAAAGTTTCGCTGTTTGAAGTCACTGCCGAATAACTACTTGCATCGGTATTCTGGCCGGTTTTCTTTTTGATGCCCCAACCATAAACACCGTCAGCTTCAATGCCACTCTTAGGCCGAATGATCATGACTTCATTGCCTTCCATGGTCATTAAAGGATCTTCAGCACTGATGGAAATCGTATAATCCTTCGCACTCCGCACTTTAACATCTAGTAGGTTTGATTTAATCATATCTGGATAGGCCGGGATAACACCTTCCATTTTGGTGCTGGCAGCATCCAGAGATAGTATACTACCAATATTGACCGAAACTCCAGTTTTCGATGGAAGAGTGACAATATTTCCCTCTTCATCGGTATAAGTGTATTCGGAATCAGCTGAGCTGGCGCAAGTGTTCCCCGCCGTATTACAGTTATATATGCCGTGGCCCGCTACATTAGGTATAACCGCAGCATAACTAGTAAGCGGGATCATCGAAACTGCCGCAGCCATAACAATTCCGGTAGAAACTAGAAGCTTAGTAATCTTCCTTTCCATGTTTGTTTTCCTGTTTTATTTTTATATTACATGACTTTTATGTACCTATAATACATCATGTTTATGTTTAAGGCAAGGGTTTTTCTGGATGATTTTTGTTGTGAATTGTACAACGGTTTTAGTTTTTGGGAGTTTGCAGATTGCGACTTCGTCCGTAGCGGACTCGTCGGCTTGAAGCTCGGTTCAATTAGCGGTAGCGGTAATCAAAATTTTACATGGTCACGTACGGCAAATCAACTAAGTTCTAGTACTCAAAATGCTTGCGGATTATACTTCAGTGCTACTGGAGTTACTGCTAATCGCGACAATTTCTATCGCTGGTACGGTTTCCCCGTCCGCTGTTTGGTAATACTAGTTCGTATAATAAGTAATG
>CANOTH010000058.1 GCA_947570505.1 uncultured Candidatus Saccharibacteria bacterium
GCGACCACGCTCCATTTTCAGCTTGATAAATCAAGCCATTAACTGAATATCCCTACTTATTACCGTGGTGACAATGTTTTCAGTTCATTTTACTGTTCTTTTTGGTAGAATATTTTGCAGGTCGGAGATTTTTGAGTAATTTTGTAAATATCATTTTACGGAATATTATGGCATATATTTAGATTTAATTATCATTATAATGATATTATCAAATAAGTCTCTGACAACTCCTGACGTGATACGGAATCTTGGATTGAGGTTCCGTGATTACAGGTTGCGGTTGAGGATGACCCGTAAAGAGGTTTCCGAGGCTGCCTCAATCGGTATGACGACTCTCTATAAGTTTGAGTCCGGCAATATGACTGACATTTCTTTCAGCACCCTACTGAGATTAATGAGGGTGATAGGTCTTGGCGATAACTGGGAATCATTGCTGCCGGAGCTACCGGAATCGCCGTATATGTATGATGACAATGACAAGAAAATTCAGCGAGTAAGACACTCTTCTAAAAAGTGATTGTTATGAAGCATCTGAAGGTAAAATTATGGGGAGAAGAAATCGGAAGACTCGTTTGGAACTCAGCGACGAGACGGATATACTTTATGTATAACCCTGATCTAAACAATATTCCTGATATTGCTCCTTTGCTGTCATCTGCAAAGGACCGTAATGCTCTTTTACCGATTTATGGTGATGAGCGACCGCTGTATCAGGGTTTGCCACCATTTATCGCAGACTCACTGCCTGATTCGTGGGGTAATACTCTTTTTGATAAATGGGTGAAGGATAATAAAATTCCTCGCAATAAAGTTACTCCGCTTTATAAACTGATGTTTATAGGCACACGTGGGATGGGTGCTTTAGAATATGAACCATGCGCTGAGGATCTTACCCATAATCGAAAAATCGACATCAAATCTCTATACGATATATCTCTGAAAATTCTTGAAGACAGAGACAATATAGTTCTGAATACTAATGAGGAGCTGACTTTACAGGCACTTCTCGCGGTTGGCACATCTGCAGGAGGCAGGCAGATGAAAGCTATTATTGCTATAAATGAGGGAAACGGGGAAATCCGCTCAGGACAAACCGATGGACTTGATGGCTTCGACTACTATATCCTGAAATTCGGAGATAAGTCCATGCCGATTGCTGAAATTGAGACAGCTTATTACAATATGGCTGTCGCAGCCGGTATCGTTATGGAAGAATGTCGGTTATTCCCGGTTGGCGGTATAAACCATTTTCTTACGAAACGATTTGACAGAACTCACGGAAAGAAAGTACACATGCAGACTTTGGCAGCAATGAATCCCGAAGCCCGCAGTTACGAAGACCTCGTGGCAACATGCCGGGAACTTTCAATCTCAGAGTCCGAGATCGAGCAGCTTTTCTGCCGGATGGCTTTTAATGTTATGACCAACAACACCGACGATCATAACAAGAACTTCGCGTTCCTTCTTGAAGAAAATGGCAAGTGGCGACTGGCTCCGGCATACGATGTGACTTTCATCTTTAATACGAACGGAACCGGTCCTAATATCGAGAGAAGATTGAGCATCGGAGGCAAAACAAGCGAGATTACAAAAGCCGACTTACTCGATTTTGCAAAACAAAACGATATTAAGAATGCCAACGCGATAATAAACCGAGTTGTAGATGCCATCGAGGATTTCAACCGATACGCGACCGAAAATGGTATTATCCAGCCGTGGCGAAGCATCATTCAGAAAACTCTAACCGAAAACCTCATTACATTCGGTTATCAAGATAAAGAGAACGATGCTAATTCTTCGTTCAATGATACATTTGGAAGAGCCATTGACAATCTCTCCCTCTCAGTTAATTCCAAAGGTCATATTGAAGTCTCAGCACTTATCAATGGAAAGCGTCACAGAAAATTCATTAGACCGAATATGGAAAACTATTCCGACCTGATGAAGCAAGACATTTTCAATCTTCCCTTCCAAGATAAAATCCGATTAGTAGAAACTCTCTTCCCTTTGGAATAAATCGATACGTTTGCTGACGTGTGGCTTAAAAATTTCTCAGCTACTTCACTTGGCATGTCAGAAAATATTCGTAAATTTGCATTTAATTGGATGTGCCATATACCCATGCAAACAATGCGATATGAATAACAGAAAATATACCGTAATAGACCTCTTCGCTGGATGTGGAGGTCTTTCCTTGGGGCTCTATCAGGCTGGATGGAGTGGTGTGTTTGCTGTTGAAAAAAATAAGTGTGCCTTTGAGACGTTAAAGCATAATCTCATAGATAAAAAACATCATTTTAGTTGGCCAAAATGGCTGCCTCAGGAGCCGACAGATATAATCGAGTTGCTGAAAAATCATAAGGATGAGCTAAAATCTCTAAGAGGAAAAATAGACTTAGTTGCTGGTGGCCCTCCTTGTCAGGGATTCTCAATGGCAGGGAAAAGAATGGAAGATGACGAAAGAAATCAACTAGTCTTTTCATATATCTCCTTCATAAGGCTAGTCAGGCCTAAGCTAATTTTATTTGAGAATGTTAAAGGTTTTACCTACTCATTTGACAAAGTAAAGAATCCGGATGCTATACCATACTCTAAAATCGTAGTAGAGCAACTGGAAGATCTTGGTTACGATGTTACGCCTTACATAATAAACTTTGCGGAATTCGGTGTGCCACAAAGAAGAAAAAGATTCATTCTCGTAGGCGTAAGGAAAGCTAATATAATTCGTTCGAATGAGTTTATGGCAAGGCTTAAAGAACAGTTTCCTAAACTTGTTGAGCGACACAGACTAACAAAATCTCCTACGTTATCTGATGCCATCTCCGACCTTCTTAAATCAAATGGCACTGAGCCAACGCCAGATCGGCCTGGGTTCCAATCCGGACGATACGGCAAACCGTCAACACCATATCAGATTTTTTTAAGAATGGGCATCTCAGAGACTCAAGACATACCGAATAGTCATAGCTTCGCAAGGCATACTTCTGAGAAAACTTCTTGTTTTGAGAAACTCTTAGCTGAAAAGGATACTATTGTCGGCAGAAGAATAGACGGAGATGAACGTAAAAAATGGGGCATCCATCAGCGTGGCATAACCGTTTTGGATCCTGATGCCGTCTCTCCCACAATCACAGGTGCACCAGATGATTATCTTCACTACTCTGAACCTCGAATTATGACTGTTCGGGAATGTGCTAGAATCCAGTCATTTCCTGATTGGTACGAGTTTAGGAGCAAATATACTACAGGTGGCGAGATGAGAAAAAAAGAGGTTCCTCGTTATAGCCAAGTAGGTAACGCTATTCCTCCGCTTTTTGCATATCAAACAGGACTTATTCTAAAAGGAATGTTACCATGAGCAATGATTGGTCATTTAAAGTTAGTTCAGAACTTAAAAATATACTTGGACGAGATCTTATAACTAACTCCAATATTGCGGTATTGGAATTAGTTAAAAACTCATATGATGCCCATGCTTCAGAAGTAAAAATATCTTTTCTTGATGACACTCTTGTCATTTCAGATAATGGTAAAGGAATGAGTGAAGAGGATGTTATAAACAAGTGGCTATTTGTTGCATATTCCGCTAAAAGTGACGGTACTGAAGATAAAAATTATCGAAATACCATAAAAAGAAAATATGCCGGGGCTAAGGGAATCGGCAGACTTTCTTGCGATAGGTTAGGCCGTTTTCTAACACTAACTACTAAGAGTAATAGTGATAATCATGCCATAGAATTGTACATTGATTGGAATGACTTTGAATTAAATTCTAAAGACGAGTTTAATCACATTCCTGTCAAACACTCTGTTATCTCTTCATCGCCTTATTTCCCAGAGGGGACTACGGGCACAGTCCTAAAGTTTACAGGTCTTCATGACAAATGGG
>CANOTH010000059.1 GCA_947570505.1 uncultured Candidatus Saccharibacteria bacterium
GCGGTTGCAGACTGGGGGTTAACAACTACGTTGTTACGGGTGGCGGTGGTGGTGTTTGAAGTTGCCATAAATCGAAAATTTAAGTTTGCCGAAACCCGTCGGCGGCGGTTTGTCGATGTTGACGGTGCAAAGTTAGCCTCCCTCCCAGTGGGCTGCTGCGTGAAGGATTTTAATACTTTTTTAACACTGTAAGTGTTAAAACAAGTATCAAAATCCCGCTCGCGTCCACGCCGGAGTCGCAAGCCCACGCACCCGATGAACAACCCCGCGCCCACACGCACGATTTTAGCTCACACACCCACACACGGGGTTGTATATCGCGCACATGGGCGCATGGTTGTCTATACAAACCGCAAAGGAATGGAGTTTATGTATATACTTGATTATCAGGTGTTTAGCACTTTGGCTTTTAAGCTCTTTAGGCTATCAATCTATTTGGTATCTAAATGCTTGATTTTCAATGCTTTTACTTTCACTTATTACAAAAGTGAAACAATTAAAATGCTGAATATCAATGATATAACAAATAAAATGGAGTGGAGGGTGCGTCATCAGGGTCGGATTCCATGTGTATAGTCGGCCCCAATTTTTTGAGTTCGTTTTTTGGGACAGCTGGAAGACATGATGTCTAAATTACCTCAGATTTTCCATAGTCCCATTTTTAATCTTCTTACACCTTTAATAATATAGGGCTATCAAAAATCTCAAAATCGCTGATTTTACACCTTATTATACACCAAACATCTTTTCCTTAACAAAAACGGTACTAAAAATTTATATCTACCACAAAATCGACTATATACTCATTTCCAAATTTTCCCCGGACCCCAGATTTTCAAACCGATTTTTCCAGCGAATTATTATTTTAAGTTTGTGCCATGATTGTAGGTTGCCGATTATTTCGTAAATTTGCGACACAAACTGATTATACACATGAAGAAAACCGCATTACAGATTTCAAGTTTCCTTTCTCAACACTCATTTAAGAGCGATCAGGACTTGAACAGAATCTTAGCAATATGCCAATCTGAAGGAGGCTTACCGTCTCATTCAAGCTACACTATCGACACTGAGAACGGCATAACAGTTATAGACTATTTACACTGGAATGACAACTGTGTTGGAGCCGGAGATATTTGCAGAATGGGAGACGACCTTGTAATATGCGGAATTTGCCGTCTGGAGTGCGCTACAATCGTCGGAAAGCTTTCAGATGACGAAATCCTTATCCTCGACTCTGAAACGCCTCAAACGGCCTTAAAATTGGCTTCGGATGAAGAGCGCTATGATTTCATGTGTATCATGCTGGAGAATCGGCTTCAATTTAGCCTGAAAGAAATGAAGCTGGTCGAAAAATATGTTCCTCAACCCGGCGAAAGAGTTATCTTCACTTCTCCAACCGTATCAGGACTGGGAGTCGTTAAAACAGTTCATTTTGATACCGATCGAGTGGACTACTTCTGCTACTACATCAACGAGACTGAACAAGTCGGTTATTCTATGGATGAGAAATCAGTAACCGGCCTGAGTGATGTTATATTTGAGCCGATGAATAATTCCTCCCTAAGACAAACTTCCGGCAACGGCATTTATCTCCAACGTAAGCTCAACAACATTCTCAGCAAATACGGCAAAACCTGGAATGAGAAGCTTCATCGTATAGAACCTCTGGAACCAATGTCAGAAAAGGGAAAGCCTTATTGGTACATCAACGATAAGCTGGAATTGGTACAGGATGAAGAAAATGGTAAAATGTCTTCCCGGTTCCGTTATCGTTGTGCCAACTATTTCAAGACACACGCTGAAGGTTTAGAGTATCTTGGCCGAGTTGCTGAACTGCTCCGAGATAGACTTGCTATCCCTGATGAGAACTACCCCAAACCTGAATGACATGAAACGTTGGTTGGCAATAACCCTGGGAGTCCTTGCATTGGTCGGGTGTTCTAAAACGCCGGCCCCGGTTCAATCAGATATGATAGAATCCACGGCAACATCCACGGCAATAGACACTGCGGCCATTATTCCCAAAATATCTTCTTCGATTTCAATCCCTGCCGATAGCCTTGCTCTTACAAAGTATGTCTCTGGTCCGGAAACAGAAAAATATCTTCTGTTATCCAAAATGCAAGAGAACCGCTCTCAAATCAGCGCCCTATCTGATAAAATCGTTAGACTGGGCTTTGAATACGAATTTAGAGCAGACAATCCTGGTGGTTACAATTATTCCGACACCTATACCTTTGCCATCAGCTCTGATCTCGATAAATTTTCACAATGGCAGAAACAAATTAACAATCTTCTTGCCACCAATGATGAAATTGTAGAAAGACTTATGGAAGGCGATTTTAACGGCTCTGGAGCTTTTTATGAAGTTAAGGCTGGTAAATCTACCTATTGGATATTTGAAAGCTCTGGTGGGGCTATTACGAAAACACTGAAACGAAAATAAACAACAAAGGCTGCAAGGAAATCTCCAAGCAGCCTTTGTTATCTTCTTCCATACGTCATTTCAACAAATCTTCAAGTTTCTTTTCGTCGATGACACTGGTAAAGCCGTGTTTCTTGTTTGCCCTTCTGATTTTGTCCGCTGAGAACATCCTGGGCCGGAGATCTGTTTCTTTAAGATCTCTGGGAACTGAGGTACAGCAGATGTCTGAGAAGTCTTCCAGCTTTAATCCTTGCTCTAACAATCCACGTCTGACATCATCTTCTCCTTTGACACATAGCTGGGCTCTTTGTCGGTCTGTGATGCGGTGGTTATTATCTTGTATCAAACAATCCTGACAGAAGTAGTAGATGAAAGCCTCAATTGGAGTAAGCTGGTCGAATCCCTCATCAGTATCTCCAAGAATATTTATTTTTTGAACATACTGGAAGTCATCTTCTCTTTCGGAATTGTCTTCTGAGTTGCTACGGCGGCTACGACAATTAGCTTTAGGTTTTTCCTCTAACGACTGCTGGGGATTATAGAACTCTGTTTTGGTTGCTGTAAAATATTCAGCACCTTTGGAACGATATTGTTCCCAACCCATGATAAGCTGAACATCTTCCGGCGTAAACTCTGCATCAACCACTGGAAGTTCTTCATCATCCGGAGAGAGTCGTTTTTCTTTAAGAAGACTGAGAGTATCTTCGTAGGCTGATTCCATATACCGTTTGATGAAAGATGCTGGAATTGCTTCTTCAGTTATATCCACTGATGAAAGTTCTTCATCATCGTCTTCTTCGTTTTCAGGCTGAGAAAAATCCACTGCCATATAATTCCACAAACGATTTATAAAAATCTTAGCTGGAGAGTCAAGGCAGTTGTTGAGATCTTCTATAATCTCGTCAATCTCTTCTTCTGAGAACTTCTGGAGATTTTCTCTCTTTCTACGAAGTTGAACCTCTTTAGGAAGATTGGTTTCTTTACGTTGTCTTCTTTTTTTAGACTTTTCTGCAATTTCTTCATCAGAGTCTTCTTCCCCCATACCCCCTATATCTACTAACGCCTCGCTTCGCTCGTTGTATTCTTCTTTTTTATTTATATTATTATTACTGTGCGGTAATTTTGCACGTTTTTCGTGCATAACTCCCGCACCTTCATGCAAAACTACCGCACTTGATGTACATAACTCCCGCACCCAGGAAGCACAATTACCGCACCCAATT
>CANOTH010000060.1 GCA_947570505.1 uncultured Candidatus Saccharibacteria bacterium
AAGGAAGCATGGGTGAGCTGTCTAAACCAGCTCTCTGCTAAGGGGCCGAGCCTATCAAAAAGCTCCGAAAGTTCGAATCTTTCTGCTTCCGCCAAATGGACACTTGGCAGACATGGTGTATGCGCAGGACTGAAAATCCTGAGAATGTGGTTCGAGTCCACGAGTGTCCACTTTGAAACATCGGTATAGCTCAGTTGGTAGAGCGTCGGTCTCCAAAACCGAAAGTCGAGGGTTCGAGTCCTTCTGCCGGTGCTATATATTGGGGCGTCGCATAGCGGCAATTGCAGGAGACTGTAAATCTCCCGTCCTTAGACTTCATCGGTTCGAGTCCGGTCGCCCCAACAACAAATGCTTCCGTAGCTCAGTGGATTAGAGCGTCACGCTACGAACGTGAGGGTCGCAGGTTCGACTCCTGCCGGAAGTACCAATCAGACTTTCAACAATTCGGACTTTCCGTATAGTTGGAAGTCTTTCGCATATTTATTTCACTAATTTAATATGAAAACCATGGTAGTGTCAGCTTTTGAGACAGCCACGCAGTAAATTTGCGATATAATCATAAATCAGAAAGAGATGACACTAAAAGAATTGTTTGACAAGGTTAAGTTTGAGAATTTGGCTCCTATACTTGTCAAGAATAATCCTAAGAGCGAATCCTGTCTTTGGCTTTTCAAACAGGCGTTTGACAGAATGCGTCAGATTCCTGTTGGAGAAGATGACGGGGTTGCCATAGAAGTTAAAGGATGGAGAGTCTGGTCGCCTTCCCGAGTTAAGTGGGAGGATGAACTTGCCCGCGAAGTCAAGGCTGCGAAGTCTGCCAATCTAAACAAAGTAGCAGCAGCGATTCTATGGGAACTCACTTTCTATGGCTTCGATATTGAAGACAGACCGAAATTTGCTGCCGATGACTTCCAATCACGATTTGAATATGGTCGTGACTATAAAGAGTCTGAGCTTGATGAGAATCCTTATCGACGCGAATGGGCAGATCTTTGGCAACAGGTGCATGACATCAAATGTGTACATACCAAAGACATCGGCACTAAATTCTACACTTTGGAGAAAGGGGAGGATATATTGGCACCCCTGCCTCCTGAAAAGGAAGAACTGTTAAAGCCAATTAAGGCAAGAAAAAAGGAGGTTGAGAGAAAAATGCGCCGCTACGACTTGGCAACCAAACTTATAGAACAGCATCAGTCCGGAATTAAAGACACGGACGCTTTTCGTGAATTTATAATGAATGCACCACCTTTCGATGTTGATAAGATAAAAGCTGTTTGCTCACTGGAAGAATCCGGGGATTATCTTTCTGATACAATCTATCGGTGGTTCCCCACACAAGAAGGTGGATCTTCTTTGGTATTGATTAACTGCCCTGAAGGTGTTGATAGTAATGATGTTGCTGAGACAGTATGGGCCGCATTCGGATCTTTTCTAAAACTTCCAAAGCCGAAGTATATACTTTCACAGTCACATGATGTGAAAGAGGTAATTCTTACCATTCTCACTTTTGATGAAAGAAAATAATACGTTAGCGTCCAATTACAACGCTCCAGTTAGTTGATTCTCTTTACTAACCGGAGCGTTTCGTTTTATCCTAACGCGAGCATGTGCTGGAGTTTCTCCTTGGTATCTATGAGAAGTGAGCCAATCTCATGATTTTCATCAAGATCACATTTGTCGAGCCGTTCAACGGCAAGCGAGATAAGCTCGCATATGTCGGTTGACAAGGGCGACTCAGAGATTGAATAGTCAGCCTCGGCGTATCTGTAGAACTTACCGTCGTAAACTTCGATTGGAGCATTGTAGCCAAGTTTATCGGATCTCATCATCTGAATGTCGGCCTGAACTGTTCTGACGGAGACGCCCCGAAGGATGCCTTCCATTTCGTACAGGGCATCGGAACAAGCCTCAACAAGGTCATCCAGAGTCCACCGTCTGTACCTGTTTCTCAGGCACCGGTCTATTGTTTTGTATCTTATAAGAGCGTTTTTGTTTGCTGGCATGGTGTTGATTTTTTAAGGTGCCAGCGAGCACTTCGTGGTTGCAGGCATGGCGATGATAAAAGTCTGAATTATCCATAATGAATTGGATTATCTGAATACGTGCCATGCCGAACCAATAAGGATATTGCCGGACAAGGCACAAAAAATCGGAAAGCTTTCTGACGGCCTCCCGATATATCCTTATTGATGATGATGTCTGAATGTCAACTCATACAATAACTATTTGAATATCGTTGCGACCATCGTGAGCATACGAGGCGATAGCTAAAGCTAAACCAATAGCTAAAGCTGCTTGTGCGTCGGCTCTGATGGCGCAATGTTGATGATATTTCTTTAAGTATAGCCATTGTGTTTTTTCGTTTTCGGGTGCAAAGTTAATTGAATTTCAAGACTTGACAAAATTTCACTGAAATCCGGCTGCAAATTTACAACTTGGCTACGCAATCTATCTGCGTAGCCAAGTATGTTTTGCTTATTTTGCGCCGATAACATCCGACATGAGTTGTTTTGTGCGCTTCTCTACCATTGCATCCCAAAGGCGTGAGTCTTGAAGTTTTGCCATAGGGATACGGCTTTGAAACTTGTTCAGGAACTCTTCGGGTTTCTCGATATTCCAATTGGTGATTACGGAAGCCCAGTCGATATTATCGGCAAACTTGTCAAGAAGAGCCCAATTGTTGTAAACAACGTCACGGTCAGAAATCCTCTTCCAGTCCCACTTGTCGCGGAACTCACGGAGGGTTGCTTCGCAAATAAAAGCGTCGGGGCAGCGATATGAGAACTCAGCCCAGTTGATACGGCGGCTGAATTTTTTAACTCCATCAACAGTCCAAAGAATGTTGCCGTTCTCACTGATTTCATCCCAGTCAAGTTTGTCCTGATACTTTTCGAGAATCTCCATGCTTAGAGTCTCGCTCTCGGAGATCTTCTTCCAAGCCGCGCTTTCGAGCACGCTCTGAAGGAATTCGTTGTTACTAATCATGTTCATTGTATATTGGTTTTGATTTCTGATGCAAAGTTATCCCCATCATGTCGCAAAAGATGATACAACTTTACGAATTTTCAAAAAATTAATCAGAAATCAAAATCCAATCCGGCTTTTTTGGCTTGGGAATGCTGATGTTCCCTCGGAATATGGTATTGACGGCCGTCTTTAATCAGATATGAGCCGGTCTGATGAAAGTTGAATGACACTCCCGCCTCACGGCATTGTCTTTGCATATCAAGAACCCAGTTAAAGTCCAGAGGTCTGGCATATTTGCCGGATTCACCACCGACCGATACCTCCTCAATCAATTCAGAATTGAGGTATTTGCTTAGGTCAATCTTCTCTATCATTGGCGCGACAATAACCATTCGGTGCTTGATTGGCAATGAGAGAAATATCGGCAAACGATAATCCGCACGGTCTTGATTCTCCACCGTGCAACCGATACCGACATGGTCGTAACCTTCGCCCCAGTCCTCCGGTAGGCATTTCATAAGACGCTCTATGCGTTTTGTAAAGAAAAAGAATGTGCAATCAGCACGTTGGCGGATAATGTCCCAGATT
>CANOTH010000061.1 GCA_947570505.1 uncultured Candidatus Saccharibacteria bacterium
AACCGTTAACCCGTCATTCGGCCCCAATGGTCGCTACCATGGTTTCCCCGTCCGCCGTTTGGTATACTAGTTTAGGCTTCGTCCGTAGCGGGAACGTCGCTCTCAATACCGGCGCTATGAGGAACTTCGGCATCCATGGCTACGGTTGGTCTCGTATTGCTACTGTTTATGGGGCTGGTACCTGGGATGCTATAGCTTACAGCCTCAACTTCTATGCTTCAGGTGTTGCCCCGTCCGGTAACAATGTTCGTTGGTACGGTTTCCCCGTCCGCTGTTTGGTATACTAGTGCTAGTGCTTCTTTAGTTCCTATTCTGTAAGATACTAAAAGAAACTGATAGTGGAGCATTATTACTCTGCTGCTCCACTTGCCTTTCCATAACGAGTCTCGAACAGAATAGGAACTAAAGAAGCTTATGAGTAGTGTTAGGGAACAGTGGACAGAGAGCGAGCTACGATATATGTATAATTAAGATTATGAAAAGCTAGATTATGAAAAGCTGACAAAACAAAAACCATCGAGAAAAAAATCCGACAAGTAGCAACACTTAGCAGCTTAATCTTGAATATAGCTTGTTTAATTATCTATATCAACATCAACGATATTTATAGTTTTTTGGCGACCCCCATATTAACTATCACTTCAGCCATACTCTGGATTAAACTACTCGCTAGCCGTCATAAACGCAACTAGCTGAGCTCTACTAGCTCATATTCTTGCGAGCCAAGACCTAGCCGCGCTGCATAATCTACTGTGTGCCGGCCATGTTGTCCTTCGATACGTTCGACGAAATGATCTCTGCCCGGATCTTTACTGGCATAAATCATATCTAAGCAAGCTTCGTCTAACGCAACTGGGTCCAGCGAAGCTGCGATCCCAATGTCCGCCATGCATGGCGCCTCTGGATTGGCTGAGCAATCACAATCAACCGATAGGTTATTAATAACATTGATATAAACCAGTGGCTTATCCTGTTCATGAAAATAATCCGCTACTGCTTTGGCCGACTCCGCCATTGCCTCAAGAAAATCATCTTGAGCTGGCAACATCTCTGCCATGTTCTCCTCCGTATCAAAACAATGCAAAAACTTCTCTAGGTCTCGGCTTTTACCAGCAGTATGAATATAAACTTTGCCCACCGCCGAAGCGACACCAATTGATTGATTCTTAATTACACCACCAAATCCGGCCATTTGATGCCCTTTGAAATGCGCTAAATTAATCATGCCATCATATTGTTCAATATTCTTACCTACAATATCTACATCAAGATGTTTACCACCACGCACTGGTAATTCGATTTCACCTTCCGCATCCATAATATCTACATTTGCGATATCCATAAAACCATGTTCCTTGGCGGTCTGTAAATGTCGCTCAGTCTGATCGCGACCACCAGCATAAGCCGTATTGCATTCTACGATTGTACCATTAACTTTTTGCACCAGCCCCTTAATTAATTGCGGATCCAAGAAATTATGCCCACCTGGTTCGCCCGTGGAAACTTTAATCGCAATTTTTCCAGACAGTGGTAGCTCTAATGTTTCATAAACTCTGATTAGCCCATCCGAGCTTAAATCTTTAGTAAAATATACTTGGCTTTTTGCCATGTCATTCTCCTTTTTGCTTTAACTTCACTGCTTGGTAGATTAAATTACACACTTCGTTCAAATTATCTACTGGTATTACATAACATTCTGGTCGCTTAATTAAATCTCCTAATTCATTCGCTACATTATCTACTAGGACTTTACCATGCCCACAGGCAATCTGGCGCATTGCCTCAGTAGTATTCCAAGGTCTCCTGGGCATAAAGTTAAATTTAGCCTCTGAACTTGCAATATTGTAAGGACTATCATCCACGAAAGCAAAAACTTTGGCACTAATTTGTTTGTGGTTGGTTTTGCTACCAACCAAATTCAGCTGCAGCTGACCAACCTTCATATTAGGGAAGAGCTTTAATAGCTGTCGACGTTTTGCTTCCCTAATGTCTTCTGAAAAACTATTAGAATTAATTTGTACTTCTGCCCCGAGTTTCTCGACCTCAAAAATCTGCTGCGCACCATCATAGAACTTCATTTTCTGAAAGTTCTCTACATTAGAAAAAGCTTGGATAATTTTAGTCTGTTCTGCCTCCGAGAATTCCGTATCCTCGTGCACTCGAAAATTAGTCTGGCGCCGAATATCAATTCCGATTTTATCGTAGACCGTTTCGGTACAAGGCCACAGCACATCATCAACATCATAAATAGTCTGTAACCGCGGCCGGTCCGTGGAGCCAATTCCACCCTGGCGCACTCCAGTAGCTTGATCATTATCAGTTAACAAAAACTTATGAAATACCACCTGAGCGATACGATCATGTTTTTTAATTTCTAAATCGTGATCCAAGGTATTGATGAGCAATACGTAAAAGTGACCGTCATTTTCGGAATTACCGTAATAATCTGCATCAATCAGCCCTACACCATTTGGTAAACAAATTCCTTTGCCCGCCCCAGAGCTGCGGTTTAAAATATAATAACACTCGTCGGGCTGACAATAAGCTTTGAGGCCGGTAGGAACCAAAGTAGGCTTCGTGCCAGGACGAAATGGCGGTATGACGACATCGACAGCAGCCTCAATATCATAAGCTGCAGCATTGGCTGTACTGCGTACTGGTAGGCTAATATCTTTATCTTCCCATCCCTGGGCAATCTCAAAACCTCTCCGCCTCATGAGTTGATTATATCATAGTCCTACGGACTCTGTACAATCGCGTCGCCTCGGAGGAAATATCAAATGATATTTCCTCGCTCGGACTCCTTATTATAAAGATACTGCTTGGAGCTAGACTATAAGTGTGCGATAATGAGAATAAGGGAGAGTACCTTGAAAGGAGAGTGAAGCTATGTTCAATGTGCTTGTGCCGAGGTATTATAAGATTGCAGCTGGGGGTGTTAGAATTACGTATGATGTGGACGATGTTTGTTGGGATTTCGTGGGTCGCCTGTGCAAGAGGTTGGGCATCCAATATTGTAACTGGACATCGTTTTATGTGTCCGAGAATACAAATTTTAGCCCTGAGCTAGTTCAGCGAGCTTGTGATTTGCTAGTAGACGAGAGTCTATATTACGATATGGAATTCTACGATGGCATAGAGGATATTCTAAGACCGTGGTATGATTTGGGAGTGAAGGTAAACTTTAACTCTAATTCGCCGACTCAAGCCATGATAGACCTAAAACGCGAACAGCTGAAGGCAGCTGTGCCAGGCTTACGGGATGAGGATATGACTTTTAATCTTATCATTCCCAATCAGCCATCATTCAAAACATTAGGTGATCACACAATAGCTTTCGTAGACGATAACCCATATCACATGCTAGGTTCAACTGCTAGATTTAATATTATGCCAAAGTGTCCATGGAATACTTCCCCGGAAGGTTTGCGCATACTTAGTAACCGGTCGGTTACTAAGTTAGTAGTTCTAAAACCCTCCGGTTTCAACCGGAGGGTACGTTTGAAGACAACGT
>CANOTH010000062.1 GCA_947570505.1 uncultured Candidatus Saccharibacteria bacterium
TAATCGTCCATATTTTTGACTGAAATTTTCCTAAATCTCATGCGCCAGCCCTGGATATTCTGCTCATTCGCTTGCACAGGTCGCTTATTTTGGCTATCTTTACATTTGGAAAGCATATCAAGATAACCTGCCACAGTTATATGGTTGCCCTGCACATTTCGATGTGTGGGGTATCTTTTCATCGCTTACCCCCTTTCATGCAGTATTGATTGGCTCGGTCGGCTATCTCGGTGGAGGTGGCAATGCGATTACTTTGTAGCCATTCCTCCAACTCGGCTCGATTGAAATAGCACATCTTGCCCATCGGCTTATAATGCGGTATCTCGCCGCGCATCGTCAGCTTGTAGAGGTAACTCTTGGAGATACACATATACTGTGCCGCCTCATCGGAAGTCAACACCGCTTTAGTGGTGAAAATTGTGTTCGCCGTCACCATATCGGCAACCTTTTTCATTTCCGCAGTCATAGTATTTTTATTTATGCGGTTTAGGCTGTCGGGATATAGGCGTGAGGCTACATCCGTCTTTGCCACTTGCTCCCTCATTGATACGCTCACGCTCGGTATCTATCGGAAAGCAATGGCAAAGGTATTTTATAAAGCAAAGTAAAATCCCCTATAATAGTGGTTATATAGGGGATGATGATTTGTGTATTTATATTGTAATCAACACCTTATCTGTTTTTGTGTTTTGCTCGTTTTCTCACATCTTTCGGGAACAAATTTCTTACAATTTCTAATTTGTCATCACTGCCATCGACCTCTCTTGTTTGCGCTAAATTTGAAACAGACCAATAGGTTTCAAACGGCTTGTAACATCTCCTCTCAAAGCCACATTCAATACTCGCGTGTATTGCAAATACTTTCATTTGGCTTTTGGTCATATCCGCCGTAGGCATATAATTTTCATCAAGCAAACCTTTGACTACCGCTCGTTTAAGCACATCCATAGCTTTAGGCGTACATAAATCAGGTGGTAACTCTTTTTGTTTTGGGTAGTTGACGTTTTGGGGTAGTTGACTAATCAGAGTTTGTGTCAGTTCCAATGTCCCGACATATCCCATAATTGAAATTACATCACGTTTTGGTTTTAACCAAATTCCGCAATTATCCTGCACGGCATACAAATCAATGCCAAATTTCAAAAGCAGCGCATCCAAATTGTCTGCGTAAGTGCAAAAGACATCAAACCACGCTTTGCAATACCATTCAACGCTACGGTCTGCCGCGTCATTGAATATTTGCAAAAAACGGTCATGGCTACCTTCGAGCCGTTTAATTCTTTCCTCATCTTTTTTGATAGAATCCTTACAGGCTTCGGCATCCGCAAACGCCTCATCTTTATCCCACCCATCTTCAAGGCTTTCTGCTCTTGCTATATGGAGTGGTATATCTCTCTTACAACGCTCTATGTTTTGTTGGGCGTGTTGAATATAACGAATGGGGCATATTGAATCTGACCATTCTTTGAATGGAAGTAACAATGAATACAGATAGCGGTTTAATTCATTTTCTGTCTTGCAAGAGGATATGTTGGATTCTATCTCAATCCACATAAGTGGTCGTTCTCCATCTACACTGACAAATAGCGGAACATCATCATACGAATCTGTACGCGATTTTACAATTTGTGGAAGTTTTATCTTGTAAAATTCTTGCCAATTCTTTGGGTAAACATCGAAGCCATCTTTTTCATGCGCTATATTTACATATTCAAGTGCAAGATATGCCGCCCCTCCATATTTGAACTCGCGGAATAGTTTATCTTCTATTGTAGTGTCAATCATATTCAAATTTTTAATTCGGGTAAGCTGTTTATTGCATCCTGTTTGAGTGAATCCACAGCGCGAGTATATTTTTCGGTATGTTTTAAGCCGCTATGCCCCAACAGGCTTGCAACTGTCTTGATATTCGCTCCATTGTTGAGGATGTTGACAGCAAAGGAATGGCGGGCGCAATGCCACGTTATATGCTTGTCTATCCCTGCTCGGCTAACCCAATGCCGTAATGCTTTAAGGCACATCGTATGGCTTGGCAAAGGGAATATCAAATCGTTCCTATTGCCCTCGCCAATAAGGTTCAGAAGTCCGTCATTAAGAGGTATTGCAACATTGCTTGCGCTGCTATGCCCTTTGGTCTTTGCTTGCTCAAATCGGAGTAGCTTATTGGCAAAGTCAACATTGGAATATGTTAGGTCTTTAACATCACACCAACGTAATCCGCAATACAGGCAGAAAATAAATGCTCTGCGAATATCGGGATTCTCGCCTGTGTAATGTGTCGCTATCAACTGTTTCATTTCATCAATACTTAACACATCCTTTGTCAGTTTATTTGCGTCTATCTTTATGATTATCCCAATGCAGGGATTCTTTCGCAGAATATCCTGCTCCACGGCATTTTTGATAACCTTTTTGAATCTGGCATACAAAGTATGTGCGCCCTCGCCTTTGAATCGTGATTGCAGATACTCGGTAAACGCCAACATCATATTCTTTGATAATTGGCTCGGCTTGATGCGCTTGGCATACTTGGAGTATTCGGGAGTAGCTTTAAGGAAGTCGATAAAGACGGTGTAGGCTCGCTTGATATGCCTCTTGTCGGCTTTGGTGTATGCCTCATAGTAGCTCCAAAACCAATCCAAAAAGTTAATATCATCATTCTTTTTAAGCCTGTAACCCTCGGCACTCTCCAACATCTGCTGACCTCTCTCAAATCGGATGCGCTTAGCTATTTCCAACATTTCTTTGTTCTGTTGCCGCTCCAGCGGTGTACGCGGTGCTTGCCAAAGATAGAGGCTCAAATACTCTCGCTTCCTGTCTTTTCTTGCTACTTCACGCCCTAACTTTTCGCTATACTCCATGTGATAGCCAAAATAATAATCGAGGAACAGGCTTTCACGCCCATCGCTCAATATCTTTGCTCCCAACTTCGGGTTATCGGTAGTATCTTGACTGATAATATAGGTATTATCGCTCCTTATATCCTTTTTGAGTGCCATAGTTATTTCTCTTATTTTCCTTTGATTACAAAGTTACGAAAAATATTTGGATTGGGTAGCCAAAGGGTAGCCAAAAACAACAAAATAAGGGCTTATTTTTGTAGCCAAGAGAAAGCACAATTTACATAATGTGCTGATTTATATTACACTTGATTTCCGATGACTTCCTGCATAAATACGGTTTAGTGCCTGTTCTGGGCACCACGAAGGCGGCTTAACAAAGTGTAAATCACCTAGTTAAGTCGCTTATTTTATTTTCTACAGGCAAATTACAGGCAAAATTCAAATATTCCGCATAACTTTTGCCTGCCAATACGCATAGACAGTATTAGAGAGTAAGCCTACTCTTCCTCGTAGTAATATGAGTAGTCGATGCCTTTCA
>CANOTH010000063.1 GCA_947570505.1 uncultured Candidatus Saccharibacteria bacterium
GTGCTTACAGAAAACTCTTTGAAAGCTATTGACAATATCTTAATTTAAAAAGGAGGCTTAAATAATGGGAATTATTATTAAACCGTTGGTAACAGAAAAAATGACTGCAATCACAGACAAGCTGAATCGTTTCGGCTTTGTAGTGCGTCCTGAAGCTAACAAACTGGAAATTAAGAAGGAAGTTGAAGCTCTTTATAATGTTACAGTAGTTGATGTAAATACCTTACGGTATGCTGGCAAAAATAAGAGCCGTTATACGAAAGCAGGTATCATCAATGGACGTACGAATGCATACAAAAAAGCAGTCGTTACATTGAAAGAAGGAGATACTATTGATTTTTATAGCAATATTTAATAAAAATGGCAGTACGTAAATTTAAGCCCACAACACCGGGGCAAAGACATAAAATTATTGGTACTTTCGAAGAAATTACTGCATCAGTACCAGAAAAGTCTCTTGTGTATGGTAAGAAATCATCCGGAGGTCGTAATAACGAAGGTAAGATGACAATGCGCTACATTGGTGGCGGTCATAAAAAGGTGATTAGAATTGTTGATTTCAAGAGAAATAAAGACGGTGTTCCAGCAGTAGTTAAAACGATAGAATACGATCCGAACCGTTCGGCTCGTATCGCTTTGTTATTTTACGCTGATGGAGAAAAAAGATACATTATTGCTCCCAATGGATTGCAAGTTGGCGCGACTTTAATGTCAGGTGAAACAGCAGCACCGGAAATCGGTAACGCTCTTCCGCTTCAAAACATCCCGGTGGGTACTGTAATCCACAACATCGAATTACGTCCGGGACAGGGCGCAGCGCTGGTTCGCTCGGCCGGTAACTTCGCACAGTTGACTTCTCGTGAGGGTAAGTACTGTGTAATCAAGTTGCCTTCAGGTGAAGTAAGACAGATTCTTAGCACATGCAAAGCTACTATCGGTAGTGTAGGTAACTCAGATCATGGATTGGAAAGTTCAGGTAAAGCTGGACGCTCTCGTTGGCAAGGACGTCGTCCTCGCAACCGTGGTGTTGTTATGAACCCGGTTGATCACCCGATGGGTGGTGGTGAAGGACGTGCTTCCGGAGGTCACCCAAGATCACGTAAGGGATTGTACGCTAAGGGACTTAAGACAAGAGCTCCTAAAAAACAGTCATCTAAGTACATTATTGAGAGAAGAAAAAAGTAATCTGATTAATTGAGTAAACTATGAGTCGTTCATTAAAAAAAGGTCCATATATCAACGTAAAACTCGAAAAGAGAATTCTTGCAATGAATGAATCGGGCAAGAAAGTCGTAGTAAAGACTTGGGCCAGAGCTTCAATGATTTCGCCTGATTTTGTAGGCCATACTGTTGCAGTTCACAATGGAAATAAATTTATTCCTGTTTATGTTACCGAAAATATGGTAGGACACAAGTTGGGCGAATTCGCTCCAACTCGTACATTCAGAGGACACGCTGGTAACAAGAAAAAATAACAGGATTTATTTGAAATAATAAAGTAATAAATAATAATGGGAGCAAGAAAAAAAATATCGGCTGAAAAAAGAAAAGAAGCCCTTAAGACCATGTATTTTGCAAAATTGCAAAATGTTCCTACTTCTCCGCGCAAGATGCGTCTGGTGGCAGACATGATTCGCGGCATGGAAGTGAACAGAGCACTTGGTGTTTTGAAATTTTCTTCAAAAGAAGCTGCTGCAAGAGTGGAAAAACTGCTTCGCTCTGCAATTGCTAACTGGGAACAGAAAAACGAACGTAAGGCAGAAAGCGGCGAATTGTTCGTAACAAAGATTTTTGTTGATGGTGGAGCTACGCTTAAAAGAATGAGACCGGCACCACAGGGTAGAGGTTATAGAATTCGCAAACGTTCAAATCACGTAACATTGTTCGTTGGTGCTAAAAGTAATAACGAAGATCAAAATTAAGGTAGATGGGACAAAAAGTTAATCCAATAAGCAACCGTTTAGGAATTATCAGAGGATGGGATTCTAACTGGTATGGTGGAAATGATTACGGTGATTCTTTGCTGGAAGATAGCAAAATCCGTAAATATCTTAATGCAAGACTTGCAAAGGCAAGTGTATCGAGAATCGTAATTGAACGTACGCTGAAGCTCGTTACTATTACTGTTTGTACTGCTCGTCCGGGTATTATTATCGGTAAAGGTGGCCAAGAAGTTGATAAGTTGAAAGAGGAGTTGAAGAAGGTTACCGACAAGGATATTCAAATTAATATCTTTGAAGTGAAAAGACCGGAACTGGACGCTGTGATTGTTGCTAATAACATCGCTCGTCAGGTAGAAGGTAAAATTGCCTATCGCCGTGCCATTAAGATGGCTATCGCAAACACAATGCGTATGGGAGCTGAAGGTATCAAAATTCAGATTTCAGGACGTTTGAATGGAGCTGAAATGGCTCGTTCTGAAATGTATAAAGAAGGAAGAACTCCGTTGCACACTTTCAGAGCTGATATCGACTACTGTCATGCAGAAGCGTTGACTAAAGTAGGTCTGTTGGGTATCAAAGTTTGGATTTGTAGAGGTGAAGTGTTTGGTAAGAGAGAATTGGCTCCGAACTTTACGCAAAGCAAAGAAAGTGGTCGTGGAAACAATGGTGGAAACAACGGCGGAAAGAACTTCAAAAGAAAGAAAAATAATCGCTAAACGAATTTGAATTTTAGGAAACTATGTTACAACCGAAAAAGACAAAATTCAGAAGACAACAAAAAGGCCGTCAGAAAGGTAATGCCCAGAGAGGTAACCAGTTGGCCTTTGGTTCTTTTGGCATAAAGGCTTTGGAGACTAAGTGGATTACAGGCCGTCAGATCGAAGCTGCTCGTATTGCAGTAACAAGATATATGCAACGTCAAGGACAGATCTGGATCCGTATATTCCCGGACAAACCGATCACTAGAAAACCTGCCGATGTACGTATGGGTAAAGGTAAAGGTGCTCCGGAGGGATTTGTGGCTCCTGTGACTCCAGGTAGAATCATCATTGAAGCTGAAGGGGTATCTTACGAAATCGCGAAAGAAGCATTGCGCTTAGCTGCTCAAAAGCTTCCTATTACAACGAAGTTTGTCGTAAGACGTGATTATGATATTCAAAATCAAAATGCGTAAGTGTTATGAAAATTGCAGAAATTAAAGAAATGACTACTAGTGATTTAGTAGAAAGAGTAGAGGCAGAAACAGCTAATTATGACCAGATGGTTATCAATCATTCTATTTCTCCTTTGGAAAATCCTGCTCAAATCAAACAATTACGCAGGACTATTGCGCGTATGAAAACAGAATT
>CANOTH010000064.1 GCA_947570505.1 uncultured Candidatus Saccharibacteria bacterium
TTTAACGCTTCCGTCCAAGCCTTATCGAGGACGTGACCATAGACGCTCCGACAGTACTTTTTCAAATATTCCACTGGGGCTATGCCGTTGAGTTCGAGCGTCTTAAAGATAGAGTAGATGTCGCACATATCCACCGCATACTCAACCGATTGTTTATACCAAATGTTTTTCCTCAGAACTGTCACCGGCCTCAAGCGGCTTTCTACCAGATTAGAGTCAGCCGGTACTTTGAAGTCATCGATAAAGACCTTAAATTCATTGCGCAAATTCATATAGTAAGCGCATGCCGCTGAGTACAACCCGCCTCCGACTCCTTTCTTATATAAACCCGATTGAGTTTTTATACAGATTTTGTCGGCTTGATAGGACATTATTTTGTCTACCGCCGTTAATAAAGAGTCCTGGCGCCTGCGGTATTCCTCCTGCTTCCTCTGCGAGACTTCCTTCGATATTGCCTCTTGCAGGTTATACAGCTTTGATAGTGCCTCAACACAGATAAGCACGCAGCTGCCCGGCTCAGCCTGTTGGACTCTTATCTTCATCTGCTTGAGCTTTTCTTTTTCACCGAGCGCTGATTGATGAAGTTCTTTTAAAAGACTGCTGCTTAACAGAGCACTGAGAAGTTTGCGCCGGTAGTGAATTAAACAGCTTTGATGCTTTCTTTCCCCGCCTAGTGCCTGAAGAACTGTTTCATAGGCGCTATAGCCATCGGTTACTAAAGTATTGAACTGGAAGTCTGATGTGATTTGTGAGCTAATTGCTTGAGCGCTTCGGCTTGGTAAATACTTAAGGATAAATATTTGTTCAGGCGCTGAAGCTGCTGTTGTCAGAGCCAGAAGATAATTCTGTTTGCGCAGCTTAGACTCATTCATGCGCTCCTTGGCACACTTTCCTCTTCCCTGAGCTTCAAGCACCGGAAATACAGTTTCATCTGCGATTAGTACATCGGCTTTCTTTAAAGAGGATTCATAAAGCAGAGCAAGAGGATGCAGGTAAAAGCGGGCTAAATCATGCAAGTTGTACGAGACGGTGTCATGGCCCAAGCAAAGCTTTTGCTGCAGCTCCTTAATCTGTCTGTGCAGCGGTATTCCGCTGTAAAGGCCCATAGCTAGCTCAACCAGCATCGATGTACCGACTGTGCGTGCGCAGTTAACCGGATGCTCTGCATCGACCGGGAGCCTGACATGTGCTTGTCCGCATTTAGGACATACATAAACATCTTGCCGCTGAGAGAGCGCCTCAAGATTGTCCAGTTTCGGCAGTGTCTTTCTTCTTATTGTTTCTACAAAGCTAGAGAGCTTTACCATCTCTTCCGTGCAGCCTTTGCAGTGAGGAACTTTGTCGGAAGCAGGAACAACGGTGCGCTCTCTTACCTTTGGATTTACCTTTTGGCGCCCAAGGCTCGGTTTCTTTTCTAAAGCGGCAATCGAAGCAGCAGGCTCATTGACGATGCTTTTAAATTCTCCGGCTAACGGAGTGTTTTCCGGCAACGATTTAACGACTTGATCAACGATGCGTGTGGCCTCTATCAGTTCTTTGCTGCCGTTAACCCACGAACCTTTGTTTTCTTTGAGTTCTTTATCAACCTCAGCCCTACCAATTTTTTCCGATCCTTTTCCCAGTAACGCTTGAAATTGACTCGAACTATTTTCAGCCAAGACTCTGAGCGATTCAAGCATATGGCTGATCTGCTGTTCAATGGCTAGCCCCATCCATTTATCTTCGGCAATCAGATATTTGTCGGCTAATAAGGCCACTTCTTTACAGTTGTGAAATGCGTTGATGACAATTGTGGAGAGCCCGCGAAATCGTGCCTGTATTTCTTCTTTTTCTTTTTCCGTTTTAAGCACAAGCTCAATGAGTTCTTCTTGTGACAAATTTTTGAGCTGCTTCTTGTTGAACACTTTGCTCTCCGGTTGGGAATGCCGAACACTGTTCAATTATGAAGCAACTGAAAGCAGATTAAAACCGGCCTTCGCAGTCCCCTCCAAAGCTCTCAAATACCATGGCTAAAAGCCTTGGTGATCAAGGTTTATAGGATGGATTTTTTTAACGTTCGTTATCAAACAAAGTGTTACAACTTATTGTTCCTTAAAGTAGTTTTTGCGGGCTCCTTCAATGCGTTTTCCATTTAAAAAGGATACGAGCTGTTCAGCTGTTAGGCTTCTTTTAGCCGGGCTGTCAAGAAGACTCATTAGCTGTTGGAAGCTCCCGTGATGCAGCCGTCTGGTTATCAAAGTCATTCCCGACTGGTCAGCTGCGATAATCTTGGCCAGCGCCCGTGTACGAGATAAAAACACAACACAATGATGGCCCGAGCAGATGTCTATATTAAGAGTGCTTCTAGCAAAGGCTTCCAGTCTAAAGTAACCGGCTCGTAGATCAGTGGCAGTGGTGACGACCGTAATCTTGCAGCCTTTAAAGTTCAGAAAACTCATGGCTCCACTCCGAGAAGCATCTTTATCAAACCTCTGGCTTCAAGACTAGGATCCGCCGTTTCATAGCTGACAGTAACCTCCGATCTTACAGAAACGGTAATTTGCTTCGAGGCTGGTCCTAATTCTGCCGGCTTTTCTACTGCGGCCGGCTCGATTTCAAATATCTCAACCTCGTCTTCTTGCATATCTTGCTCGGCTGCCTCAAGTTCGTCGGGGACAACTGTTGGGCTCGGATTGGCTTCCACTGTAACGGATGGAAAGGAAAGAACGTAGTCGGCTTGGCTCATGTAAAACTCCTCTCGGTTGTTCAATAAGCCAATTTTTCACCTTCGCTAGAAAATATTCATCACAGTCATGGGAACCTTACGAAAAATCTGCTCTATTGAGGCGTATAGCTACGTGGAGCAGATTTTTCTATCACAGCCTTCTGCAAGAAGTCAGAACGGTGTTTGTGTTTATTCAACCGCCAAGAAAAATCCTATAACATGTTCGGCCCAATGGATGGTGTGAGGATGCAGAAGCATATAGGCGTAAGTGAGGCAATTTTTTCTCGGTGAAACTACGAGTGAAGGATTAAAAATTGGGTAATTTTTAGTCTACTCATTTTCGGGAAAGCCCGTAAGATCGGGCTTTCTAAGCCATAAAATTGTATAAACCGTTTTTGCAGAGTTGAAAAAACTTGATCATTACAAAAATCACAAGTCTTTCTTCTCCACTTCGCTCTCATAAAGTCGAGTCTTGCAGGAAAACGGTGGTGCCTTAGGCACTTCCAACCCGCGCTGGTACTGCACCATCAGCATCTCAAGTACTTTCCCGGGCGGGGCATACAATGGTATATC
>CANOTH010000065.1 GCA_947570505.1 uncultured Candidatus Saccharibacteria bacterium
ATTCTGAAAGGTTGCTTAGCTGCATTTTAATCTCTTTCTTTAGATTTTCAATGCATGTATTGTTGTTAAATTTTGAGAAATCTTTAAGATGTTTGACGACACCTGACTTGCCTCCAATCGCAGCGTCATTGTATTTCAATTCAATAATTGCAATCCTGTAGGGTTTTTCTTTGGAGATTGCAATGATATCGAAGCGACCTGTAAACCGATTGGCTTCGACAAGGGTAGATTGTGCTTTTGTTGATTGACGGTATTCAATGTCAATACACACCCATGCGGAATCTTTATTGGCATTTGTGGCAGACACAAGTGCTTGCTGAGCTTTCTTCTCGGGCGTGGAGCGTAGATCGCTGTTTTTCTTGATTTTTTCAAATGACGTAACGATGTCCGCCGGTACATGTGTTTCATCAATGCCTGCCTCTCTTGTGTCTTTGTTTTCTCGAAGGTAGAAATCACTAAGGTAGTAGCTGTTAATCTCACATTTAAGGTTTCCGTCTTTGGCAAGAGATACCATAGCGATACGGTCGGCATTATAATATATGCCGATAGCATTGTTTCTGATACAAGCTAAAAGCCTGTCCGGATTCTCTTTAATAAGTTGACACAGCTTTGACTCCTTGAATGAGGATATGAGCTTGGAATTTATACCACGTAAGTTTTGCATGGGATAATATGTTAAAATTATATCAACTACGTGAAATACAGAAGCGCGAACCGCCTTAGCACATCGTTAACGGAGGTCCTGAGAAAACCTTACAGACAGATGCAGTAATGGCAGCCCACGCTATGCGTGAGAAACCATTATGCCATCCTTGTCTGCTTTTAGAAATTTCTCAGGTTTCCGTCAACAAGAAAGCATAACGCTTCACTTAATTCAATATGTCGCCAAACCAGTCTATGCTGATTATGCGCACAAATATACAAATTTTTTATTGAATTAAGGAATTGACTACGCAGGCTTCTCACACATACGGGGCTGTTATAGCTTATTACAGATGAAGTTTCGTGTCATCAGTGCTGTCTGGGGGTAGTTTTGAAAAGAGCTTATTAAAGTTTTCTTCACCCAAAACCTTCCGGAGATTTTCAGGAGAGAGAAAATCTCCGGTATCTCCTGCGCAGGTGTTCCAACGACTGGTCACGGATGCGATTTTGTTTTCCGGAGTCACTTCAACAGCTATCAGTGAATAGCCGTACTTGTCATGTGGAAAGTCCATACCGGGCACACAAGGAACGTCCCACCAGTCGCCATTGCCACAGAAGTAGAATCGATTGCCATTTGAGGTGTACTCCTTGAATGATTCTTCAGAAATCACGATACACCATGAAACCATTTCAAAATATGAATGAGCCTCCTCAAAGTCTTTGACTTCACTAACCGAATAGTCAAACTCGATCTCTCCTTCTTCTATGGGAGCGACAGGAGACATCCCTATGAGTTGGCACACCATATCCGGGTCGCACTCATTGAAAGTGTTGTCAAAGAAATCGTAACCAGGTGTCTGATCGAGTACTCTAAGAATCAGTCGTACCTTACTGACATCATCGGGATTGTTGATATCAATAAGCCCCTTCATGTTCCATATAAAGATGCCGACGGCAAATTTGGCAAGACGTGAGTCGAGTTCCGGAAACAATTTGACATAGTGTTCTACCTGGTCGCCTGCACAAAACTCGTCCAGCCACCACGTCATGTGTCTGCGATATTTTTCTTGCATATCTGATTAACGTGTATGTTTGATCTCTCCTCGCTCCCCGCAGATGTATATGGTTGAGCCGTGCTTGATGGTTACTGTATTGGAGGTATAACCCACTAAAGTCCCGACCCGATGCCAGATATAACCTCCGCTGGGGCTATACACATACACAGTCGTTCCTTTTTGTTCTGCATATCCAATCATTGTTTTGTACACTGTTTTCGTGTCGTGCGCAACTTCTGAATTATTATATTTTCCGCAAGTAATTAAGAACGAAATCTGCCGTACTTATTTCATCGTTCCATAACAGCAGAAGCTCCTTGAAATTCAAGTTTATCCACTTGATAAGTTGAATCCATAGAAGGTGGGGAATTACTGTATCTGGTGTCTAACACAGCCGTTTCGACAGATTATCAATAGCTACCAATAAATCACAAGAAGATAATGAATCTGAATCCATACCCACAAGAATGAACGGTTTGGGAAATTCCTGACATGTACTAACCCATATCACAGCATCCACCCCAGTATTCCGAGGAGCTAAATTTCCCAATGCCCAAGGGGCAAGCCATATATTTCCAAATCTGAACCGATTCATATTAATGACTGCCCGTTGATGTTGAGAAATTCACATAGGGCATCAAAAGACATGCCGTTGAAATCCGAATCGACAGACTCTCTAAAGGGGCTATCACAAAGAACGGCAATCAGCTTGTAAACTTTGCCCCCGGAGGTCATGTCTTCTAAAGACATTTCTCCGGTTTGCATCCACCGCATTAGGCCTTCTCCGTAAAATTGAACTTGATTGAACGTTAATTCTTTCATCTTTCTTGATTTATCTAAGATTAATAGATTGGGATTATTCTGCCCTTGTTGAGACGGGAACAACCATTAATTGCTTTTTCATACGCTGTGCTTCCCTAATTGTGTGGAAAGTCCCCTTTGAGTCAGGCGATGGGAAGGCGATGACAGTAGTAGCCTCTTTGACTATCTGAGTGTTTCTCTTCAGTGTCGCATATCGTCCATAGACGTTATACTGCGGAGCGAACTCCATGTAGGGCTTGTGATGACGAGCGGCGAATAATTTGGCAAAAGTGTCAACTCCTTTTGCGCCACCAGAGATTACCATCTGGATCTCGTCGGGATTGATTTTGTTGAGTAGGAGTTTCTCCCACTCCTGATAGGTCACACCCGGATTTCGAGTGCCAACGATTGCTAATTTCATATTCAATCTAAGTATTGGTACTCTTATACAATACGATTGAGAAATTTAACCAAAAGTTAATCGGTGTTAAATATTAACATGTTGGAGCTCGTATAATTTATCATCAAAATATATATTACTGATTGCCAAAAATATACCCGTTGATAATATTTAACTTATTTGAACCGTATGGTAACTATTCAGCGGACACGCTAAGGCGATAATGTTGAATAGACGTTATACCGATAGGGGCGTTTAATCTGTTGATTTT
>CANOTH010000066.1 GCA_947570505.1 uncultured Candidatus Saccharibacteria bacterium
TCGGGTACGTTCCTGGAACGTTCCTACTTTTTTTAACTTTCATTAAGAGGTTTAGCCTTTTTTCTTGCTTTAGGCAGGGGTATAGGCGTCACTCCATCGGCTTTTATGTCTATTAGCCGATGTGCTTTAATGAAAGCCTGTTTTAAGTGGGAATTAAATCCTGAACGGGGTATATATTTGCCTCGGATTTGGTTCGATTCGCGTTGCAACCCGAACCAGACAGTCGTCAATTTTGGTTCGGTTCCGCGTGCTACCCGAACCAGATTGAGCGGCTGGAGTAATGTTTATCCGTCGTGGATTTGACATAGAAACAACCGTAATATGGCTGTTTGTTTATGACAATTTTTCAAGTTGGGTAATGTTGGGTAATCGGTGTGTAACCGTGGGAAATCGCTCATTTTCAGTAATCTTTTTTCGCAGTCGGAATGTTACACGGACAAAGCGACTGCCCCGATATATCCCAAACAGGCACAGCTATCCCCGGCTCATAAAAATATGATGATGGCAACCCATAGTCCGGAATATGGATTGCCATTGCTGTATTCAGGGCAAAGTATCAAACCACTAATCCAAGGTTATATTTATGGAATACATCACCATTGAACGCAGCGTCTTTGACGCTATGGTCGCCACTCTTGCCGAGTGCCGTTCAATTCTTGGCAAAGCAATCAGACGCTTGTCAGGGAATGAGCGGCAGGAGTGGATAGACAATATTTCGGCTCAGTCAATACTTCGCCGTTCACAGCGCGGCATGACACTACTCCGAATGGAAGGCAAGATCGGATACTCAATAATTGAGGGCAAGGTTTATTATCCGGCAGGCGAGATTGGACGGCTACTCTATAATTGCAAGGTTGATTATGAGTGATAATACATCCAAATTAAGCAAGGAAGAACAGCATGAAGTATTCAAGATACTTTCTGAAATCAAGAGCTGTTCTAAAGAGTTGGCAGAACGCTCTCGCCCTATGTTTGACGGCAACCGCTTTCTCTCGGACTCCGAACTTGCCCGACGGCTTGGTGTGAGTAAGTCAACACTCGCCAACTATCGCCTTAAAGGGATATTCGGTTATTATTCCCTTGAAGGCAAAATCCTGTATGCCGACACCGAAATTGAGGACTACCTCAAAGAGAACTACCACCCACCTTACCGATAAGGTAATCCAACGGCAACGCCCCCGATAATCCATTGAGAATTACCGGGGGCGTTAGCCATGTCATCACTGTTTTGTCGGACTTTTTACGCAGAAAAACCGACAAAATCAGATTTTCATTTTGTGTTTTTGATGAGTTTTGCTTTGTTAAATTGATTAACAAAAACGGTCAAACCACATTTTCAAGCATTTCAAAACCATCTACTCCCACGTTTTCAAGCATTTCAACGGGTGCCTATTTCCACGTTTACGAGGGGTACACATTATCCCGCTCCACTCAGTTTATCTGACACAAATGCCATTTGCGTATATTCCCGATGCTCTAATACATATTTACAAAGCCTATTAACCCGAAGATTATGGATAGCCGCTCCACTTTATCCAAATACCGTATCAAAGGAATTTACGGATATTATTCTCTCTGAAGGAAAATAATATATGCTGATCGTGATATAGAAGAATACATCAAAAACAACTATCACTCGCCATATAGATGACAATCTTACAGCACGTAACCCCGATAATCACAATGAGGGTTATCGGGGCTTAAACATCCCTAATTCTCCTTAGTTGCTATCACCAATTATCATATGGTTTTATCGAAGTATTTGCAATCTCTATTATGAAATGCAGGATATGTGCCCTCAAGAATATCTACAATGATTTTATTCATAATAGGGTTTTCTATAGCGCCTGAAACAAAACTAACCTCATTCCCGTGAAGTTTATCAATTTTCATCTGAATAATCTGATCGGCATCGCAAACTACAGCAAGGTTTGGATTATGTGTCACCATGATGATTTGCCTCTTACGCTTGGCAGCCTTGATGAAGTGTACAAGATACCGATATACACTTTCATTATCAAGGTTCTCTTCTGGTTGGTCTATAATCAGAGGTTTGTCATCCATGTCAATAAATAGATATAAAAGCAGTAGCAAAGCACCTCTTTCTCCAGGAGACAAAGAGGACAAGGGCTTTCCATTCATTTTAAGCTGGAAGAATGGATGGACATAGTCCATACAATAAATAAAATCGTATAGTTCTTGCTGTGTATGACCTTTCTTTAATTGGTTCTCTACTGAACGAAAATCGTTATTGTCGTCACGTTTGTCATAGAGTAGATCGCAGTTGATCAGGTTGGCAAAGGCAACAATAGATAGGATATCAGACATATCCACACTGTCAATATTTGATTTTAACCGAGCCTGCCCTTGTTCCTTGCCGTAGTAAGATCCTGAAGCCTGCTGACTTACGAAATCAAAAAATCTATCTCCAAAATTCCTAAGAGAGAAAGTTGAGTCAAATTCAATAGGATAATCTTTTAATTCCTCATGATAGTCCTCAATAAACTTTACAACAGGAGCAAAAAGATTTTCATAGGTCTCAAGGACCTGATGTTTCTTTTGCATCAAGTCTTTTACCAAATCCTCTCTTTTCTCGATTTTCTGAGATAGTTCTTTATTTAGATTATGTTCGATATAATCAATACGACTTTGAAGATACTTTATTGAACCTTCCTTTTCAGGAGTACCGGTAATATCTTCTAACAATTTCTCCCACTCCAGCTTTTCCTTTAGATATTTCTGATACTCAAGTTCTGGAGCACTAAGTTTTTGCTTTGCAAGATTCAATTTCTCAGATTCAAGAAGGTATTGCTTTCGTAAGCTTCCTGATTTATCTTCATTCAAATGATTGTCTATTTCATCAACTCTCTCGGACAACTCTTTAAGCTTGGAAGATATTAAATCCGGTGTATAGGTCACATTCAATACTGAATCAATATTGAGATTGTTTTTTTCATACAGCAATCTCAATTCTTGCTTGACTGCCTCTATTTGTAATGTTAGTCTATCAATACGTTCTTTACTAGCCTTTAAGTCCTGAATTGTTTTAACCTTGAAGTTGTCTTGACTTATTTTAAACATACAAAATACAATAAGGAGTGTTAAGT
>CANOTH010000067.1 GCA_947570505.1 uncultured Candidatus Saccharibacteria bacterium
TATATTTCAAGAAGTTGGACTCGACTTTTTATGGTTTAGCGGACAGTAATAATTTGAATCTGATTTCTCTTCAAGAACATTGTCCTTGTATCTAAGAGTAAGGTAGGTTGAAATTATAGCAAACAGGGCTGTAATAATATTTATTATCCAATCCAATTCAAACTCAGAGAACAAACTTGCAACAGCAGAAGTGGTTGTAAAGCTTGTTGTAAAAGCCAGTAAAGTCTTATTCCGCCCTGCTTTTTTATCATATAAATCTGCTTGCTTTTCATGGATTTTATGAGTCCAAGCAATCTTCACGAAACGTTCTTCAAGCAGGCGGTATTGTATCCTAATTTCTTCTATCATGTATGTGGGTTGTATGAGGGTTTATAAAATAGGCACATCAATACGAGCTCGTGCAACAACATATCCGTCTTTTATCAAGTAGCACTCAACATAATGAGGTCCCTTGAAATCGGCTGATTCATGTCTCCCTTTTTTGTCGCGGGTATTTGAATCAATTATTTGGCCTCTTAAACAATTTCGCCGGATAGCTTCATCTCCCACATTACGGACTTTCCATTTTACAATAAATGGTTCTGGTATATCAGTGGAGACAATGAAAAAGTCAAGAGATCGAACTCTGGAAATCTTTTGAGAGTTACTCAAAATCCAACTTAATAGACGTTCTCTATAGCCATTAGATTTTACTTCGCAATCAATTTTTAGGTCTCCTTGTATATGTATAGGGTAAAGATCCTCAATAAACTCCTCACAATCAATAACCGATGATGAAAGATTCTTCATAGTATCTGGTTTCTTGGGGAAATTTTTGCCAAAAATTTTTCTCCAGTTTTTATGCGTATCATCTTCGTTATCGGCAGAGATTGCGTAGCAAGCAAACGAATAAGCTTTTTTCGCTTTACTTTTAAATTTATGTTTCACTTTGACATCCTGCCCGCTTCCTAATGCGTGATAATGGTCCTTGTCGGGTTCGTTTCTGAGAAAGTCAAAAAAATCACGACATAAGGTGTCAAATTTGGATATAGGTGTAGTTGCTAAATCAGAATCATTCTTTAAAAAATTATATGCCAGCGTGTCTAACAATAGGCCACCCATTTGCAATCCAACATTGTTAGTCCAAGATCTCATCATTTTACATAGTAACCGGTGAGTATCACCATTCTCTTGGCGAAATGTTTTCATCTCGTTTTGCTCGTGGCGTGGCATTGTGAGACGGTAATACCCCTTACTTGTATCTGGAAAAAGATAAGTCATCAGACCATCCTTTTCCTCAGCTTCAAATACGGGTTGGATTTCAAATTTGAAATTACAGAAATTTACTACAACAACGAGGGTGTCATACGTTATGTCAGTAGTAGGATATCTTTCTTTAAGGGCATCTCGAGTATGCCGCAACAACTTATCTGGAGAATTTTTATATTCCGGCCATAAATAGCTTGGCATAATATATAACATGTCCAGATCAGATATGCCTTTTATTCCAGTATAACGGCCATACGAGCCGACCTGCAATCTATTAGCAGTTTCTGAATCCGAATATCGGAATCTCTGATTTAACTTCTTTGTAATCTGCGCGTAACGATTAGATAGTGTCTCATCATTATCCAATCTGATGTTTGATAGAAATGTACTGAATTTTTCTTTTGTTGTCATTATATAATGGGGGATCTATGGTGCTTGTAAAGCACAGCAAAAAACGTGCCAAACGCCGCCTGTGGCGGCCGAAATTTTTGACAAAAATGAGCGGGCGACTTCATCACGAGGTCGTCCGCTCTGACTATGAAACATCTTATGCTGTTATTCTTTCTTTGATGAGGTGGGTGTTAGCGTTGATGAGTCTGATAATCCGGTCGTGGTACTCGGTGTTCTGATTGCAGACTCCTCTTGACTGAACCACTTTTAGGGTTTTGAGGTCAACCTCGATGGTTTCGATTATTCTGCCGGCTATTCTCGCTGAGAAGATAAGGCTGTCCTCACGCTGGTCGTAGGTAGCACTGAACAGACATATATGCTGACTTTCAGCCTCCTGTCGGTATTCCTCAACACTTTCCAATACCTTGACCTCAATCTCTCCATCGTTGATACGGATGCCAAAGAATTTCTCTTTCTGCTCTTTGAAACTCGCCTCCCTCTCTTGGGCTTTGCGGATGTCATCGGCTTTCCTCGCCTTCTCTTGGATGGTTTGGAGTTTTCTCACATATCGGTCGTGTTCCTCTTGGAGATTAGAGGGACAGATGTACTTGGGAGATTGAATGTCCTTGCCACATCGCTCCAACATCTTGATGTAGTCTATCCATATCTGTAAGTTGGTGACCTTATAGCCATTGCGATTGGCTATCTTGATAGTGTTCCAGTAGGTGTTGATGTATGACTTGTTGGTGGGCCTCAGACAAAGGTATCGGAGCAATTCTATCTCGTTGGATTTCATCAGTGTCTCGGCTTTGGGGTTGGTCAGCAACTCTTGGAAGAGGGTTACTGGGTTGATATGGTGGCAACTGCCTTTGAAACCATTGCGCTTGATGGTGTCAGTGACCTTGATGCGTGGGTAAACCCATTCATCGGATATGCGTTGGAAGGCTTCATTGTCACGCCTTATCTCCAATGGAGAGCCAAAGGCGAAACTGTCTATGTAGTGTCCCAAAGTTCTCTGCAATCCGACAACGGTTGTATTGCCTTTGGGGTCAATCCAATAACTGCCGATTTCAAGATAGGCAGGCTTTGTCTTCATTCCCTTACGCATTTCAACAATCATCAGGAACATCCTAACTACCTGATAGTTTTCCATAGTGGTGATTACGTTGAAATAGGACTTGTCTCGGATAACACGCTCTTTGGTGTCCTTGATTTCAATCTGTGTGCCACATTCGGGGCATAGGCACATTCTGTTACGGCTCTCCAACCACTCGTGACCGCATTTCATACAGGTACACATTCCGTTCTTCAACCGATAACCATAGTGATTGATGGTGGAATTAAGTGCCCACTGCTTTTGGGGAGTGGTGAGCGGGCGAAGTCGCCCACTCAGTTCCACTATATGCTGTT
>CANOTH010000068.1 GCA_947570505.1 uncultured Candidatus Saccharibacteria bacterium
TGCCTTCCAGACGAACCAATCCCAATGCTTCAAGTTGCTTTATGGATTTGGCGATGGTCTTATATTTATAAGGTACTTTATCCTCCAACTCTTTAAGCGACAAACCGACAAGGCTCTCAATCTGTAGATGGTACAGAAGTATATGTTGGGTTGACGGATAAAACAATTCCTTAAACTCGCTTTTTGTTGACCGCCTGTTGATAATCAATGTCGGCACAAATGCAAATTTGTCGGCTACGACAAAATATACTCCTTGCTCCACCAACCGGTCACGCTCATAAGTCAATAAATTGTCAAAGTAGAATACAGCCGGAATATGCTTGACGCTTTCAATTCTTTCCGAAATCTTACGACGCTGCACATTGGTGTAATCCAATTCGCCTTTGGCCACAAGCAAAAGCATAAACTGCCCATTGAACTCAAACTGCATCATATTGAAATTTGCAATGAGTTCAAGCCATAGACCTTTTTTGTCTTGAATGGATAGTTCTTTAAGCTCTATCCGCTGTCCGGCGATTGTTATCTCTTTCATGTTCTCCAAATATTTTGCATTATTCTCCAACACACGGAGAACAATGCAAAATTACGGAGAATAATCGGATTTTACAAATATATAAGGACTCAATTTATTTACAGGCTCATTAACTAACTCCAGAATGGTGCGCCGATTGGGGGGCTTTGTCTGCGGCTATGATGTAAGCCGGGAAGGTTCTAATGTTGACGATTAAGATGACTTTATGATTTTGTCCATGTATCAATTACTGTAAATGGCATAAACTTGTTTTTAAGCCTATCAAACGCATTGTCCTTTAACACATAAGAATCACAGTTGAGGGCGTCCGAGCCTTTTTCAATGACTGCTTTTTTTATTTCACATTCATAGCTATCATTTTCCTCATTATAACAATAATGCTCGCAAAGGTAACAGTTAGGGAATCGCAAACCCCTCTCGGCAGCTATCATCAATCCATAAAGGTTGAGATACCAATTTAATTCTTCCAGAATATCCGCAGTAAGTTCAAATAAAGAACTTGAATGATGGTCGGTTATAGATTGACAATCTATCGCTTTACAGAATGTTTTTCCACTTCTGTATAGAATGAATTTTCGGAAGAAAAGCATCGGCTTTATTGCGCCCCTTTCATCTTTTCTAATCAGATTTTTGAATCCGTAATATCTTACTTTTTCTGAAGGTTCAATGTCGTGAGATATGATATATTCGATGTCCTCTTCCGAAGATACATCAAATTCAATGATTTGAGCATTAGACGTTTTCTTTTTGTCAGTACATCCGTGTGAAACTTTTATTTCAATTAAGATATGTCGAGCAGGATCGGACTCTTTTGATAACAGTAAATCCGCGCGGTAGTTGCCATTGGATTCTTTTACTGTGGATTCAATCGAACATGTGTCAAACAGGGTTTTAAGGTCACAAGATTTATTTATGACCTGACTACAATTATCATGTATCAAAGCACATGACTCGTGATGCTTACATCTGATTATTTGTTGGTAATGTAATATTATAGACTCTGATTCATCAAACCACTGTTTCAGTCGTAGTTTTGCATATCCATGTAGATATGTCTCATAAGAGCAATTCTTTTGTGTTTCATTGGCATATCTCCAATCATGGGCAAAATGCCATGCACGAATTTTGCCACATCGTTTAAGCATTCTACAACCACAATGAGGACAATAATATTCTTCAGAATTATAATGGGCCTCCTTGATATGAGATAATACGCCCTTCTGGGAAACAGCGTAATGCTGTTCCCTGCGAAATTCCTTTTCCATAAGATTCTGATTTATAAATCAATGAAATCCACCTTTTTACCTAAGGCGGTTGCTATTTTTGCTAAAATGTCGAATCCTACGGAATATTTACCATTCTCTATTCTGCTAAGATTGGCGGCATCAATGCCGGCTAATTTCGCCAAGTCACGAGCTTCCATTCCTCGCGCTTCACGAATTTCACGAATGCGAGCACCGATTCTTGCACGATCTGTATGGCGTGTTCCCGTACTTATTCCAAGCACGTTTCCAATGCCAAATTGCATTGCTTCACGCCAAATATTTTGAACCATTCCCTCTTTGTCAAGAGAGAAATTTTTATCAAATAGCACTTCGAGCCAGTGCAACTCATAATTACGAGTTTCTTCATTAAGCAAGGCTCCTATCTGACAATAGACAGTGAACACCTCTCCGTCTGGAGCAGTGACCTCAACTTCCTTTCTGTTGATTATCTGAGCTGAAGACTCAGTCGGGAAGTCCAGAAATTTTTTAATATCTTTATTCATACGTTTGTAATGCCGTATTTTTAGTGTTGTCGCCACTTCTAATGAATATGTCCGCAAAGATAGTGAAAGTTTTTCTAATTGGCAAATATAACAATTAGAAATTTATAAATATATCATTCCTTGGTTTCACGGCTTAAAGTCATCGCACAACTCCAGAGAGGCGCAACGGCTGGAGCTTGTCATCGCATAGCGAAGCATTGTCAGGTAATGGCAATGCCGTCTGCGGCGTTTGCCGGAGGCTGCTCTACCGCAGACCGCATTACCAAAGGTTGAGAGCGGACTAAACACCGAGTTGCGGAACGCCGGAGCCGGAGCTTCGCCAATCCTGCTCTTGCTTATCTGCAACTCCGTGTTCTTAACGCCCGCTCCATTGCTTGTTTCTTATAGCCGTCGCGCCACTCTTCCGTTGTCAGCACTCCACGATGCGAAAGAACGTGACGGCCTCCGTGCATTACGGCAAGCCTCCATTTCCTGATTCCGTCACATACATTCGCCTTTCCGGGAGCGTTGCATTTCAAATTTCATGTAGGTAACACATCGACTGATTTTAGAAAAAACATTTCCGTATGTCGGTCATTCTGAGTCTCCAAAGAGGCACTTCGGCTCTATGTTTATTGGGCAATTTCAGCATAATGCAATCAACTATTGGAAAGCATATTCGCTCGTGATGGA
>CANOTH010000069.1 GCA_947570505.1 uncultured Candidatus Saccharibacteria bacterium
ATCATACTTGGTATGTCGTTGCTGATAAGGACGCGACATCAGTTCGTCACGTTCTGCCCGCTGATTAAATATCGTCGTTTTCATCGCAGTCTGTCTTAGACTGCAAATATAGCTAATTTTATTCAATAAATACTCTGTATTGAATAAAATACAAGTTTTTTATTCAACGCACTTTATGAGATTGGTCAAAAACAAAAATTTCGGCCTGGACCCGTTTCTGGCGTGAACATAAAAGAAAAAAGCAGCCATCTTTGTTAGATAACTGCTTGATTTTCAAGGTTTTATCGTGATCCGCCTGGGACAGCGAACCACAATGTTATTACGCTTAATTACAAGCATTTACTCTGAGTAGGTGCTCGGCAATTCCCGAATTTTACACCCACAGATTTCAATGTTCTTCACCATCGGAATGATGACGAGAGCGAAGTTAGACAATATTCTCCAAACCTCCAAATATCAGAGTGTTAAAAAATCATTTTTTTGTCCCCGGTTCAATTTGATGGTCCGATGAGTTAATTGTTGGATTTATTGATTTCTTCCTCTACCAACCGCACTCTTGCTTGCAGTTCTTCTGCTGACGGAAGAAGATTTGAAGTAGAGATCCTGACATTGTCGTAAGACGCTATGCCCATCGGAGTCTGTATTCCTTTGAACGCCCAACGTACATCTGTTTCATCTTTATCGCTGCATATAAGCAATCCAATCGTCGGATTATCATCCGGCCCTTTGAGCAACTCGTCAACGGCGTTGACATAGTAATTGAGTTTTCCTGCATACTCCGGATCAAATGCCTTTACCTTGAGCTCGACTACAACATATGCCTTCAAACGGATGTGATAAAACAGCATATCAATCTTTCTGGAGCGATTGCCTACAATGAGTTCCTTTTGCCGCCCTACAAATGCAAAGCCTGTGTCAAGTTCAAGAAGGAAACAGGTTATATTCTGTTCGAGAGCTGCTTCCAGTTGTTCTTCCTTGTAGTTTACCGGCACAGTTACAAATCCGAAGTCATAATTGTCCTTTGTGATTTCCTGCGCCATTCGGCTTTGAGCCTCCGGCAGATATTCTGGGAAATTGCTTATGGCTTTACCTTGAACTTTATATAAGTTTGCTTTCAGCGAATTATCCAAAGTCTGACGGCTCCACCCGCCCAATATGCACTCTCTTAGATAGAAAACGGCTTCGTCAATCGACTTGCATTTGGTTATTATATTAACCTGATGTCGCCACGGGACAAGACCAAGAACGAGAGGAAAGTCTGGCTCAATTTCTCCACCAACTTGGCGGAGTTTTATAAATCGCTCAATATTTGAGTTTTGCAATTCTCCACCAAGTTGGTGGAGTTTTTCAACAGCATCCGGTGATGAAAAAAATAAATACCATTTCTTCATCGCCCAAAGGTTTGTAGTTCCAAACCCTTTCTCATTCGGGAAAGCATCTCTCAAGTCAAAACTAAGCTGTTCAACAACTCCGCTGCCCCATTTTTCTTCAGCTTTACGAATTACAAGGTCGCGCCCGACACTCCAATTAAATGCCAGCTTCTCAGTATTAACCTTGACTGCCGCTTTGATTTGTGCAGAATGATAGCGTTGCTTAATCTCGGAAAGCCAAGCAACATAGTCAGTGTCGATCTTGAAATCTTTTACTCTGACAATATGGGGGGCGTTGTTCGTGGATATATCAGCCATAGTATTGCAAAATTACCACAAAATCCTGAAATCCACAAGTTAATAATCTGGCTCATCATTCAATACAAATTTTATCTATTCCCCGAATAAATCAGTTTCACTGCGAAAATGGGGAGAGGCGTAGCGGCTCGTGTTGGCGTCGGAGTGCCGTCAAAAGGTGACGGGCTGCGCCTGACACCCATTGACCGCACTCCGACTATGGGAGCAGGCTAAACACCGACTGCTTCATACGCCTTGCGGGATTGCGACAGGGATGTCGCTCTCGCAAGACTCTCAATCGGCAGTCCGTGTTCTTAACGCCGGCTCTTGAACAAGGATTTGAGCCGCAACGCCACTCCGCATTTATTTTCAGAACCCCGGGAGCAAGAAAGTGACAGCCTCCGATCACTCCGCAAGCTACATGAACGACGGCCGCCACATACTTGCTCTTGACCGGGGTCGGCATAGTCTATCTCATAATTATTTCATTTTTCGTATGTCTGTCGTTCTGTGTCACCCTGCGGGGCTGCGCTGGCTCTATGTTTCATGCTGAGTATAATTCGGAGTTCAAAGTTTATTCGCTCGGAGTTGATGAACACGCAGGGCCGGGGTATTCTTTCGCATTTGCTGGGAAAAATCTCCAGACCTGCGGCTTGTATTTTTTCCGGCAAGTGCCGAACACCCCTTTGCCGCCCTGCGTGCAAGATTGTCATCGAGCGAACAAACTTCAAACAGCGATTATACGCATTAAAAAAAATATCGCCTTATGACACTGAACGACAGACATATTAAAAATTCGAGCTTCACTCCTTCACCAGCTCATACCGCATTAAAAAAGGGAGCAAAGGTGGTTGGGATAATCCTCGGGGCGATAGTAGGTCTGCTGATTTGGGCGATTGTAAAGCCGATTTTCCGAGGCGGGGGTGGATAATTTCAATCCTCACTGCATTAGGGATAATCTATTGGATAGCTACACTATAAAAGATTTACGACTATGGCAACGAAAAGACATTCAAAGACTTGGGAGCAACAAGCCAAATATTACGAGGTTGACAACATCGCCGAGTATATGATAGAAACCTATCTCAACGGCAACATCTGGAAAACCCAGGGTTGGATGACCCCTTAGACCAAAATTGCACTGACCCTTTTCGGTTACTTTGGTTTCGCCAAAAATCAAAAACAACCGATGCGCAAAAATAGTCATTTTAGCGGACAGCCGCTTT
>CANOTH010000070.1 GCA_947570505.1 uncultured Candidatus Saccharibacteria bacterium
GCAGGAGGGATAGGAACTTCTTGGTAACTTTGTACATATAAGTTACCTCCTTTCTGACTACAATTTTTCACTATGGCCTAAAATCAAGACGCACTGATTTTCGTATCCTCATTTTTAACGTACGCATATGAATCGTTTGACCATAGCTACTTAATTGTATAGCACCTGCCGATAATCTGCAATGACAAGCAGTTTGTCTCCTAATACCTTGGCGGTAACTCTCTACTATAACTTTCCGTATAACTAGAATCATATCTACCAGCTTGAGCATAAGCCCAGAGATAAGTATCAGCACGGAGGTTAAAGATTTCGGCGGGAGCCCATTTTTCTGTTGCCATACGTCCTGGGAGCGGACTGCCTGTAAGGTTGGAGTGGATATTATTAGCTCCAAATGATCGACGTAGCTTAATATTGTCGGCACGTACTGGTCCGTTAAAGGTTAACTGGTGTGAGCATATGTCAGTTGGTTTTGCATTGACATGTGCTGCTGTTGTTCCATCATTAAATGCTGTACAGGTGTCAATTGCATCCCTTACAATCAACCACGCATCTATTCTTTCAACGTTGCTGCTAATATTAACATTCCCGTCTACAAAGATAATAACTTGTGGGATTTGATAAATGTTGCTATAGGGACCTTTGTTTGTAGTGATGTCATGAGTAATGTTAAGGTCGCCACTATGACGCACGATAGTAGTACCGCTCATATTTTCTCCGAGCTGAGCCATAACATTATCGCTACTTTGGTGGTCTATATAAGTGAATCCGGTACGGATTTTTGGATCATCTCTGAGATAAGTCGTGAGCTTGGTGAGATAGGCACTGTTATTGTTAATGCCAGAGTGTCCTAGATTGTTGCAATTATTATTTGATATGGTTAAAGTTGTATTGGAGCTGGCTATAGTATTATTGCAGAAATCATCACCGTTGCGTTTTGATCCTAGAGCTAGAGTGGATCCTGATGCATGATGATCGATACTGTTTTTTACAACATCTAAGTGTTCGGTCCATGATCCATAGAGGGTACGTTCGCTAAAGCCACTATTTCTCCAGTCATTGTTCATTTCACCGCTATCATGCCTGTAAGCCGATAGTGGTGTGTAAATTCCGCCATTAGTCATTAAACTACCATTCCAGATTGCAGAAGATGGCTTTTTGGCGATGGTGCGACAAGAAGAATTGTATGTTCTCCAGTATTGGCTGTATGGTGCAGATAGATTTCCGGCTGGAAAACTGCCATCATAATTCGTGCTATAACTCCAGCGGTACTCATATTGATAGCCAAAGGAAAGGCAGAATTTGGCTCCAACGTAATCAGCTACCGCAAATTGGTTTTGTTTATAATAGCTGTAGCTGCTAGGATAAGAAATGCCACCACCTTCATAATCTTTACAATAATAGTTGTTGGTTTTACCATTGTAGTATGAGCATGGTTCAATAGTACGATTATTACCTTTTACCTTACTGATATCGTATAATTCACCTTCGTTTATTAGATATAATATTGATTTCCAATTGATCAGGCGCCTAGTAAAGGCAGTCTCACCTGTAGTGCCCCATGTCATACTAGTATCTTCTCCGGCATACATGATATCACTTTCGCCGTTACCTGCAGTACCGGGGTCATATGGATCTGGTACAGAATCTGGTGGTCGGTAGATAATTGCACATGCCTCAGAGAATCCGCTACCGCTTGAGCTATCTACTCCCCAATCCCAACTGTCGTGTACTGTTGTATCGCTGCCGTGGTTTGTTGAACCATCAGGGTTAGTCGTATCTCCGGAATGATCAGTGTGGGTATGTTCAAGTACTGTTTTGAATTTATAGCTCTTGGGTGTATAAGAAATCTTTTGGCACACTAATCTAGTTTCACCACGTTTTAGATCCTTAACTTCGAATTCTTTTTCAATAAGTTTGTCACTATCTTTATTGTCTTTGGGGTCAGTACCCGTTAAGCTCCATTTTCCACTTCCGGTTCCTGCTCCGCTTACATTCCAGTCTGTATATATGTCTTCTGTGAAGGTGTCTGAGTCCCAACTGTCAGGGTTAGCTGTTGGTTTTTCTTTTAGAACATAGTGCAGTTTATGATAGAATTTTACTTTCACACTTTCTTTATCAGTGCTGAAAGTGACATAGGCCTTCTTATCCTCTGCGTCAGAAGTATAAGGTCCAATATGTGGCACGTCATTTTGTGCATCCACTTCTACGGTAGAATCTGCCCAAAAATAGCCATTTCCTTCTCCTGGATCTGGTTCTACAGTATCACAGATTTCTTTAGTAGGATCACACCAATCATCATCCCAGCAGAAATATCCAGTTTCTTCCCATGCAGTAGGCAGGTTGTATTTCTTCTTAGCAGTTTCAAACTTTTGCCTAATTTCGGCCCAGTGCTTATCTCCCAAACGATAAGCAACTTTGCCGCCAGATGATCCCAAGGTAAACTGATCTACTCTCACTAACCCTACCTGAACACCAGTCCCCGAATAGCTATCAAGATGGAAACGTTCAAGAGCTAATCTATAGTATCCTCCGTAGGTACCACAACCAATGATATCGCCTCCTGGTACATTGCCGGACTTAGTACCATCGACATGGATATAGTTTTCTGTCGTGGGGTAGTATTTCCACATTCCACCAAAACAGGTATCCACCCAGGTACCAGATCCAGACATTTTACATCCACCGCCACCTACAGGTCCGCCAGGTCCGCTAGTACCGCCTGCCAGAGCAAGATATGATGTGCTACCAGCTGCAAGTGCCATTATGATTATGGCGACACACGTAATCTTTATTTTGGTAAAAAGTTTTTTTCTATTCTTCTGCATTTGGGTCCTCCACTGGTCCGTTTAATTCATATAAAATTTCAGAAGTCATACGCAAA
>CANOTH010000071.1 GCA_947570505.1 uncultured Candidatus Saccharibacteria bacterium
CATTTCATTCGTAACGAAAAGGTCGTGGGTTCGAGTCCCACTCGCGGCTCATAGATAACAGAGTAACAACCAGACGATTAGACAGCCTGATTGTTACTCTTTTTATGTTAATATTGTTAATTAACATCTGTTAATGGCTAAAAATGTCGTATTTTTGGGCAACTAAACGATACGCAAAAATTATCATGGGAACTGAAAGAAAATAAACCGCACGCAAACATCCGAGGCAAGGAGTATTTTGCTCAAGCGATCGAGGAAGCTAAAGAACGGATGAGTCCGAATCAGACCCCGATCCAACGCCTCCGGGTATTTGTGCAGTGGATGCAGTCGCAGGGGCTATGTAAGTCTGAGTACGACTTCGAGAGGATATGTAGCCTCTCGCCAAAGTATATCTCCAACAACATGCACACCGGTAAAGGCAACATCGGCACCGAAATGCTCGGTCGCATTATCCGTGTGTTCCCCCAGCTTAACCTCGCATGGCTCTGCACCGGTGACGGGGCGATGCTTGCAACCGGAGGCGACAACGCACTCAACGCGGACTACAAGCAGGCATACGAGGGGGCTATGATGCAGGTGGAGGCACTGAACAGAATAATCAAATAACTAAATAAATAACAACATGAAAAAGTTTTTACTCGTACTGGCGCTGATAGTGCCGATGCTTGCTTTCACCGGGTGTGGAGGCGATGATGAACCCGACAACCCTAACAAGCCCGATGAGCCGAAAATAACGACTCAAACACTTGCTGGGGTATGGGAAAATGGCGATAAATTTATTTCTTTCACAGTAGATGGTTTCTATTGCGCTTACCTTGCCGACAATTTTATAGCTTCGGGAGCATATTCCATTAGCAACGATGTTGTAAAATGTAATAATGTATATTATGGCACGGAATTATCTCTGAGTGTTTCAAACATAGATGCTAAGAATATCAAGGGGAAGGTCAATTATGTGGACTTTGATGGCAAACCAACCGAGATTAATGTGAACTTCAACAAGTCTGATAAAACTCCCACCCCCAAAGAAAATATATTAATAGGCAAATCCTACTCGTCACTTGGAGCATACACAGACGGGAGCGGGATGTTTGATGATGTGTATGATTTTAATTTATTTAACTCTGCGACAATTACTCGTACTAAAAAGTCTGGTCTTAAAGACTCTAAGATTAAAAATCTGCACTATATCTATCTTGCCCCCAATTTGTATTATCAGCAATTCAAACCCAAAACGGCAGGATTAAGCTCGTTCTATAACAAGTGTGATAATGGGGAGGTTATAAAAGAAGAAGTTACAATCTCCAATGGACAAATTACAGATATAGATTAACCTCTTTGCATTTTCCCACAAAATTGCTATCTTTGCATAGTTTATAAACCATAGGGCATATCGCCTAAGCCAAAAGAGCTTATTTCAGACCTCGGTCTGCGATAGGCTCTTTTAATATTTAGGGAAATGCCAAACTTAGGTTCGCTCTATTACGAGTTATTCTTAAAAGACCTTACCGACCAAGATTTACAGGCGATTGAAAAGAAGCTGAAAAACCTTGACATAAAGCTTGACACGAAGAAACTCACCAAATCGCTGAAAAAATCCGTTGAGTCCTACAAGGGCAAGGATTTGGCGCTTGGCGTAAAAAAAACAGTATCTCCATGACGCTATACGCTCCGCGCTCAAACAGCCGGAGTTTCCGATAAAGGTAACGGTAAACAAGGCAGAGGCGCAGGACTCAGTGCGGGAGGCATTGCGCAAAGCCGGGTTACAGCAAGGCTTCACAGCTTCCGACAAACGGCAAGTAAGCATTAACTCAACTACAGGATAGATGTCCAAGATAAGAATACATCGGCTACAACTCAAACATGTTGTAGCCGATGTCGTATTAAGTGCAGTTGGTGCAACTCTGCCATGCAAAATTACAACCCAACTTATACCTCCAAAAGGTGTACTTCTGTTAATGCTTACGCAGCTTCACTCTCCCTCGCGGATGGACGCTGCTAACTATATTTCTTTATGCCTTGTTGTTCATTCTCCTCTTATACCTCCGCACAACAATTATGGTGTCACGGCAATGAAAACAAAGAACACGCCTGTTCCCAATAACTACTCGCTTTTGGGGTAAACTACTCGGATAATTGTCGAACTACTCGCCAACTACTCGCTTTTTCGTATGAACTACTCGGTTTTCAGGTCAAACTACTGCTTTCTACTCGGTTTTCATATCATACCAGCGTTGTTTAATCGATTGGATTTTGCCTTCAGATGCCAACTCCTTGAGAATATTACCGACCATTTGACCATTCTGTTCGGGAGTGTTGCGGCTGGGGAGAGTGCCAGCGAGATATTCCATAATGTCACTGCGCTTGGCACCATCCACACCAGCGTTCTGAATATATTGGAGCACCATGTGCTTTATCTTATCACGCTCCAACCCGACAATACGGGTATAACCGGAAAGTTGCTTGGTATTCTTTGCTACTGTCAGAGAGATACGGTAGTTTGGAGCTTCGCCTTCGATGAGACCGCGCTGAATCATATCCTGCGCGACCGTTTCGTCTATACGATGACCCTTCTGGATAGCGTCAAGAGAGATGCAGTCCCAAAGGGTAAGCGAATCGTTATTCTTGAGCATATTGGTGTAACGCTCATTTATGGATGTC
>CANOTH010000072.1 GCA_947570505.1 uncultured Candidatus Saccharibacteria bacterium
AGGGATCTACTAAGACAAGAAAAAGAATTGGACGTGGTGCTGGTTCTGGCTTAGGCGGTACTTCTACAAGAGGTCATAAAGGAGCTAAATCAAGATCTGGATACTCAAAGAAAATCGGTTTTGAAGGTGGTCAGATGCCTCTTCAACGTCGAGTTCCTAAATTTGGTTTTAAGAATATCAATCGTGTAGAATATAAAGCAATCAACTTGGATACTATCCAGAAACTAGCTGAAGCTAAGAGTCTGGCAAAAGTTGGTGTTAACGACTTTATCGAAGCAGGATTTATTTCTTCAAATCAGTTGGTAAAAGTATTGGGTAATGGAACTCTGACTAACAAGCTGGAAGTAGAAGCTCATGCATTCTCTAAGACTGCGACTACTGCTATCGAGGCTGCTGGTGGAACTGTAGTAAAACTCTGATTCAATGAGAAAAGCTATTGAAACATTAAAGAATATATGGAAGATTGAGGATCTGAGACAGCGGATCCTCATTACCATATTGTTCGTAGCAATTTATCGTTTCGGATCATATGTCGTATTACCGGGTATTAATCCGGCAATGCTGGCAAAATTGCACGAACAAACAAGTGAAGGCCTTTTAGCCTTGTTAAATATGTTCTCTGGAGGAGCATTTTCTAATGCCTCTATTTTTGCATTAGGAATCATGCCTTATATCTCTGCATCTATCGTAATCCAGTTGTTGGGAATTGCTGTGCCGTATTTCCAGAAACTGCAACGTGAGGGTGAGAGCGGCAGAAGAAAAATGAATCAATATACTCGTTATCTTACGATCGCTATATTGTTAGTTCAGGCGCCTTCTTATTTGCTCAATCTTAAAATGCAGGCTGGCCCTTCCTTAAATGCTTCATTAGATTGGACTCTGTTTATGATTACCTCTACCATTATTTTGGCAGCAGGTAGTATGTTTATTTTGTGGCTTGGTGAAAGAATTACTGATAAAGGTATTGGTAACGGTATTTCATTTATTATCTTGATTGGTATTATTGCTCGTTTCCCTGATGCTTTATTACAAGAAGTTGTATCTAGAGTAGCAAATAAGAGTGGTGGTCTGATTATGTTTATAATTGAAATCGTATTCTTATTGTTAGTGATTGGCGCTGCAATTCTTTTAGTTCAAGGAGTGAGAAAGATTCCCGTACAGTATGCTAAGAGAATTGTGGGTAACAAACAATATGGTGGTGCGAGACAGTACATTCCTTTGAAAGTGAATGCAGCTGGTGTAATGCCTATCATATTTGCTCAGGCAATCATGTTTATACCTATTACATTTATCGGTTTCTCAAATGTAAATAATGCGGGCGGTTTCTTGCATGCGTTTACAGATCATACAAGTTTCTGGTATAATTTTGTCTTTGCGGTAATGATTATATTATTTACATATTTCTATACTGCAATTACAATTAATCCGACTCAGATGGCTGAGGATATGAAGAGAAATAATGGTTTCATCCCTGGCATTAAACCAGGAAAGAAAACAGCAGAGTATATTGATGATATTATGTCTCGTATTACTTTACCTGGTTCTCTCTTTCTGGCTTTAGTTGCTATTATGCCTGCTTTTGCCGGTATATTCGGTGTACAAGCCGGTTTCGCTCAATTCTTCGGTGGTACGTCTTTGTTAATTCTTGTAGGTGTGGTTCTTGATACGCTACAACAGGTTGAAAGTCATTTGTTGATGAGACACTATGACGGTCTGTTGAAGTCTGGTCGTATTAAAGGACGCGCTGGTGTAGCGGCATATTAATTCTTTAGATTAGAAATGATATTTCTTAAAACAGAAGATGAAATAGAATTGCTCCGTCAGAGCAACCTGCTTGTCGGAAAGACTTTGGCAGAGGTTGCTAAATTGGTGAAGCCCGGTGTAACTACACGTGAGTTGGATAAAGTTGCTGAAGAGTTCATAAGAGATCATGGGGCAACTCCAACTTTCAAAGGATTTCCGAATCAGTATGGAGAACCGTTTCCCGCATCTCTCTGTACTTCTGTAAATGAGCAGGTGGTGCATGGAATTCCAAACGATATTGTTCTAAAAGAAGGTGATATCGTGTCGGTGGATTGTGGAACATATATGAATGGTTTTTGTGGTGATTCCGCTTATACTTTTTGTGTAGGAGAGGTGGATGAAGAAGTCCGTAATTTGTTGAAGGTAACTAAAGAAGCGTTATATATTGGCATTCAGAACGCAGTGCAAGGCAAAAGAATCGGAGATATCGGGTATGCTATCCAGCAATATTGTGAGTCTCATTCTTATGGTGTAGTGCGTGAGTTTGTTGGTCATGGTATTGGTCATGAAATGCATGAAGACCCTCAGGTTCCCAACTATGGTAAGAGAGGATATGGTCCTTTGATGAAGAGAGGACTTTGCATAGCGATAGAGCCAATGATAACACTGGGAAATCGGCAAGTGATTATGGAACGTGACGGATGGACTGTTAGAACTAGAGACCGTAAATGTGCTGCACACTTTGAACATACGGTGGCAGTAGGTGCTGGTGAAGCTGATATTTTGTCATCATTCAAATTCATAGAAGAAGTTTTAGGAGATAAAGCAATATAATATGGCAAAG